>JABRVZ010000035.1:0-24988 GCA_039961775.1 Chloroflexota bacterium
GGGCGGGGGTATTCGTCGGCGCGGGGGTGTTGGTGGGCGTGTTGGTGGGAGCAGGAGTCGGCGTAGGTCCGGAGCCGAGCGAGCCGCCGTCCACAACCAGGGCAAATTTCTGCGGTCCGTTGGGGATGTTGTAGCCGCTGACGGTCACGGTGTAGGTTCCCGCGGCGGGGTTCTGGATGTAGACGTTCTCGACGTTGTTGCGGCGGTCTGCCGTGCCGCCGGTTGCGCTCCAGCCGCCGGAGAAGACGTTGCCGCGGAAGGTGCCGCTGGGTCCGCTGACGGTGAGGTCGAGGTCGTTGACGAGGTTGATGGCGGCGGTGTCGGTGGAGGGATAGTCGGTCCACACGAGGGTGACTTTGAGCGGTCCGCCTGTGGCGGTGACGTTGAAGGTGGCGCTTCCGCCCGTGCTTAAGCCTGTTCCTTCATCCACGAACTGAATCGTCCCGTCGGTCGCCGCGTCGAGGTTGATGCGCCCCCAGCCTTCGTGAACGTTGGGGATGGGGAAGTCGTTGTCGTTGACGCCGTCGTTGTTCTCATCGAGCATGTCCACAGCGGAGTTGATGATGGTGGCTTTGACGAGCGCGGCGGAGGGGTTGATGCTGTAAGCCTTGCTGTAGTAATCGCGGACGACTGCCGCGCCGCCCGCCGTCAGCGGGTTGGACATGGACGTGCCGCTCAGGTACTTGTAATACTGGTCGTAGGGGAAGCCGTAGCCGTCGTACTGCCAGGCGTTGTTCTTCGGGTTGGGCGAGGGGTCGTAGCCCTGCTGGTACATGTCGGAGTAGGTGGAGAGAATCCACGAGCCGGGGGCGACCACGTCGGGTTTGATGCGGTTGTCGTCGGTGGGTCCGCGGCTGGAGAATGCCGCCATTTGCCCGGCGTTGTTGGCGGAAACGTCGTCCTTGATGGGGTTGGCGGGATAGTCAGAGGGCCACGCCGCGCCCCAGGTGAAGATGTTGTTCACGCCGCCCTGCGAGGCGCAGGTGGTGTAGGAGAGACTGGTGTCGCAGGGGTAGCCGTCGCTGCGCTGGTTTTCGCTGGCGCCCACGGTCAGGACGTTCTTGGCGGTGGCGGGGGAGCCCATCGAGTCGCTGTCAATCACGCCATCGCTGTTGGCGTCTATGCCTTCGTTGCCCGCAGAGAAGGTGATGAGCATGTCGCGGTTGTTCCACATGAAGGTGTCGGACTGGGCGGATTCGACCGTGTAATCGCCCGCCGCGGCGGAGCCCCACGAGTTGCTGTGAACGCGCGCGCCGGCGTTATATGCCTGCTGGTACAACTGATTCAAGTCGCTGGGCAAGCCCGTGAGATAGTAGCCGTTGGGGTAATAGAGCGCGCAGATGCCCTTCATGGTCGCCCAGTTTTCAACCGCCTGGAAGACCAGTTGCGCGGCAGGCGCGGTGCCTTTACCAATGCCGTTGGGCGCGCCCGCGCTCAAGACCGAGCCGGCGGTGTGCGTGCCGTGACCGGAGTCCACGTCCACGGCGCCGTCGTTAGTGATGGACCAGCAACTGTCGCTGACGCCGGGCCAGTTGTAGATGGCGGCGACGCGTCCGTTGATATCGCGGTGGGCGGTGGTGGGAGTGCCGCCGCCGAGACCGGTATCTGCCACTGCCACAATCTGGGTGGAACCGTTGTAACCGCGCGCGTGCGCCGCCGCCGCGCCGATGATGTTGGTCACGGCGTAGTCATTGGACTTGGGGGCGGCTGGAGCGGCGAACGTCTCGTACATCATGAAGTCGCTGATGGAGGCGACATCGTCCACCTGGGCAATGGCGTTTATGAACGCGCCGTTGGCGGCGACGACCAAAACGTCGCTTTGGAAGTCGCTTTCAACGGGATTTGCAACCCCAAGCGTTTGCGCGCCGGTTTGAGCGATGAGGTCACGGACGAGGTTCAAATCGGCGCCGCGTTCGATGCGGACGCGATACAGCCGAACCTGGCTGTCACGCGTCAGGCTGGACCCGAGCTTGAATTCCGGCCGAAAAGCCGTCACCCCACTGACGAAGTTCAACTTCGCCACGCGGCTGGCGATGGCGGGGTTCATTCGCACCTTGAAGGCGAAATCCGGCAGGTAATACAGGAATTCCGCTCCTTCGGCGGCGACTGCATCCTTCCATGCCTGCTGGACGGGTCCCGCAAACTGAACAATGTAGTACTTCTGACTGCCCGCGGCGGGATTGCCTTGCGCAGGAATAAAAGAGCCGCTCTTCAAATGCACGGCGGCATCTGAACGCGCGGCTGGCGCCATCGCCATGGACCCAAGCAAAAGGGTCATAATGACTGCGGCTGAAAAGAAATACCGGAATGCTTTGCTCATACTCGCTCTCCTCTGAGGGTTGGTATTATAAAACGCCGACTTGGCGAGTCAGCGTTTTGCACGGGGTTGGTATGGCAGGTTGTTTTTGTTTGGGTTGGGCGGATTGTACTCCCGTTCTGGAATATGTCAATGGATTTTTGTGTAGGTTTCGGAAAGCTTTACACAAAAAGTCCCGAGGGACTTTCAGCATCCATCGGGACTTTTAGGCTCTTTGGGAATAAGTGGGACAAAATCTATCTCGCCACAGAGCGCACGGAGATCACGGAGAATTTCAAGAGGTTTTTCTCTGTGAACTCTTTCCCAGAGAACCGACTTGTATTGGGGAGAGGCATGCTCAGGCTGGCAGAACGGCTTCTTTGGCGGGGGCAAATTCAGGTCGAGACTTGAGGCGCAGATGAAGGGCGTAGTAGGCGAGCGCAGAGAGTCCGCACAACAATCCACCGATGAACCAGAGCAGGTTGGGGTTGAAGTTGTCCAGGATGTAACCTGCCGCGCCGGGTCCGATGGTGGAGGGAATCGCCCAGGAGAGTCCGAAGATCGCCATGTATCGTCCGCGCATGGCTTCGGGGGCGAAGTTCGCGGCGATTGACTGGCTGGTCGGCACGACGATCATCTCGCCGATGGTGATGATGACGATGTTGAGCACGAAGAGGATGTAGGCGGCGACGATGCCGAACAGCGTGAAGCCGATCATGTAGAAGAGCGTGCCGAATGCCATCATCAGGAAGGGCGGACGGCGCTTGATGAGGCGCGAGACCCAAAACTGAAAGAGTACCACCGTGATGGCGCTGGTGGTCATGAGGAAGCCGTAGCCGCTGGGCGTTGTGCCGTGGTTGTCGCGCAGGTAGACGGAGAGCGTGCTGTACATCTGTTGGTAGACAACCATCATGAGTATGCCTGCCGTCATGAACGCCATGAAGGCAAGGTCCTTCAGGACGACGCGGTAGCCGAGCACGGTTTGCCAGAGCGATTCACCGGCGGCGTGAGCGTGCGGTTCGGGTTTCGTCTCAGGGATGGTGCGGAAGATGATGACGGCGACCACGCAACTGATGACGGCGTCAATCACGAATAGGTAGAAGAAGTTGATGTTTGCCACGATGCCGCCGATGGTGGGACCGATCATCCAGGAAAGGTTGCCCACCACGCGCAGAACGCCGAATCCCTCCTGGCGCTGGTTTTCGGGCAGGATGTCTGCAATCATGGCGTCGTGGGCGGGGTGCGCCACGCTCGAAAGCAGACCGACAACGATCATCAGCGGGTACAGGGTGCTGAGATTGTTCACCAGCCCGAAGGTCAGCGTGCTGAGGGCGCTGAAGACCAGCCCGAACAGGATGAGTTGTTTGCGCCCGAATTTGTCGGTCAACGCGCCGCCGACAGTTGACCCTATCAACCCAAACAGCGAGGACATCCCCAGCAGGATGCCCGCCTGCGTCATGCCGACGTTGAATTTTTGCGTGATGTAGAGCGCAAAGAACGGAAAGAGCAGGGTGCCGCCGATGCGGTCAATAAAACTGACGGCGACTACCACCCAAAACAGGCGCGGAAACTCATGATAAATTTTGTTGAAACGGTTGAACATTCAAGTCCTTTCGCGAGGGGGAAGGCGTATCATAGCACGTGTGTTCTATTTTGTACAGGGGTGGATGAGAAGCCGTTTCGTTCCGAAATTTAGTGCTGCCCCAGTGTTCCCAGGGTTCGCACCCTCCGTTCCACGCGGTGGAAGATTTGCGCTCCAATCCACAGCATCACGAACATGGACAGGATGAGGATGGCGATCTCGGCGGGGATGGGCAGGAGCGTGTTAGTCTTGATCAGGAATCCGCGCACGGCGTCGAGCCCGTATGTCAGCGGGAGCATGAGCGAGATGGGAATCAGCCAGTAGGGCAGGGACTGCACCGGGAAGTTCGTCCCGGAGAATCCCTGCACGAGGAAACTGCCCACGTCCACCATCGTGTTTGCCTCCCGCATCAACAGGACGATGCCGGCGAAGGCAAAACCAAAGCCATACAACCCGACGAGCATGGGTATGGCAGTGAGAATGGCGGCGAAGGTACTGCCGGTCGGTTTGAAGCCGAAGAGCAAGCCCGCCAGGATAAGCATGGCGGCGGAGGTGATGGTAGTGGTCAGGATGCTGGTCAACGTGCGCCCGACGAGGATGAGCAGGCGGGGGATGGGCGTCAGCCAGTTGGATTCGAGGACGCCGGAGTCCATGTCGTTTTTGAGGGCGTAGCCCATGCCCCAGAACACGGTCATGATGAAGTTGGTCAGTACCGTGCCGATCAGAATGTAGGACATGTAGTCGCCAGTGCCGCTGTACGCCGCAAAGCCTGCGGCTTGTCCGTTTGTGCTGAAGGCTTTGCCCATGAAGTAGACGGGCGTAATCCAGATGATAGGCTGGAATACATTGGACACCGCATTCAGCGGATAGCGCCAGAAGACTTTCCAATCCTTGCGGGCGATGACGAACAACGCCCGTAACTGGGTGTTGAGGCTGGGTTGTGAGAGAGTGGTGAATTGCATGACTAAAATTCCTTCGAAGGTCGAGCAGGCGGCGGGGTCTCGATACGCTCTGTCGGGCTACTCGACCGCCGCCGTATCGAGACCACTAATATTGCCCAATCGCGCCGGTCTTGCGGGCTCGGCGTTCCATCCACAAAAATGTAAAGTAGCCGACGGCAAGCCAGAAGGCGCCGAAAGAAACCAGGGGAATCAAGTCCGGCATTAACTCGCTGACGCCCGCGTTCGAGAATGCCGCGGCGCGCATCCCGTGAATCAGGTAGGTCTGCGGGAGCCACTTCGCAAAGGACTGCATCCAGCCGGGCAGAATGGCAACCGGGAAGGTGATGCCGCAGAAAATCATCACCATCCCGCGGATGAGGAAGACAAACGCATTTGCCTCCTTGACCGTGATGACCAGGCTTGCAAATGCGAACCCCAATCCGTAAATGGCTGGGATCGCCGCCAGCATCATCAGCCCCAGCATCCACGGGTTGCCGTTCAAACGGACGCCGAACAGCAGACCAAACTCCAACGCCGTGATGCCAATGAACATCGCCATCGAAACGATCTGCGGACCGGTCTGCCCAAGCAGGTAGGAGAACCTCCAGGTAGGGGAGAGCCAGTTGGATTCGAGCGTGCCGCGCATCTGCTCGTTGCGCAGCGCGAAGCCCACGTCCCACAAAACGATGTTCTGCCACATCCAGACCGTGGTGCCGACGATGATGTAGCCGATGTAATCCGTTGCGCCAGTGGTGGCGATGAAGACCGCCAATCCGCTTCCATCGGGACCCGACAACGCGCGCGCCGTCAGGATGTACATCATCGGGAAGATCAGGGGCCAGATGAACAGCGCGATGATCCAACTTGGGTAGCGCGTGAAAATCGTCCACTCGCGGCGGATGACCGCCAGGAAGGCGCGCGCGTCTGACAAAAAGCCGGGCTGACCGAGCGAGCGGGGAACGACTGTAGTTTCCATCTCGCCTCCTAATCGCGCAGCGCCTTACCGGTCAGGTGGATGAACACGTCCTCGAGCGAAGGCTTGACGATGTTCATGTTGACGAGCCGCGTGCCGTTCTGACTGATGCTTTCCATCAGTTTGGGCAACACCACGCGGCTGTCGGTCGCCTGCAAATTTACTTCCCACAGGTCGGCTTCGTCTTGCCGGCGCACAATCAGATTCTCCACTTCCTGCATGGCGCGCAATCTTTCGCCAATGTATTCACGCCAGCCGCTCACCTCGAGGCGGATGATTTCCTTCTGTTCGATGCGGCGTTTGAGTCCCTGAGGAGTGTCGAGGGCGATGATTTTTCCGCTGTCAATGATGCCGATGCGGTCGGAAAGTTGATCCGCCTCTTCCATGTAGTGAGTCGTCAGCAGGATGGTATGTCCCTCCTGCTTCAGGGTGGCGATCAGTTCCCGTAAGTTGCGAGCCGCCTGAGGGTCCAACCCGAGCGTGGGTTCATCCAGAAGAAGAATGGGCGGGCGGGCAAGCAATGCCTTGGCAATGGCAACGCGCTGGCGCATACCGGTCGAGTATTTTTCCACGAGTTCATTGGCGCGGTCTTTGAGTTCCATGCGCTCGATCAACTCATCCACGCGCTTCTTTGCCACCGCCGGCGGGATGTGATACAACGCCGCGAAATACTCGAGGTTCTCGCGCCCGGTCAACTTCCAGTAAATGCTGCGCTCGCCCGCCAGCACTGTGCCAAGACTTCGGCGCACGTCGTTCGCCTGACGGACGATGTCGTAACCATTGATATGTGCCGTGCCGCTGGTAGGTTCGAGCAGGGTGCACAACATGCGAATGGTGGTGGATTTGCCCGCGCCGTTCGGTCCCAGCAGACCGAAGATTTCACCGTATTGGATTTGCAGATTGACGCCGTCCACGGCGGTGAACATGGCTTTGGGCTCTTTCTTCCCAAACAGCCAGCGCTTCTTTTTTGGACCTGGAACTGATCCGCCTTCGAGGGGCTTATCCCCCGTTCCCGGCCGGGCAGGGAACTTCTTGACGAGTTGATGGGCTTCCACAGCAAACTGGGGCATGGCGGACTCCTTTTTGAAACGGATTTCAATAAAACGTACTGTGCGGTTGATTTTATTGATATTTTATTTTCTATTATTTAATATAATAAATCAAAAAATAATAATTGTCAATATAAAAGTTTGAAATATTGAACCGTCTTTTAAGGAAATCAATGTGCTATGTTGCAAGGATGTGTTTTGAAGCGTACCGGGCGTTCTCTAGCACCATTTTTGAATGATTGCAACAGAGCAATATCAATAAAAAATCCCGCTCAGCGGCGGGATTTTCGAAACTGACTTGAATTATCGTTACTGTCGGGCTGTTATGCCTTTTTCATGCGCAGGAAGAACTTCGTAATCTCCTCTGCCACAGCCGGTATGATTGCCAGCCCCAAGACCACGCCCCATTCGTTCAGGTTGAGGAAATGCGTGTTGAAAATATTTTGCAGGAATGGGACCGTGCAAACGAGCAGAAGCAGGAAAATCGAAAGACCCACGGCGTATTGCATCCACTTGTTGGAGAATACTCCAATCTGAAACAACGAGGCGCGTTCGGATCGTACCGTGTAGGCGCGGAAAAGTTCGCACAGCGAAAGCGTGATGAAAGCCATCGTCTCTGCGGTGTGCAGGGCGTCCAGATTGACAGATTGCCAATCGAAACTCAGCAGATAGGCAAGCGGATTTGTACCCGGCGGAACGCCCAGACCAAGATGATTCAACTCCCACAACAAGCCGAGCGCAAAAGCGGTCAGCACGGCGCCGGTCTGTGTGATGGTTTGGATGACGATTCCGACAGCCATGCTTCTGTTAATGATTGGTTCGTCCTTGGCGCGCGGTCTCTGCTGCATGATGTCGGGGTCGCCTTTTTCGACCGCCAGAGCGAGGGCGGGTGCGCCGTCGGTGATGAGATTGAGCCATAGCAGTTGAATGGCGGTCAATGGCGGGGGAAGCCCAGCCAGCGTGGCGAGGAAGATGATCATGATTTCAGCCACATTGGAGGAAAGCAGGAAGAACACAAACTTGCGGATGTTCGAATAGATGATGCGTCCCTGCTCTACGGCGGCGACGATGCTGGCGTAATTGTCGTCGGTCAACACCATGTCGGCGGTTTCCTTGGCAACGTCCGTGCCGGTGATACCCATTGCAATGCCGATGTCCGCGCGTTTGATGGCGGGCGCATCGTTCACGCCGTCGCCGGTCATTGCCACCACCTCGTTGTTTGCCTGCAAGGCATCCACAATGCGCATCTTGTGTTCAGGTGAGACGCGCGCAAACACCGAGGTCTTTTTGATTACCTCCCTTAATTCGTCGTCGGAAAGCGCGTCGAGCTGTGCGCCGGAGACCACGCCGCGTCCGTGCTTGAGCATGCCGATGGTCTCGGCAATGGCGCGCGCCGTGTTGGGATAGTCGCCCGTGATCATGATGGTGCGGATGCCCGCCTCGCGCGCCTTTTCGAGCGCCGGTCGAACCTCGGCGCGGGCTGGGTCAATCATGCCAATCAGCCCTACAAAAATCAGGTCTTTTTCCAGTTCATCGGTTTTGAGTTCCTCGGGATTATCTGGCACATCCTTCACGGCGCGGTAGGCAACGCCCAGCACGCGCAGGGCGTCACGGGTCATCTGCTCGTTGGCATCCAGGATGCGCTTGCGCATGGCATCGTCCAAGGGATGCGGATTGTCGTTGATATCCAGATATTGCGTGCACATGTCCAGCACAATATCGGGTGCGCCTTTCATGGCGATGACATCCCAACCTTTGTATTTTTCATTATAGAAGGGTGAAAAGTCGTTGGGGTCGGGCTGGGAGACATCGTGAACGGTGATCATGCGTTTGCGTTCGGAATCGAAGGGGACTTCGCTCTCGCGCGGATACGCCTGCTTCACATCCACATACATTGCTCCCGCTTTTGCCGCCGCCACCAGCAACGCTCCCTCGGTCGGGTCGCCGACGATGCGATACGTCTGCTGGGCATCTTTTTCGCCGGTGATTTCGATGGATGAGTCATTGTTCAGCACGCCGAGCCAGAGCGTGGTCAACAAGGCGGGGAATTGCTTGATGTCCACGGGCTTGTCGTCCACGAGGAAATCGCCCTTGGGGACGTAGCCGCTGCCGGTCACCTCGACAAATTGACCGTCTGCCCACAGGCGCGTGACCGTCATTTCGTTTTGCGTCAGGGTGCCGGTTTTGTCGGAACAGATGACAGTGGCAGATCCAAGCGTCTCGACAGAAGCCAGTTTTCGGATGAGCGCGTGGCGTTTAATCATCTCGCGCATGCCAAGGGCAAGGGAGATGGTCACTACGGCGGGGAGTCCTTCCGGCACTGCGGCAATCGCCAGGCTGACGGCGATGATGAAGACTTCTGTGATTTTGGGGGCAAATTCCTTCAAGTAGGCAAGCGGATCAACGAAAAGTTGGTTGATGGTGGTGTAATTGATGAGCGCCACAAGGAAGACGATTGCCACCAGAAAGAGCGCCGCGATGCTCAATAGTTTGCCCAACTGGTCAAGCCTGCGCTGCAGGGGCGTTTCTTCTGTTTCCACATTTTGGAGCATGGCGGCGATGAGCCCCAGTTGGGTGCGCATGCCGGTGCTGGTGACCACGCCGCGTCCGCGCCCATAGGAGACTACTGTCCCCATGAAGGCGGTGTTTTTGCGGTCGCCCAGAGGAACGTTTTTATCCAGAACCGTTGCGGCGTTCTTTTGGACGGGGAGCGATTCGCCCGTGAGCGAGGCTTCCTCCACCCGCAGGTTGACCGCTTCCAGCAGACGGATGTCAGCAGGGACGAAGTTGCCCGCCTCCAGGAAGACAATGTCGCCCGGCACCAGTTCGTAGGCGGGAATGGTGCGGCGATGCCCATCGCGAATCACCTGCGCGTCGGGCGCGGCAAGTTTTTTGAGCGCGGCAAGCGCCTCCTCAGCGCGCCGTTCCTGCACAATTCCCAACACCGCGTTCAGCACCACAATCGCCATGATGGCGGCTGCTTCCACATAATCGCCCAGCAAAGCCGAGATGATCGAAGCCACAATCAACAGGATCACGACGAAGTTGTTCAACTGATCCCACAGCATTTGCAGGAAGGTGGGACGCGGCGCTTCTTTTAATTGATTGGGACCGTATTGTTGCAGTCTTTTTTTTGCTTCTTCGGTTGTCAGCCCGCTTTCCTGCACTTGAAAGTGACTGAGTACCTCTTCGGGTTTGAGCGTGTGCCAATCGTGTTCGTGGTCTGTGAAACTCGCGTTTTCCTGAGTCATGAAATGAATCTCCTATAAATCGAGAAGCAGCCGATTCGCAAATGAAAGCGAGACCACAAGATGTTTTTATGGTCTCGCCAAACGTTGCAAACGCGTTTCGGGATGCCGACGGCGGTTGTGCCGTGTCCTGACGACAACCCGTTGACGCTCAAGGCGTCATGGCTACTCCCCAATTATGGACAAGTGTAGTACTCCGTTACGGGTGTGTCAAGCCTCATCTAACATTAACACATGGCTTTCTCAAAAATGAGAGAAGGGATGAGAAAGGATGGCAAAGGTCTCCGAAAGATGGGTATAAACTCGGCGTCGGGATTGAATGTACTTTTGCAAGCATGCTTGCAAAGTGCCACAAATGAGGTAGGGCTTCAGGCTTCAGCCCGCCGAATCACCTCAGCGCCTCCCGAAAACTCCTCGCAAATTCCCTCGCCGCCTCAACGGGATTGTCACTCCTCCCAATCGTCTTCACACACACCGACCCGACAATAACTCCATCCGCCATCTTGCCTACTTCCCTGGCTTGTTCGGGCGTGCTGATACCAAATCCTACACACACTGGCGCGGATTGTGCAGCATGTTCCCGCACCTGCGCGATCAATGCACCAAGTCCCTCCGCCAGGGATTTGCGTTCTCCTGTGATCCCTGTCACCGAAACGAGATAGATAAATCCCCTAGCGTTACGCGCGATCATTTCCATGCGTTCGGGGGATGATGTGGGGGCAAGCATTCTGATTAACGGTAAATCGCCCGCGACATTCTCAAACTCATCCGATTCCTCCATCGGCAAATCAGGGATGATGAATCCGTCCGCGCCTGCCTCTTTCGCATCACGGACGAATTTCTCCAGTCCATACGCCAGCATGGGATTGTAGTAGCCCATCAAAATCAACGGGATGTCCACGCCGCGGTGACGTAACTCCTTCACGGCTTCGAGCGATTTCTTGACCGTGATGCCCTTTTCCAGGGCGATTTGTGTGGCGTGTTGAATCACAGGTCCATCCGCGAGCGGATCGGAGAAGGACAGTCCCACCTCGATCAAGTCCGCGCCGTTTTTGGCAAGCGCTTCGATTACGTCAATGGATGTTTCCAAATCAGGGTAGCCCAACGGGAAGTAAGGCATGAAGATGGGTTTGTTAGTAAAAGCCGATTCAATTCGATTCATAAGTTCCTCGTAAATAGAGATTAGAGATTTGAGACTTCACGTCTACGGAAAATTCGTGTTGCCATTCAATCTCTAATCTCCAGTCTCTACTTCTCCAATCTCCTTCATCACCGTATTCAAATCCTTATCCCCTCTCCCCGACAAATTCACCAGAATCACCTGGTCTTTCCTCATTTTCGGCGCGCGCTTGATGACCTCCGCCACCGCATGGGACGATTCCAGCGCAGGGATGATGCCCTCGGTGTGGCACAAGGTCTGGAACGCATTCAACGCTTCCTCGTCTGTTGCGGAGGTGTAAAACGCCCGTTCGGTATCGCGCAGCAGGGCATGTTCGGGTCCGACCGCCGCGTAATCCAACCCTGCCGAGACCGAATGAGTCTCCGCAATCTGACCGTCTTCATCCTGCAAGACATACGTCCGTGTGCCGTGGATGACTCCCACGCGTCCCTTCGACGGATCGCCGAAGCGCGCGGCGTGTTTGCCCGTTTCGATTCCGCTTCCGCCTGCTTCGACGCCGATCAACTCCACCTGTTCATCGTCCACAAATCCGCTGAAGACACCGATGGCGTTCGACCCACCGCCCACACAGGCGATGACCGCGTCGGGCAGGCGACCCACTTCACTCAGAATCTGTTCGCGCGCCTCCCGTCCGATTACCGACTGAAACTCGCGCACCATCGTCGGGTACGGATGCGGTCCCAGCGCCGAACCGAGCAGGTAATGCGTATCGCGCACGTTCGTCACCCAATCGCGGATGGCTTCGTTGATGGCGTCCTTCAAGGTCTTTGTCCCCGAACTCACAGGGCGCACCTCCGCGCCGAGCAATTTCATGCGGAAGACATTCGGCTCCTGCCGTGCGATGTCCACTTCGCCCATGTACACCACACACTCAAGCCCCAGCAGCGCTGCCGCCGTCGCCGACGCAACACCATGCTGACCCGCGCCCGTCTCCGCCACGATGCGCCGCTTCCCCATCCGCTTCACCAACAGCGCCTGTCCCAGCGCATTGTTAATTTTGTGCGCGCCCGTGTGCGCCAAATCTTCGCGCTTCAAATAAATTTGCGCCCCGCCCAATTTTTCCGAGAGGCGTTTGGCGTACGTCAACGGTGTCGGTCGCCCCACGAACGACGCCATCAACTTGTTGAACTCGCGCTGAAATTCGACATCCGCTCGCGCCGAGACGAACGCTTCTTCCAACTCGATCAACGCGGGCATCAACGTCTCTGGCACAAACTGTCCGCCATACGGACCAAATTTTTTCGGCAACAAAGTTTCCATTACTTCTCCTGATGACGACCACGGATGACTGGTCACTGATTACTTGATTGACTTGCCCTAACCGCCTTTACAAACTCAACCATCTTCCCCGCATCTTTCTTCCCTGGGGCTGACTCCACACCCGAAGCCACATCCACCCCCCACGGCTTGACTCTGCCAACTGCCTCCGCGACGTTCTCTGGGGTCAACCCGCCCGCCAGCAAGAGCGGATACTTCTCCGCCAACTCAGCCGCGCCGTTCCAATCGGCAGTGACTCCGCTCCCGCCATAGACGCCTTTCACAGAAGCATCCACCAAAAATGCGGGCGGCTCACTTCTGGCAAACCCATCTACGTTTTCAGGGATGCCGCGAAATGCTTTGAAGGCTTTGCTATCGAGTTGTTTCAACACCTCGACCGATTCATCTCCATGCAACTGCGCTAAATTCAATCCGCAAGTTTCCATCGTTGCACGGATCTCCTCCGCCGATGCGTTGACGAACACGCCAACATAGACGATATGCCCATACTTCCGCAACACGGACATGATGTCTCGGCACTGACCCACGTCAACGCAGCGCGGGCTTTTCGGGTAGAAGTTGAAGCCGATGAGGTCCGCGCCCGCCTCGATGGCTGCGAGGGCATCTTCCAAGGTTTTAATTCCGCAGATTTTTATTTTTATCATGAGTTTGAATGTTTGAAGGTTGACAGGTTTGAATGTTCTAACTTTTCAACCTGTAAACCTGACAACTCTCTGACTTTCACGCCGATATCATCCGAAGTGACCAACGCCTCCCCAACAAGAATCGCATCTACGCTTGCTTTTGCCAATCGCTCAACATCGTTTGCCGTGAAAATTCCGCTTTCGGCGACGACGGCGATTTCCAATGGAATCATTGGGCGGATTCGTTCTGTCGTTTCGAGTGAAACATCGAAGGTGGCAAGGTTGCGGTTGTTGATGCCGATGAGTTTGACGTTTGGGATTTTGAGAGCGCGCTCGCCTTCGGCTTCATCGTGAATTTCAACCAGCGGCGTCAGACCGAGTTCCAGAGCGAGCGCATGTAAATCAGCGAAGAGTGCATCATCGTTCAATGCAGCGGCGATGAGGAGAACCGCGTCGGCGCCGTTGGCTCTCGATTCGTAGAGTTGGGATTCGTGGAGGATGAAGTCTTTTCGTAAAAGAGGTGTCACGTGCGAGGTGTCAGGTGTCAGGTTTCGGGCGCGGAGTTCTCGCAGGGTTGAAAGACTGCCCATGAAGAATTTTTCGTCGGTGAGCACGGAGATGGCGGAGGCGCCGTTTTGGGTGTAGAGGTCTGCAACCTGGAAGAGGTCAAGGTGCGGGGCGAGGAGTCCCCTGGAGGGGGAGGCCCGCTTGAGTTCAGCGATCAGGCTGGGATGAGTCCCGAAGCGGCGGCGCTTTAATGCGGAAAGAAAATCTCGGGGCGCGGGGGAAGAGTCTGCGGCGCGGCGGATGGCTTGGGCGTCGAGCGCCGCGATTTCCATCTTTTTTTGTTCGATGATTTGGGCGAGGATATTCATAGCGCGGTCTCCAACCGCAGACAAAGTTTTTTTCCGCCGCGTAGGGCGCGTTCTCTTACGCGCCTACTCTGGCGTTAGAGAACGCCGATTACGCAACAGCCTGTGTGAATTCAATCAGCGCATGGAGTTTGGCGAGGGCGTTGCCGCTTTCGAGTGAGGCTTGGGCTTCGGCGAGAGCGGATTTGAAATCGCCCGATTCGGCGGCGAGGGCGGCGGCAGCGTTGAGGAGGACGGCGTCGCGGCGCGCGCCGTTTAGTTTGTTGCCGAGAAGGTCGCGCATCATTTGGGCAGATTCGTCGGGCGTGCCGCCGCGCAGGTCAGCGACGGTGGATTGCGCGAGACCGAGGTCGGCGGGATGAAGGTCATAGGTTTCGACCGCCCCGTTTTTGAGATGGCTGACGCGATTGACGCCCGTGGTGTTGAGTTCGTCGAGTCCGTTCGCGCCGTGAATGACGAGGGCGGCTTTGGAACCGAGTTCGTTGAGGACGTGCGCGAGCGGCTCGGTGAGTTTGGGGTCGAAGACGCCTGTGAGTTGGATGTGCGCGCCCGCGGGATTGGTGAGCGGACCGAGGATGTTGAAGATGGTGCGCTGTCCGATCTCTTTGCGCGGACCGACGGCATGTTTCATGGCGGGGTGAAATTTGGGCGCAAACATGAATCCGATGCCGACCTGTTCGATAGCTTGGGCGACCTGTTCGGCGGTGAGGTCGAGGTTGACGCCGAGGGCAGAGAGGACGTCGGCGCTGCCGCATTGCGAGGAAGCGGCGCGGTTGCCATGCTTGGCGACTTTGCGTCCCGTGCCTGCGAGGACGAAGGCGGCGGCAGTGGAGATGTTGAACGTGTGCGCGCCGTCGCCGCCCGTGCCGACAATGTCATAGACGGGTTCATCCGTGTCCAGTTTGACCTTCACCGCGTTGGCGCGCATCGCGCGGACGGAGCCTGTGATTTCGGGGATGGTCTCGCCTTTCATGCGGAGGGCAACGAGATATGCGCCGATTTGCGCGGGCGTGGCTTGACCCGTCATGATGACGTTCATGGCTTGCTCGGCTTCGTCGGCGGTGAGGTCGGTGCGGTTGATGACTTTGGCGATAAAGGGTTTGAGCATGGAGAGTTCTCCTTTCGCGGCGGGAGCGGGGTTCAGGTCGAGGAAGTTTTTGAGAATCTGTTTGCCGTGTTCGGTGAGGATGGATTCGGGATGGAACTGCACGCCGTAGGTGTGATGCTCGCGGTGTTTGAGTCCCATGATTTCTTCTTCGGGTGTGATGGCGGTGACTTCGAGCTCGGCGGGGATGGGGTCATACACGACCAGCGAGTGATAGCGCATCGCTTCGAACGGGGAGGGGATGCCTTTGAAGATGCCCTGCCCGTTGTGGGTCACTTTGGAGGTCTTGCCGTGCATGAGTCGCTGGGCGCGGTCCACTTTGCCGCCGAAGACCGCCGCGAGGGCTTGATGTCCGAGGCAGACGCCCAGCACGGGAATCTTGCCGTCGAAGTATTTGATGGCTTCGGAGGAGATGCCGTCGTCTTTTATCGGTTCGCCTGGACCTGGTGAGATGACGAGGTGACTCGGATTCAGCGCGACGAGTTGATTCATCGTCACCTGGTCGTTGCGGAAGACTTTGACCTCCGCGCCGAGTTCGCCGAAATATTGGACGAGGTTGTAGGTGAAGGAGTCGTAGTTGTCTATGAGGACCAACATGTTTAATTTCCTTTTCGTTTGAACGTTGACAAGTTGGAAGGTTGGAAAGTTAAAAACCTGCCAACCTGCAACTTTCAAACCATTTTCAGCCTTCGTTTCCGAAAATATCAACGTTGTCAACAAACAAATCCAGCGAATAGGACAAGCCCGTTCGTTCGCGGACGAGTTCCATCGTCGCTTTGGCTTCGGCTTGCATGCGGCTGATGCCTTGCGCCAGCACGTCATTCGGAATCAGCGGATGGGCGAGGAAGTAGGCGCGTTTTTCGCGGATCGGTTCGAGGAAGTTGTTGATGGCTTTGGCAAGTTTTTCTTTCACTTCCACATCGCCGACCTGACCTTTGCGGTAGCGTTCCTTGAGTTCGTCCACTTCGGCTTTGGAGGGGTTGAAGGCGTCGTGGTAGATGAAGACGGGGTTGCCCTCCACAGTTCCAGGGTCGGTGGCGCGGAGGCGTTTGGGGTCGGTGTACATCCCCATCACTTTTTGTCTGACCGTTTCCGCGTCATCCGAGAGATAGATGGCGTTGCCCAGCGACTTGCTCATCTTGTTCTGTCCGTCCGTGCCGACGAGGAGCGGGACATCGCCGATGATGGGTTCAGGTTCGGGGAAGGTCTCGCCGTAGAGGTTGTTGAAGCGGCGCGCCATCTCGCGGGCGAGTTCGACATGGGACTGGTTGTCGCGCCCCACTGGGACGACTTGCGCGCGGGGGAGCAGAATGTCCACGGCTTGAAGCACGGGGTAACCGAGCAAGCCGAACGGCATCGAGTCAATATTGGCGTCGCGCGCCATGTCTTTGAGAGTGGGCATCCGTTCGAGGCGCGGCACGGTGACGAGCATCTCGAAGAGCAGATTCAACTGGTAGGTTTCGGGAATCGCCGATTGGACGAAGATAGTGCTGACATTCGGGTCAATGCCGACGGCGAGATAGTCCAACACGGTTTCGCGGATGAAGGTTGGAATTTCTTTGATGTGTTCTGGCTCGGGCTTGGTGGTGAGCGTGTGCAGGTCTGCGATGATGAAGAAGGACTCGTACTGGTATTGCAGGCGCACGCGGTTTTCCAGCGAACCGACGTAGTGCCCGAGGTGGAGGCGTCCTGTGGGGCGGTCGCCAGTGAGGAGGCGGGGTTTGTTTGAAGTCATAAGTTCATCCTTTCTTTTTTGAACCACTGAGACACGAAGACACTGAGTTCTTTATTTTGAATCTCCGTGCCTTAGTGACTCCGTAGTTAGGATTTTAAGAGTTTGTCTCCGCAATCTCGATCGCTTTCAACATGGCAGAGGCTTTATTCACGGTTTCCTGAAATTCGGTAGATGGATTTGAATCCGCGACGATGCCCGCGCCTGCCTGCACGCTGAAGGTGTTGCCGCGCGCGACCATCGTGCGGAGGGCGAGGCAGGTATCCATGTTGCCGTCGAAGCCGAAGTAACCGACCATGCCAGCGTACGCGCCGCGCGCGTCGGGTTCGAGCTCGGAGATGATTTCGAGCGCCCTCACTTTCGGCGCGCCGCTGACCGTCCCTGCGGGGAAGGAGGCGCGCACCAGATCGAAGGCAGTGAGTTCGGGGCGCAGTTTTCCTTCCACGTGCGAGACGATGTGCATGACGTGCGAATATTTTTCGATGGTGAAGAAATCCGAAACGCGCACCGTGCCATACTCGCACACCCGCCCAAGGTCGTTGCGACCCAAATCCACCAGCATCACATGCTCGGCGCGCTCCTTCGGGTCGGCGAGCAGTTCTTCAGCGAGCGCGGCGTCAGCGGTGGAGTCGGCGCCTCGTGGGCGCGTCCCGGCAATCGGTCGGAGCGAGGCGGTTCGTCCCTCCAGGCGCACGAACATCTCAGGCGATGATCCCACCAGAAAGAGCGGCGCGCCATCCACCATCCCAAAATCGAAAAAGAACATGTACGGCGACGGGTTGAGACGGCGCACGGCGCGATAGACATCGAACGGCTCGACATTGGTTTCGCGCGTGAAACGCTGCGAGAGCACCACCTGAAAAATATCGCCCGCCGCGATGAACTCTCTGGCGTCGCGCACCATGTCTTCGAAACGTCCCTGCGTCATGTTCGAGCGCGTCTTCGAGTGCCTGATTTCACGCGGTTGTGACGGCGGGAGCGGCGCATGGATGCGCGCTTCGATTTCATCCAATTTGCGGTTTGCGGATTCGACATCGCCATCGAGAACGTTTGCGATGAGCGACAGACTGCGGCGCGCGTGATCGAAGGCGACGACGGTATCGGCAAGGAGGAAGATTCCATCGGGGATCGCCGCCCGCTTCATTTTCGACCCGAGAGTTGGTTCAAAAAACCGAACCGACTCAAAGCCGAGAAATCCCACCAGCCCGCCGATGAAGCGCGGCGCGCCTGGCTGAGACTTGAAGTTGAAGCGGCTCATCTCCCGTTGAAGAAAAGAGGTGGGGTCATCGCTGTAAGTGGTAATTGGGGATTGGTAATTCTGTTTGATTTCAATTTCGTTCCCGCGAATGACGTATTGCGCTTTGGGTTGAACGCCGATGAACGAATAGCGCGCAATCCGTTCCCCTCCCTCGACGGATTCGAGCAGGAACGATGGGGTCTCTCCGCGCAGTTTCATGTACACGCTGATGGGGGTTTCCAAATCAGCGGAAATCTCGTGGATGATCGTTTGGGTTGTGGCGGGCGCTTCGAGTAACATGGTCTCTCCGAAAGTTAAAGGCTTATTGAAAACGTTCGAACGTTTGAACGTTGAAAACGTTAAAACGCACTCCCCTCCTGTCCGTTGGGACGAGAGGGGAGTCTCGTGGTGCCACCCAAGTTCAACGCGTTGACTTTAACAAAAAATCCCTGTGTGATGCAACAGGGAGAAAAAAGCCAGCGTCACTCTTGTAGTCAGCTAGTCGGATAGTCCTATAGTCTCATGGTCGTATAGTCGCTATCGTCCTAAGTGACTCTGCGGGGTAACGGGTGCAGTTCCCGTCTCTGGTACTCAATACTAGTCTCTAATTATCTAATCTCTAGTATTTTTCCCTTCACACTCGGAGGTCCATTCGGTTTCTGCGCTTTTGCCTTGCTCGCACCAATTCTACAAGGCTCTCTGAAAACCGCTTTGAAACGTACTCGTCCTCGTCGGCGTTTTGGGGTATTGGATTGGGCGCGATTGTATGACGGAGGGAAGAGGCTGTCAAGGGAGGAAGTTCCCGGCGCGCAGCCCCAACGCCTTCACAACTCCACCACCACCGGCTCAGACCCCGTCACCGAGACCGACTTACCGTTGGCGAAAATGACCTCCGTATTATTCGCCCCGCGAATCACCTTCAAGCCGCGATATTCCACAATCACATCCCAGGGGAAGGGATTGCTCCCCTCCAGCCGCACGCGGGTGGAGGAAAGAATCTCCACCCCCAGAATCTTCAAGAACAGCCCTGTGGATGCCAGCCCGCTCAAGGCATTGCGCTCGCCGATGCCAATCCCCTTTTCAGCGTGATACCGCGCCGAAAACGCGCGGTTCTGCTTCAAATTCTGAATCACGGCAGACATATTCCGCACGAACAACCGCGCCGCGTCTGAGCGGAAGCCGTAACGGAGCAGCCCCTCGCAGATGAGCAGGTTCCAGGGCAGGTGAACGGCTTGGGTCGCCGATTCAGCCTCCCGCACGCGCGAAGCGAAGGTCGGGCAGGCAGGCACGCCATAGGCGCGGTGAAATCGTTTCGAATCCAGCAGGGCGCGTCCAACCAGAATCTGCGCGCGCTGATCTTCGGGCACGCCCGCCCACAGCGGGGTGAAGAGCGTGTGGTCTTCCAGCGAAAGATCGAGCGTGCGCACCGTTACCGTATCCCCCTCCTCCAGATTTTTTATCGTCACCTTTGCCAGTTTGGAATACACCTTGCGCGTGGTGTACACCGCCCCGCCTTCGCGCCACTGATAATCGCCGGCAGAGACGACCTCATCCGCCGCTTTGGTGGCAAACTGATGAAGGCGAATCTGCGGGCGCTTCACCGCCGGACCTTTCGCCTGTACTTCGATCAACAAGCGGACCGGCGTCTCGAACTTCAACTTTGGGCTGACCGTGCCGGAGCCTTTCTGCTGAAACAACACCTTTCCCGTCCCGCTTGCCCCGGTTTCGCGGTCGCGGTAGTGATACAAACCGCTGCGCGCGCCCCACGCCGACTCGATGGATGCCCGCAATTTGGCGGCTTGCTCCTTCAACAGAGGCGGGACATCGTTTTTCCCGAGCAGTTCCGCCATGCGCAGGAGGCGCTCCGCCTCGCCGAACAACATCGCCTCCAGCGCCGGGCTGTGGACTTGCGTAATGTCCACCCCAAGCGACCAGGGATGCCATGCGTCGAAGAGAGGGTTGTCCTCGAAGCCGGTTTGCAGGGTGTGCTTCCACTGCGGCACGCCATCGCGGTCTGTGTCGTATTCGGGAGAAAACCACGCCCAGAAGAACTTGTGCAGGTTCGGGAAGACGTCGTTGAGAAAGTTCACATCCTCCGTCCCTTCATGGATTCTCCATGCCAGGCTGGCAAGCAGAGGCGCGGCAAGATACCGCCCGCGCTGACCGGCAATACCGGGTTTGCCGTCAATCGTTCCGTCCTCCTGCTGGGTGGAAAGGAAGTTGCGGAGCAGGTCTTTGGCAGGCGAGGCGGCGGGAAGCAGGCTGGCGAGGTAATACGCTTCGAGCGGGGTCTGCCCTTTCCAGGAGGAGGGATAATCCGTGCCGTCGCCTTTTGGGGAGTAACCGTGATCGGGCTGGCGGGAGGAGACGAAGGAGGCATAGGGCAAATGCCCGCTGGCAGGAAAGAGCAGTCCAAACGCGGCGCATTGACTCAGGGCAAGCGCCGCGTCCCAGTCGCGGTCGCCGGTGTGGATGTCCACCGTCTGGCTGGCGTTGAGCAGTTCGATGCGGGCGCGTTCCGCATCCCAGGGGCGCGCGGCGATCTGACGGGCGAGGTCGAAGGAGGCTTGAAGCGCCGCTGCAGCGGCTTGCACCCAGGTGAGTTGACGCGTCGCACCGGGACCCAGCTCGAGGTCCAGAAAGAGCGAGGGGTGTGGACCGGCGCCGGGGGCGGGTCCGCCGGTCAGGAAGAGGACGGGGAAGACTCCGCCCGTCTGCCCGGCGAGGACGTTGATCATCTGCATTTGGACGGCGGTCATGCTTTGCCCGTCCAGGGGGTTGAGCAGGGCGCAAATTTCGAGGCGGATTTTTCGGCTGGCGGTGGATTTGTTGACCAGGCTGATGCGCCCGCCAACCGCATTGGAGGCTGGAACCCAGTATTCGGTGGATACGTCTATGCTGGGAAGCGGCGAGTAATCCACGATGAGGAAGTTTGGGTAAAAGCGGCGGAGGACGGGCGCGGAGGCGAATTCGGATGGGTTGCTGACGGCTTTTCCGTTTTCGCTGAAGCGCGGAAAGATACGCATGGATTTGGCGCGCAAGCCAAAGGTGGTGCGAAGCGAGAGGGCGGAGGGTTCTCCTCCGCCGATGGTCAGTTCCCAGATATGGTCGTTGAAGTAATCGGGTGTGGAAAGGCGTGAATCCGCCGCCAGTGTGAGGAAAAGCGGGTCGCCGGGAGCGAGGGACCAGTCACGCATGGCTCGTATTGTACGGGCAGTTGGTCAGCAGGTCAAAGGGTATAATTCGGTCTGCCAGCGGCTATTCGACCCTCTCAAGGAGTAATGAAATCATGGGATTGTACTTCGAAGAATTCACTGTCGGGCAGAAAATCGTCACCGAAAAGCGGACGATCAGCGAAGCCGACATCCTGGAATTTGCGCGTCTTTCCGGCGACGATAACCGCATCCACACCGACCCGGAGTTCAGCAAGACGACGCCCTTCGGCAGGCAGATTGCGCACGGACTGCTGGGGTTGTCCATCGCTTCGGGGCTGGCGTGGAAAACGGGTCTGATGGACGGCACGGTCATCGCCTTCCGCGAGGTGCGCGAATGGAAGTTCGTCAAGCCGGTCTTCATTGGCGATACCCTCTACGCCGAACTGGAGACCACCGAAACCAAAGCCCTGCCGCGCATCGGCGGCGGCTCGGTGACCATCAGTATCGAAGTCAAAAACCAGAACGATGAAGTTTGTCACCGCGGCACATGGGTTGTGCTGATTATGAGCAAACCGTCTTGATTTACGATTTTAGATTTACGATTTTAGATTTGCGATTTTAGATTTGCGATTTTAGATTTGCGATTTTAGATTTGTGATTTTGGATTTGCAGCCAATTACCAATAACCAATTATCAAGATACCAATGACCAACGACGAAGAACGCGCCAGGCGCATCAAAAGACTGCTGGACTCCGAAGCCGAGACGCGGGCAGAGCCTCCTGTCGAGCCGTCAACAGACGCCTCCTCTCAGGAAGGCACCACACGCGCCGCCGCCCCGCACCGCACCCCTACGCCGCCTCCTCCCCCTCCCATCGCGCTGGATAAAGACAACATGCCCCTGCCCCGCCGCGTAGACCAGGTGGACCTGGGCAGTACGCGCGTCTCGCCTGCCGCTTACGAGCCAGCCAGCCGCCCAACCAACGGCATTTCCCAGCCTCGCAGCGCCGCCGCGCCGCGTCCCAGCCAGCCGCCTCCCAGCCGCCCGCGCATCTCGCTGAACTGGCTGGGCGGTTCGTGGGGCTGCCTGCTGCGGGCGTTCATCTTTTCCCTGTTTGGGCTGGTCATCCTTACCGTCATTGGCGCGTCTGTTTTGATGATTTCGTATTACCGCATCGCCCGCACCCTCCCCAGCGTGGACGACCTCCGCAACCGCGCCTCCCAATTCGAGACCACCCGCATCCTCGACCGCTACGGCAACCCCCTCTACGAAATCCTCGACCCCAACGCCGGACGCCGCACCTACGTCCCCCTCGATAAAATCTCCCCGGCTCTCGTCGCGGCGACAATTGCCACCGAAGACCAGGACTTTTACACACACCCCGGCTTCGACCCGCTAGCCATCATCCGCGCCCTGTGGGTCAACTACCGCACCGGCGGCGAAGGCGGAGGCGCCTCCACCATCACCCAGCAGTTGGCGCGCGCCCTCCTGCTCTCCCCCGAAGAACGCGCCCAGCGCACCTATCAGCGCAAGGCGCGCGAAATCATCCTCGCCGCCGAAATCACCCGCCGCTACTCCAAAGACGAAATCCTCGAACTCTACCTGAACGAAATCTACTACGGCAACCTCGCCTACGGCATCGAAGCCGCCGCCGAGACCTACTTCGGCAAGACCGCCAACCAGCTCTCCCTCTCCGAAGCCTCCTTCCTGGCGGGTCTTCCGCAATCCCCCGCCGTGTACGACATCTACACCAACCGCGATGTGACCCTGCGCCGCCAGCAGCAGGTACTCGTCCTCATGTACCAGTTGAGCATGGAGCGCGGCTGCATCAAGGTCAGCAACAGCGACGTGCCCATCTGTGTGGACGCACCAACCATCCTCAACGCCGCCGACGAAATGAAAGCCCGCGTCTTCGCCGCCCCCAACATTGACGCCCGCTACCCGCACTGGGTCAACTTCGTCCGTTCGCAGTTGGAATCCCAATACGACGCGCAAACCATCTACCGCTCCGGCTTCATCGTCTACACCACCCTCGACCCCAAACTGCAGGACGAAGCGCAGCGCCTCGTCACCGAACAAGTGGCGGCGCTTGCCGACAAAAACGCCCGCAACGGCGCGCTGGTCGCCATCAAACCCTCCACCGGCGAAATTCTCGCCATGGTCGGCTCGCCCGATTTCAACAACGCCGCCATCTCCGGGCAGGTCAACATGGCAACCAGCCCCACACGTCAGCCGGGTTCCTCCATCAAACCCATCACCTACGTCGCCGCCTTCGAAAAAGGCTGGACGCCCGCCACCTGGATTTGGGACGTGCCCACCGAATTCCCAGACGGCGCCAACCCGCCCTACGTCCCCAAAAACTACGACGACAAATTTCACGGCGGCATGACCGTCCGCACTGCGCTGGCAAACTCCTTCAACATCCCCGCCGTCAAAGCGCTGCAATTCGTTGGCGTCTATGACGACCCCGCCACCCCCGAAAAAGACGGCATGATTGCCATGGCGGAGCGGCTGGGCATCACCAGCCTCACCCGCCCCGATTACGGTCTCGCCCTCACCCTGGGCGGAGGCGAAGTCAGCCTGCTCGAAATGACCTCCGCCTTCTCCGTCTTCGCCAATGGCGGCAAAAAGGTCCCGCCGGTTGCCATCCTCAAAATCGTGGACTTCGAGGGCAACGTCATTTACGAATACCAGCCGCCCGAAGGCGAACAGGTCATCCGCCCCGAACACGCCTTCCTCATCTCCTCCATCCTCTCCGACAACGAAGCCCGCTCGTGGATGTTCGGGCGCAACTCCGTCCTCAACCTGCCCTTCCCCGCCGCCGCCAAAACCGGCACCACCAATGACTTCCGCGACAACTGGACGATGGGCTACACCCCTGACCTTGCCGCCGGCGTCTGGGTGGGCAACGCCGACTATACCCCCATGGTCAACACCACCGGTCTCAGCGGCGCCGCGCCCATCTGGTCGCAATTCATGCAGTTTGCCGTTCCGTATGTCACCGGCGGCAACCCACGCCCGTTCGCCGTCCCGCCTGGCATCACCGAGCGGATCATTTGCAACCTCTCCGGCGCAGAACCTTCGCAATGGTGCCGCGGCGGTCAACGCAGCGAATTCTTCGCCAGCGACCAGCCGCCCCTCCCGCGCAGCCAGGACCTGCTCACCAAAACCACCATAGACACCTGGACCGGTCTCATTGCTGGCGACGCCTGCACCGACTACGCCAAAGAAGAAATGGTCATGAACGTCCCCGACGAATGGGCGCGCAAATGGTTCAAAACCGGCGACGGACGCGCCTGGCTCGAAGCGCACGACTTCCCCCGCAATCCCTTCTTCAAACCCGAGCGCGAATGCAGCGCCGACGACCCGCGCCCCATCCTCCAGTTCGCCAACCTGCACGAAAACCAGACCCTCACCGAGACATCGTTCGACATCCGCGCCGTCATCAACGTCACCAAAGGCGACTTCACCGCCTGGCGGCTCGAATACGGCAGAGGCGACGACCCCGCCGAATGGACCCTGCTTGCCGAAGGACGCAATAAATTCGAACAGCCCGGCGTCATCTACACCTGGGATTTGCAGACCGTCCGCGAAAACCGCATCACCCTGCGCCTCTACCTCATGAACGGAGAAGACTTCTACGCCGAAAAACGCATCTTCCTGACCGTCGAACTGCCCACCCCAACCCCCGAGCCGACTCTCACCCCAACCTTGGTCC
>JABRVZ010000036.1:0-24664 GCA_039961775.1 Chloroflexota bacterium
GCAATCATTCAAAAATCTTGCGTATTTTGCGCTCTCTAGCGCAACTTCGGGCGTTAGAGAACGCCCAGTACGCTTCAAAAAAATCCTTGCAACAGAGCATATTGGCAGTAAAAAGTTGTCACTTTTTGGCGGTTTCTGCATCTAACCGGCTGAGGCTATGACAAAATCCACTCCGCGAGCGAAGAAAAAGGCGTCCAAGCCGCGTCCCGTCCGAAGGTTGAAGCCTTGCCGCGCTCCCCGCTTCGGGCAGACCTGTCCGGAATGCGGCAAGGGCAAACTGGATTATGACGGTCTTCTGCAGTTGGTCTGTCCGGTTTGCGGATATTTGGCTTCGGGCGGCGGCTTTACCTGATAGTCCCTTTTTTCCGGCGTGACCGGCAAATCCCAACAAGAGGAATTCATCCATGACAGAGACAACCCAGATTGGCTTTCAAGTGCTTTTGAAAACAGATTTCGAGTCTGCGCTTCAGCGTGTGACGGAGGCATTGAAAGCCGAAGGCTTTGGCGTGCTGACCGAAATTGACGTGAAGGAAACCATGAAAAAGAAACTCGGCGTGGATTTCCGCTCGTATAAGATTCTTGGCGCATGCAACCCGCCGCTCGCTCACCGCGCCCTGAGCGCCGCGCCGGAGGTGGGGTTGTTATTGCCGTGCAATGTGACCGTGTCGCAGGAGGGCGAAGGGCTGGTGAACGTATCCATCGTAGATCCCCTTTCGATGCTGGGCATTGTCAAGCACCCCGAATTGGAAGCAGTGGCGCAGGAGGCGCGCGCCAAACTGGAGCGCGTCGCCAAGTCTTTGGAAAGCGTCTGAAAACTATCCCCACCATAGATGAACACAGATAAACACTGAGAATTTACGGAGCATCTCAAATGAGCAACAAGAAGAAATCATCCCACAAGAATTTCCCCCAGAAAAGCAAAAAGCAGACCTTCAACCCAACCCTGCTATGGGTAGGCTTGGGGATTTTGGCGGTCATACTCGCCGGAATTTATCTCTTCAACCCCAACTCCGCCACCGCTGACGCCTTGCCGCGCGAGGTCTCGGTGACCGAAGCCGCCGCCCTGCGCGACGCCGGCGCGTTCATCCTTGACGTGCGCGAACCGGAGGAGTGGAACGAAAGCCACATCCCCGGCGCGACATTGATTCCGCTCGGCGAACTGGCTTCACGGGTGAACGAAGTGCCAAAGGACCGCGAGGTTGTGGTGGTGTGCCGCTCGGGCAACCGCAGTCAGCAGGGTCGCGACATCCTGTTGGCGGCGGGGTTCGAGCAGGTCACGAGCATGGCGGGCGGCATCAAACAGTGGACCGCCGCCGGGTTTGAGACGGTCAGCGGACCGTAAGGCTCAGCAGGTGAAATGAAACGGGCTGGACGAATGTCCAGCCCGTGTTTTGTTCCAGCGTGGCTTTATTTCAAAACCTGCCGCATCATCTTCTCCACAGCGCGGTAAACCGGCGACTCGTCACCCAACTCCACCAGCGGCTTGCCGGAGAATTCGAATTCCGCCAGTTCCTCGTCCGCGGGGATGGTGCCGAGCAGGGGCACATCCAGCGTGTCGGTGAAGGCTTTGAGCGCGGCGGGCATTTCCCCTTGCAGGCGGTTGAGGATGAGATACGCATTCTCGATGTTGATGTCGAGTTCCCTGCGCATGTCTGCAATGCGCTGGGCGGCGACCAATCCGCGCTGGGTGGGGTCGCTGACGATGAACAGGTGCTGGACGTCGCGCGTGGTGCGGCGGGAGAGGTGCTCCATGCCCGCTTCATTGTCAATGACCACATAGGCATAGTGACGGCTCAAGCCGTCAATGACCTCGCGCAGGTTGTGGTTGACCGCGCAATAACAGCCGGGACCCTCACCGCGCCCCATGGCAATCAGGTCGAAGCGCGCGCCTTCCGCCAGCGACGAGCGTATCTGGTATTCGAGATAGTCGCGTTTGTTGACGCCGCCGGGCAAGGCTCCCATTGCCGCCCCTCCCTGCGCCAGCGACGATTTGACCTGTTCGAGCATGTCCTCGCGGATGTCGCCAACCGTCCATTCGAGGTCGAGACCCAGCACCATGTTGAGGTTGGAGGAGGGGTCGGCGTCAATGGCGAGGATACTGCCCGTCTGGTTTTGGGCGAGGTATTTGATGATCATAGCCGCGACGGTGGTCTTGCCCACGCCGCCTTTGCCTGCAAGAGCAATTGTGGTAGTCATATAGCCTGATAGTCCACTGTTAACTTCTACCGCTTCACTCAATAACTCACCTTACGCAGTAGTGCGAGATTTATCTCGCATTTTCAAGCGACATGAATGTCGCGCTACAGGAAAACTGCGTAACATCAGTCAATAATTTCATCGCTCGTGAGTTCGTTGAGCGCAGCGGCAATTTGTTCCGCCGCAACTCTCAAACTTTCCACATGGTCATACACGGGAATTCCGAGACGGTCTGCTTCCTGAACCTTTAAATCTGCGGGGAGATAGCCGAGGAGAGGAATGTCGGGGGTTTCGGTTTCTAGGAACCGGGCTTCTTCATCGTTTCGCACTTTGTTGCCCACCAGATACAGCCTCTGCAAACCGATGTCGTTGGCAAGTTTCTTGATTTGCGCGGCAGTGCCGAGACTGCGCCGCGTCGGTTCGGCGACGACGAGCATGGCGTCCACGAAATCCACCGTTGCCCTGCCGAGGTGCTCCACACCCGCGTACATATCGAGCAGGAGGATGTCGTCATCGCGGAAGAGCAGATGGGTGAAGAGCGTTTTCAGCATCGCCGATTCGGGACAGATACAGCCCGAACCGCCCAAATCCACGCTGCCCATTTCGAGCAGTCGCACGCCGCGATGAACGACGCTGAATCGCTCGGGGATGTCGTCCACGCGGGGGTTGAGGGTGAAAAAACCGCCGATAGTTCCGGGCTTCGCGCCCGTGCGTTCCTCGATGAGTTCGTCCATTTCGGCGATGGGATGGAGTTGGGCGCGCAATTCGGGGGGAAACCCTAACGCTCCTGCGAGGCAGGGAGAAGGGTCGGCGTCCACCGCCAGCACCTGACGCCCCGCGTCCGCGTAGGATTGGGCGAGCAGCGCCGTGAGCGTGGTCTTACCCACACCGCCTTTGCCAGTGATTGCCAGTTTCATAAGCCGCTCCCTTCACGTTCATTCTACAACCCGATCAGGGACGGGAATAGTGACGGAATTCCTCTTTTTTGACGAAAATGTGTTTGTGTTCTCTCGCGCCGACGTTTTCCAAAAAACGGAATCGCTGTCAGGCAGGATAAGGCGCTTCGCGCGGCGACCAGGCTTGGGTCCTGACCCCGAAGCGTTGACCTGATCTCATACAGACGCATCGCCGGTTGTATCGTCTGCGGGTCATCATCCGTTCTTATCCTCGTTATAACTGTCCACTGATAGATTGCACAATTCAACCCGTGTTCGGTACATTTATCAGATTTTCTAATGACAATGCTCACAATTTTGTTGCGCCTCAAAATGCTAGAATACATTTTAGGAAGAGTCTAGACTTTTAGAGGTGTCTTCGGGCTGAGTCATCATCCTGTTTTCAAGGAGGTGCGGCATGAAGACGAAGACCTTCGAGGCGCCGGCGCTCTATGGCGATCATCACGTCGTGGAGGTGAGGCGAATTTTGCTGAGTATGGAGGGGGTTGTGGATGTATATGCCAGCAGTGCATTCCAGACCATCGAAGTCACGTTTGACCCACAAATGATCAAAGCGGAAGAAATCGAGGCGCGTTTGCGCGAGGCGGGCTACCTCGACGATCTGCCGATTCCCGCCGAGCCTGGCGGCGCTGTGCGTAAAGCCGAGGACGACGGGATTTTCCGTCATACCGCCGTGTATGAGACAGTGAAGAACACGGTGGCATTTGCCCAGCGTGTGCCATACAGCGGACGCCCGCTCTGGCCCTGCCCTGGGATGGGGGTGGTGAAGGTGGAGGAGTGAGGCGGTGGGTGGGGATTGGTAATTGGTAGATTGGTGATTGGTAAATTGGTGATTGACGAAAAGAGGTCATCATGCCCAAGAAACGTGAAATCAAGGAGTATTCGACCGACCCCGCCGCGCAGGAGATGCTCATCCGCGCGGAGGAGTTGGGAATCGGCACGGCGTTTACGCGCGCCGACAACATGGTCCCGTGCAACATCGGCGGCGCAGGGATGTGCTGTAAGCAGTGCGGGATGGGTCCCTGCCGATTGACCAAGAGCGGCGAGACGGGCGTGTGCGGCGCGACGCTGGACACCATCCAGGCTCGCAATCTGACGCGCGCCATTGCGGCGGGCGGCGCGGCGCATTCCGATCACGGGCGCGATATGGCGTTCCTGCTCAAGGCGACCGCCAAAGGCGAAGCGGAAGGGTACATGATCCGCGACATTGCCAAACTGCGGATTGTGGCGTCGAAGTACAACATCCCCATCGAGGGACGCGCACCCGAAGAGATCGCCAACGACCTGGCGGATTTGTACATCTCGCAGTTCGGTCAGCAGACAGGCGAAATCGTCCCCGCCACGCGCGCGCCGAAGAAACGCCAGCAGTTGTGGCGCGAGCAGAAGGTCTGGCCCCGCGGCGTGGACAGGGAAGTCGTCGAGGCTTTGCACCGCACCCACATCGGCGACGACCAGGACCCCGCGCACATCCTGAACCACGCCATCCGCACGGCGCTGGCAGACGGCTGGGGCGGCTCGATGATCGCCACCGACATCTCGGACATCCTCTTTGGCACGCCCGCGCCGATTGTGGGACAGGCAAACCTCGGCGTCATCAAGGAAGACATGGTGAATGTCGTCGTCCACGGTCACGAGCCCAGCCTGAGCGAGATGATTGTCGCCGCCTCGCAGACCCCCGAAATCATCGAGTACGCGAAAGCGGCGGGCGCGAACGGCGTCAACCTTTCGGGCATCTGCTGTACGGCAAACGAGATTCTCATGCGGCAGGGCATCCCTGCGGCGGGGAACTTCCTGCATCAGGAACTCGCCATCCTGACGGGCGCGGTCGAAGCGATGGTGGTGGATGTGCAGTGCATCATGCAGGCGCTGGTGGGACTGGCGCAAAACTTCCACACCAAGATCATCACCACCTCGCCGAAAGTCCGCATCACGGGGGCGACACACATCGAATTCGACGAACACAAGGCATTGACCATCGCCAAGCAGATTTTGAAGACGGCGATTGACAACTTCAAGAACCGCGACCGCTCGAAGACGCACATTCCGCAAATCAAAGAAGATGTCATCCCTGGCTTTTCGCACGAGTACATCAACTACATGCTCGGCGGTTCGTACCGCGCGTCCTTCCGCCCGCTGAACGACGCCATCATGGCGGGACGCATCCGCGGCGTGGCGGCGATCGTCGGCTGTAACAATCCGCGCTCCTCGCAGGATTATCTGCACAACAAGGTCGTGAAGGAATTGCTCAAGCAGGATGTGCTGGTGGTGCAAACGGGGTGCGGCGCGATTGCCGCAGGGAAGTTGGGACTCCTTTTGGGCGAAGCAGGCTTGACCGAGGTCGGAAGCGGACTCCGCGAAGTCTGCGAAACGGTCGGCATCCCGCCCGTCCTCCACATGGGTTCGTGCGTGGACAACACGCGCATCCTGACTGTGCTGACGCAAATGGTCGAGGAGGGCGGCTTGGGCGATGACATTGACCAGATTCCCGCCGTCGGTCTCGCGCCCGAATGGATGAGCGAGAAGGCGCTGGCGATTGCCACGTATTGCGTGGCGTCGGGCGCGTACGTCATCTTCGGCGGCGCGTCGCCTGTGAGCGGCATGCCCGACCGCGTCAACGACAGCGATCTGGTGCTGAAATACATCAGCGAGGGCTGGGAGAAACTCTACGGCGGCAAACTGGAATTCATCCCCGACCCGCAGAAGATGATCGAAGCCACGCTCGCGCACATTGACAAAAAGCGCGCCGCGCTCGGTCTGCCCGCGTGGGAGCCGAACAAGTTCGGGCGCAGCGGCGACGCGAGAATGCGCGAGTTGGAAGCGCTGCCGCTCGAAGTCAAGCGTGAGGCGATTTACGGATAAGTGGAAATTGGTAATTGGAGATTGGTAATTGCGAATCTCTAATCTCCAATCTCCAACCGCGAGGAGAACCTATGTCAAAATACATTGCCACACGAGCGATGCGCGGAGCGAACGCGCTGGTGACCGAAGCCGAAATCATGCTCAACAAGGCGTTGAAGGAAAAAGGCGCGGATACGCCCGTGTCGTTCCCGAACACCGCTTACTACCTCCCCACCATTCTTGGCATGACGGGCAAGGCGGTCGAAAAACTCGGCGACCTTCAGCCTGTGTTGAAGTACGCGCGCGATTTGCTTCACCCGATTCCCGCGTTTGCAAAATGGACTCCTTACCTCGGCGAGACTCTCGACTCGGGCATGGCGACGCTTCTCGCCGCCGAGACGATTGAGGCGATCCGCTTCGTCTATGGACTCCAACCCGAACCCATGCCTGGCTTCAAACTCGCAGGCGGCACGTCCTTCACCAGCCCCGACGCAAACGGCAAAGAAGGGGAAGGTGCAACAGACGGACACTTGAACGGTCCCATTGACGACATCCAACTCCGCTCGTGGGGCATTCAACTGGTGGACGGGCGCATGCCTGGCTTTGCCGCGATTGTGGGATGCGCCAAGTCCAACGAGGTGGCGGTCAAGATCGTGCGCGAACTCCAGCGGCGCAACATTCTGTGCTTCCTGAGCGGCAACGTCAACGGGCGCAGCATCATTCATCAACTTATCGAAGAGGGCGTGGAGTTGGGATACGACACCTACACCGTCCCGTTCGGAACGGACACCATCTCTGCCATCTACGCTTTGGGATTCGCCACCCGCTCCGCCCTGACCTTCGGCGGGCTCAAGCCTGGACAGTCGCGCGAAATCCTGCTCTACAACAAAGACCGCGTCTTCGCCTTCGTTCTGGCGTTGGGCGAAGTGGACGATTTGAAATACGCCGCCGCGGCAGGCGCGATCAACTTCGGCTTCCCCGTCATTGCGGATACGATCATCCCCGAAATTCTGCCGACAGGCGTGACGACCTACGAGCACGTTGTCTCGATGCCGTTCAATCAAATCGAGGGCAAGGACGATCTCGAACGCGCCGAGCGGCTGGTTCAGAAATGTATCGAGGTGCGCGGGGTCAAGGTCAAGGTCTCGCACGTGGACGTGCCCGTCCCGTATGGGTCCGCCTTCGAGGGCGAGGTCGTCCGCAAGGCGGATTTGCGCGTGGAGTTCGGCGGCAAATACAGCCGCGCCTTCGAGTACCTTTACATGGCGCCGCTGGACGAAGTCACCGACGGGAAGATCGAGGTCATTGGTCCCGATTTCTCGAAGGTCGAGCCGCAGGGACACATGGATCTGGGAATCGTCATCAAGGTTGCAGGGCGGCAGATGCAGCAGGACTTCGAGCCAGTGCTGGAGCGGCAGGTGCATTACTTCATCAACGGCGCGAGCGGAATCCAGCATGTCGGTCAGCGCGACATCGCCTGGATACGCATCTCGAACAACGCCGCCGACAAAGGCTTCAACCTCGAACACTTTGGCAAGATTCTCCACGCCCGCTTCCACGAGGACTTCGGCGCCATCGTGGACAAGGTGGAAGTGACCGTCGTCACCGACCCCGCGCTCCATGCCGAATGGCTGGAGAAGGCGCGCGCCGCGTACGACTTCCGCAACAAGCGCCTCGCCGACCTGACCGACGACAAGGTGGAGGAGTTCTACTCCTGCACGCTGTGCCAATCCTTTGCGCCAAATCACGTCTGCGTGGTCTCGCCCGAACGGCTGGGCTTGTGCGGAGCGTACAACTGGCTGGACTGCAAAGCCTCCTACAACATCAACCCGACGGGACCCAATCAGCCCATCAAACTCGGCAAACAACTCGACGGAAAGAAAGGCTATTGGGAAGGCACGAACGATTACGCCAAAATCGGTTCGCACGGCGTGGTGCAGGAAGTCTCGATGTACTCCATCATGGAAAACCCGATGACGGCGTGCGGATGTTTCGAGTGCATCGTGATGCTCATCCCCGAAGCCAACGGCGTGATGGTCGTCTCGCGCGAGGATACCTCCATGACCCCCGCAGGCATGACCTTTTCCACGCTGGCGGGCATTGCGGGCGGCGGGATGCAGACCCCTGGCGTGATGGGCGTGGGCAAGTACTACCTCATCAGCCCCAAGTTCATCTCCGCCGACGGCGGCTTCAAGCGCGTGGTATGGATGTCTTCGGTGCTGAAGGAGACGATGAAAGAGGAGTTCAAAGCCGTCTGCGAACGCGAAGGCGACCCCGACCTGCTCGACAAGATTGCCGATGAGCGCAACGTGACCACCGTCGAAGAACTGCTCGCCTGGCTGGAGGCGCACAACCATCCAGCGATGGCAATGGAGCCGATGTTTTAGGTAATTGGTGAATGGTAATTGGTGCATTGGTAAATTGGTAATTGGTACATTGGTAAATTGGTAATTGCCTCGGCGCTGGCAACTGATGACTGATGACTGAACACTGATGACCGTAACTCTCGTCCGTGACCTGATGACCGTCGGCGTGCCAACCTGCAAATGGGACACGCCCATTGTAGACATTGCGCGCTTCCTTCTGGAGAAGAACGTCGAGGCGATGTGCGTGCTCGATGCGGAGGGACACGGCATTGGCGTGGTCGGAGCCGATGAACTGGTCTGGGCGTATGCGCGGGAGGGGTACGAAAAACTGACCGCCGAAGACATCATGAGCGAAGGCGTCCCCGAACTGCCGCCCGATATATCCCTGACGGCGGCGGCGCAGATGATGAGAGACAAAGGCATCCGCGTCGCGTACATGCTGCACAACGCGGGAGGCATCATCTACCCTGCGGCGTACATTTCGTATCGGCACATTCTGCGTCACATGGCGGCAAGGAACGAGAACGAATTGAAAGATTTAGGTATTGCGGCAAATAGAAAATCGCCGATCGAGCAATTTATCGAAAGAAGAGACGAAGCGAGAAGAAAAGCAGGTCTCACCTGATACCCGCACCTCAACACTGGAACACTTGACACCGAACCACCGAAACACTGGAGGAACACATGCCCATCGAAATCCCCAAGGACAAATGGCCTGGAAGTATCCGCACCGTGACCATTGGCGCAACAAGCGCGGAGGGAGGCACGCGCACGAAGACCGTCACCGTCGGCGGCGGGACGACGATGCCCTACCTGCACTTCGAGTCGCCCACGCCGAACAAACCCGCCCTTGCCATCGAAATCAAATCGCGCAAACCTGCCGACTGGTCGCCGCTGCTGGCGGAGGTCTGGGGCGAGGCGATGGCGGAAGCCGCTCAATGGGCGAAAAAGGCGGAAGAAGCGGGAGCCGACCTCATCGTCCTGGCGTTGACCGTCGAAGATAGTCCCGAAGATGCGGTGAGGGCGGTCAAATCCGTGTTGGGCGCGACGGGACTCCCGCTCATCGTCTGGGGTCCTGGGCAGGCGGAAAAGGACAACGAACTGCTCGTCCCCGTCTCCGAAGCGGCGAAGGGCGAGCGGCTCGTGCTGGGCATCTGCGAAGATAAAAATTACCGCACCATCGTTGCGACCGCCATGGCGAACGGACATCTCGTGGAAGCGCGCGCACCGATGGACGTGAATCTCTCCAAGCAGTTGAACATCCTCATCAGCGATATGGGCATGCCCAAAGACCGCATCCTCATGGACCCGACGACGGGCGCGCTCGGCTACGGCATCGAATACGGCTACTCGGTGATGGAACGTCTGCGGCTCGCCGCACTGCAAGGCGACGCGATGACGCAGTTCCCGATGATCGTCACTCCTGGCTTCGAAGCGTGGAAGACGAAAGAGGCGAAGGTCGGCGAAGGCGTGCCCGAAGCGTGGGGCGATTGGAAAGCCCGCGCCGTCAACTGGGAAACGCTCACCGCGCTGGCGCTGGTCGAATCGGGCGCGGATGTGGTTGTGTTGAGGCATCCTGAGTCCGTGAGGCGTGTGCGTGAGGCAATCGGTGAATTGGTGATGGCTTGATTTGTTGTTGCGTAAGCGACGTTCTCTAACGTCGCTGTATGCGTTAGAGAACGCACACTGCGCAAAGATAGGAGATAACATGGCTTTGTCAGGAATCCAAATCTACAAACTCCTCCCGCAGACCAACTGCAAAGAATGCGGTTTCCCAACTTGTCTTGCCTTCGCGATGAAACTCGCCGCCAAGCAGGTCGAACTCGGCGCGTGCCCCTACGTGAGCGAGGCATCCAAGAAACAACTTGCCGAATCCGCCGCGCCGCCCATCCGCCTCATCACGCTCAAAGCCGACGGTAACGAGGTCAAGGTCGGCAACGAGGTCGTGATGTACCGCCACGAAAAGACCTTCTACAACAAACCTGGTCTCTTCCTGCGCGTCCGAGCCAGCGACCCCGATCTCGCAAAGAAAGTCGCGGCGGCAGACGCCTACAAGGTCAACTACGTGGGCATGGACTTCACGATTAACGGCTTCGCTCTCGAATTGGATGCGGACGCGGCTGCGGCGGTCAAGACCGTACGCGGCGTGACCAGGCGTCCGCTCATCCTCATCGGCGACGCGGCGGCGCTTCAATCTGGACTTTCAGCCTGCGGAGGCGAGACCCCGCTGCTCTACGCCGCCGACGCCTCCAACGCCGACGCGCTCGCAGACCTTGCCAAAGGCAAAGCCGTCCTCGCCGTCAAAGCCGACTCGCTCGACGCCCTCGCCGAACTGACGCAAAAGATTCAGGCGAAAGGCGTGGAGGACATGGTCCTCGACCTCGGCGGGAAGAACCTCGGCGAGTGGCTGATGCGCTCCACGCAGGTGCGCCGCCTCGCGCTCAAGAACTTCCGTCCGCTGGGGTATCCCGTCATCTTCTTCGCCGCGCAGAACGGGGTCGAGAAAGAGGCGGTCTATGCCGCGCAAGCCATCGCCAAGTACGCAGGTTTCGTCGTAATTGACACCTTCGCGCCCGAGATGATCTATCCGCTCCTCGTCCTGCGCGAAAACCTCTACACCGACCCGCAGAAACCGATTCAGGTTCAGCCTGGCGTGTACGAAATCAACCAGCCCAAGCCCGAAAGCCCCGTGCTGGTGACGACGAACTTCAGCATCACCTACTTTGCCGTCGCCAACGAAGTGGAAGGGAGCGGCTTGCCTGCCTGGCTGGTCGTCACCGACGCCGAGGGCATGTCCGTGCTGACCGCGTGGGCGGCGGGCAAATTCGACGCCGAACGAATCGCCAAAGCCATCAAGGGCTTCGACCTGGCGAGCAAGGTCAACAAAAAGCGCGTCGTCCTGCCTGGTCACGTTGCCGTTCTCTCTGGCGAACTCGAAGCGGAACTTCCCGATTGGGAGGTGCGCGTCGGTCCGCGCGAGGCGGTGGACCTGCCCGCGTTTATGAAACAAGCGCTCAATTAGTCCCTCGCCCCAACCCCTCTCCCATATGGGAGAGGGGCAAGGGGTGAGGGTAAGCCATGAACCACACCCTCACCTTCACTGGCGAAAATATCAACGCCGCAGTCCAAGTCCCAACCAACACCCTGCTGGTGGATGCCGCGCGTCTCGCAGGGGTTGAAATCGGTCAGCCGTGCGGCGGGCAGGGACGCTGCGGTCGCTGTGCCGTGCAGGTGACGGAGGGACAGGTTCGCCGCCGCAGTACGCTGCGCCTCTCCCCTGCCGACATCGAGCAGGGCTACGCCCTCGCCTGCCAGACCGTCGTCGAGGGCGACGCGGCGATTTACGTCCCGCCGCAGGAGAAAATCGAGCGCAGGCTCACCACCGACCGCGTCGTCGCCGAAGTTACCGTCCCCGCCGATTACGAATACCCGTTCTCGCAGACGGTTCGACGCCTGCACCTGACTTTGACTCCGCCCAGCATGGACGACCAGACCGACGACTGGTCGCGCCTCCAGACCGCTTTCCGCTTGCAGCGCCGCATCGAACACGTGACCTGTTCCCTGCCTCTGCTTCGAAAAATCGGCTCCACGCTGCGAGAGGGAGACTGGAACGTCACCGCCCTCGTCGAGACCAACCAACTATCAGACCATCAGACCGTCAGACTCATAGACTTGCACCCAGGTCACGAAGACGAATATGCCCCCCTCTGGGGCGCGGCAATTGACATCGGCACAACAACCGTCACGGTCTGGCTGGTGGATTTGGTGACGGGTCAGGTGCGGGCGCAGGCGGCAGAGTACAACGGTCAGATTGCGCGCGGCGAGGACGTGATTTCCCGCATCATCTACGCCAGCAAGAACAGCGGCGGAGACGAGATGCGTCAGCGTGTGCTGGACACCATCAACGAACTGCTGGAGAGGGCGTGCAAGCGCGTCAAGGCGAAACCCGAGGAAGTGGTCAAAGCAGCCGTCGCGGGCAACACGACGATGATGCACTTACTGCTGGGGATTCCCGCCGCAAGCATCCGCCTTTCGCCGTTCGTCCCTGCGGTCAACCATCCGCCGCTGATGACGGGGCGCGAAGTCGGCTTGAAGGTCAACCCCGAAGCGGTTGTGGACTGCCTGCCTGGCGTGGCGAGTTACGTCGGCGCGGACATTACGGCGGGCGTGCTGTCGTCGGGGTTGGATGACGCCGAGAACGTGACGCTGTTCATTGACGTTGGCACGAACGGCGAGACCGTGCTGGGCAACCGCGACTGGCTGGTGACGTGCGCCTGCTCGGCGGGACCCGCCTTCGAGGGCGCGGGCGTTGTGAACGGGATGCGCGCCACCACAGGCGCCATCGAAGAAGTGTGGATCAACAGCGACACGCTCGAACCGACGTACCGCGTCATCGGCGGAGGTAAGCCGAAGGGGATTTGCGGAAGCGGGTTGATCTCCCTGCTCTCGGAGGCGTTCATCACGGGAGTCATTGACAAGGGAGGCAATGTCAATTTGGGCGCGCCCAGCCCGAGGGTCCGTGAAGGAGCGCATGGCGGGGAGTATGTCGTTGCCTGGGGTGCAGAGACTGAATCGGGCGAGGACATCGTCCTGACCCGCGTGGACATTGACAACCTCCTGCGCGCCAAAGCCGCGATTTATGCAGGCTTCACCGTGCTGGCGGAGAACGTCGGCATCCCGCTCGAAAGCGTGGACAAGGTGCTGGTGGGCGGGTCGTTCGGGAAATACATCAACGTCGAGAAGGCGGTGCAGATTGGCTTGCTGCCCGACATGGAATGGTCGCGCTTCGAGTTTTTGGGCAACACGTCGGTGAAGGGCGCGTACCTGGCGCTGCTGGATTGGCGCAAGCGCGAGCGCATCACCGAGATTGCGAAGCGCATGACGTACATCGAACTATCGGCGGACAACACGTTCTACGAAGCGTTCACGTCCGCGCTGTTTTTGCCGCACACGGATTTGAGCAGGTTTCCGAGCGTGGCGGAGGCTCTCACGTCAAAAGTCGAAGGTCGCACGTCAGTTGACCCATAAGACTTTCGACCTTTGACTTTTGACTCACAAGGAGGCACAAATGTATATCATCGGAGAAAATATTCACATCATCTCGGAAAAAGTGAAAGAGGCATTGACAAACCGCGACCGTGAGTTCTTCATGGATTTGGCGGTGCGGCAGGTGGAGGCGGGGGCGAAAGCCATTGACATTAATCTCGGTCCGCGCAAGAAGGATTGGGCGGAGGTTTTCCCGTGGATCGTCGAGACCGTCGAGGCGGTGGTGGATGTGCCGCTCTCGATTGACACCACCAACGTGGACGGCATGGAAGCCGCGCTCAAGAAAATTACCAAAGCGCAGCCGATTTTGAACTCGACCTCCGCCGAACCCGAACGACTGGAAAAAGTGCCGCTGCTGGCGAAGAAGTACAATGCCAAACTCATCGCGCTGACGATGGGAACGAGCGGCATCCCCGTCGAGGCGGATGCGCGCGTCAACATCGCGGTCGAGACGCTCATCCCGCGCTTGATGGAGATCGGCTTCAACATGGACGATCTCATCATTGACCCGCTCGTGCTGACCGTTTCGGGATGTCAGCAGTACTGCCCGCATCTCATCGAAGCGGTGCGGATGCTGCAATACGCCTGGGACCCCGCGCCCAAGATTTCGGTCGGGTTGAGCAACGTTTCCAACGCGGTGCCGAACGAGAACCGCCCGCTCATCAACCGCGTCTACTGCGCCATGCTGATGGGCGTCGGCTTGCAGATGATGATCGCCAACCCGTTCGACCAGAAGCAGAACGAGGTCATCCGCTGGATCGAGACGAAAGACACCTCCACGCCGCTGGCGCGCGTCTATAACAAGATTGCCGAACGCATCGCCAACAGCGAGGAACCCTGCATCGAAGACTTCGACATGAGCGACCCCGAACAGGCTGCCATCTGGAAGACGACGCAGATTCTGCTGAATAAAGTGATTTACGCGGATTCGTATTTGATGAATTAATCAGTTGGTGGTTGGTAGTTGACAGTTACAACAAGGCTGCCAACAACCAACCGTCAACCGATAACTGGAGGATCCCATGCCCATCTTCACCCCTGGACGCCGCTGGCAGCCGCCTTACCTGCCGTTCAAGCGCGAGCCGTTCAACAAGCGCGCACTTGCAACAATCGAAAAGGCAATCAAAGGTCCGTTGTTCGGATGCCGTATGTGCGGCAACTGCCTCTTGCAGGAGACCGCCTTCATCTGCCCGATGGAATGTCCGAAGGGGGAGCGCAACGGTCCATGCGGAGGCTCGACGCGCGAACACTGCTACGTGGACGAAACCCGCCCGTGCATCTGGTACAAAATCTACGAGCGCTCGTTCAAACTCGGACGCGAGGAACACCTGCTCGAAGTCCTGCCGCCGCTGGATTGGGACAAGGTCGGCACGGAACAATGGAGTGGCGTGCTGAACCGCGTCAGGGAAATCGGCGGGGGCAAAGTAGTCCGCGGGCTGGCATTCCAGCCGCCCGAAGTCCGCTACAAGGTGTGGGACGAAATTTTCCGTCCCTTGCGCGAACCCGACTGGTGGCAGGGAGACAACCAGTATCACCCGCCCAAATACACCGAACCCGTCTCCGAATTGGAGCGGCGGCTCAGAGCAGGCGAGTTCGTCGTCACTGCCGAGGTCGCGCCGCCCGTCTCGTGCAAGACCGACAAGATGTGCCAGCACATCGAAAACATCAAGCCCTACGTTGCGGCAATCAACTTCACAGACAATCCCTCCGCCACGCCGCGCACCGCCTCCTGGGCGTGCGCGAAGATGGCGCTCGAACGCGGCGCGGAACCCGTCATGCAGATTGCGGCGCGCGACCGCACCCGCGTCGGCTTGCAGTCCGAAGTGATGGGCGCCTACGACCTCGGCATCCGCAACATCCTGTGCATCTCTGGCGATTCGATGAAGATGGCGCCTCCGCCGCGCGGACGGATGGACGTGATTGACATCGACTCGATTCAAATGCTGTGGATTTTGCGCCGCATGAGGGACGAAGGCAGGTACATGGACGGGCGCGAAATCAAGACGCCGCCCCGCTACTTCCTCGGCGCCGCCGCCTCGCCGTTCGCCTCCGAGCCGAAGTTCCAGGCGCTGCGCGAGCATAAAAAGGTCAACGCCGGCGCGCAGTTCTTCCAGACCAATCTGGTGTACGACGCGGCGCACATGGAAATCTGGCTGAACGAACTCGCCAAACGGAACATCCTCGACAAAGTGTACATCCTCATCGGCATCACGCCGCTCAAGACCTTCAAGATGGCGAAATACATGAACGACGAAGTGCCCGGCGTCTTCATCCCCGAACCGCTGATGAAGCGCATGGAAGCCGCCGAGGCAGCAGGCAACGCCCAGGAGGAAGGCGTGCAGATTGCGCTCGAACTCATCGAGCAGATCAAAAAGTTCCGAGGTCAGGGCGTGAACGGATTGCACATCATGGCAGTGGGGTGGGAAGACATCGTCCCGCGCATCGTCCGCGAGGCAGGGCTGGCAAAGGAAGAATCAGCCGTCCCCGCCGCCCGAAGCGGGGAAGAAGCGCAGCGGCTTCCTGCCTGATATGACCCTGCGCCGTCTCGTCAAACGCGCCAGCGGGCAGGACGTCCAACTCTGTCACGCCTGCTCCGACTGCGACCTGGACATCCCCGCCGGCGAGATGGACATTCCGCTCTCCAGCCTGGTGCAGTTGATTTTGCTGGACGACGAGGAGGCGCTTCACTGCCGGACCGTCTGGTCTGATGCCGTGCTGGAGGCTTCGCGTCACGCCTGCAAACGGGGACTCGACTTATACGCGGTCATCACCGCCCTTCGAGAGGAGAAACTTCGAAGAGACGGACATTAACAAGGAGGAAGATATGAATACAGAGGAACTGCTTGCCAAAGCAAAGAAACCCTCTGCCGATGCGATGAAACTGCATCCGTTCTATCGGGGGAAAATCGAAACCACGCTCAAATGCACCGTCCACAGTTTCGATGACTTTGCGATTTGGTACACGCCCGGCGTCGCTGCGCCGTGCAAAGCCATTCAAGCCAACCCGGAACTGGTCTACGAATACACCAATAAGTGGAATACCGTCGCCGTGGTCAGCGATGGGACGCGCGTGCTGGGGCTGGGCGACATTGGACCGAAAGCCGGTCTGCCCGTGATGGAAGGCAAGGCGTTGCTCTACAAGTACCTCGGCGGCGTGGACGGGGTGCCTATCATGCTCGATACCAAAGACCCCGACGCCATCATCAACACCGTGTTGATGCTCCAGCCCGGCATTGGCGGCGTGAATCTGGAAGACATCTCCCAGCCCAAATGCTTCTACATCCTAGACACCCTGCGCGAAAAGGCGGAAATCCCCATCTGGCATGACGACCAGCAGGGAACCGCCACCGTCACGCTCGCGGGGCTCATCAACGCGCTCAAGGTGGTCGGCAAGAAGATGGAAGAGGTGAGCATTGCCTTCATCGGCAGCGGCGCGTCGAACGTCGCCTGCTCGCGCCTGATCTTCGGCTGGGGCGCCGACCCTGCCAAATGCTACATGGTGGACAGCAAAGGCATCCTCGGCAAGCACCGCAAAGACATCGAAATGCGCAAAGCCGAGTTCAAGGACAAGTGGAAACTATGCCAGATCACCAACGCCGAAGGGCGCGAAGGCGACATTCCCGAAGCGATGAAAGGCGTGGATGTGGTCATTGCCCTCTCCAAATCGGGACCCGATGTCATCAAAGGGGAATGGATCAAGGGGATGGCAAAAGACGCCATCGTCTTCGCCTGCGCCAACCCCGTCCCTGAAATCTGGCCCTGGGAGGCGAAGGAGGCGGGCGCGGCGGTGGTCGCTACCGGGCGCTCCGACTTCCCCAATCAGGTCAACAACTCGCTCGGATTCCCCGGCATCTTCCGCGGCACGCTGGATGTCCGCGCCCGCACCATCACCGACGAGATGTGCTTCGCCGCCGCGCAGGCGCTGGCAGACCACGTCGGCGACCGCCTCGCTCCGGACTTCATCCTGCCCAACATGGACGACTGGGAGGTCTTCCCGCGCGAAGCCGCCGCCGTGGCGATGAAAGCCATCGAACAGGGGTTGGCGCGCATCGAATGCACCTACGAACAGGAATTCGAGCGCGCTTCGAAAATCATCAAACGCTCGCGCGATATGACCAAACGCCTGATGGAAGAAGGCTTCATCGCCGAACCGCCGCCCGACGAAGACCCGCACGAAGTGGACATTGAAACCGTCAAGTCCGCTTATTGAACCCGCAGGGCTTTATGGTTTCCTTCGTGGTCAAAGGGCTTTGAGTTACGAAAGGAGAACGCCATGTACGATCTGATCATCATCGGCGGCGGACCCGCCGGTCTGACAGCCGCCGTCTATGCCATTCGCAAACGCCTGAACGTTCTGCTCATCTCAAAAGACCTGGGCGGCAAGACCAACTTCCGCCTTGCCCTGCCGTGGATTGAAGACTATCAGGTCATCCGCGGCTTGGAAATCGTCAACAAGTTCCGCAACGAACTGGAATACCTCGACTTCGCCCGTCACATCGAAGCGGTGGAAAAGGTCGAGAAAAAGGACGAACATTTCGTCGTCAAGACCAGAGGCGGCGCGGAATTGGAAGCGAAAGCGGTCATCGTTGCCACGGGAGCGCGTCAGGTGCGCATGGACGTGCCGGGCGAGAAGGAATTCACCATGCGCGGCTTGTGCTACTCCGCCCTGTCCTACGCGCCGCTGTTCATTGACAAATCCGTTGTGGTTATCGGCGACGAAGACCTGGCGCTGCGCTCCGCCGGCGAGCTTGCCACCGTCGCCCGCAGCGTGACGATGGTCTGCGCCAACGACAAATTGCTCGACACCCCGCTGGGGCACAAACTTCAGCGGGCGGGCAACGTGAACATCCTCAAGAATTGCCAAATCGTCGAGGTCAAAGGGGACGAATATGCCCGCAAACTGGTGCTGAAAGATAAGAGCGGCAAACTGAAGGAGTTCGAAGCCGACGGCATGTTCGTGGAAAAGGCGCTCACCCCCAACACCGACATGGTCAAGGGACTGGTCGAACTCGACGCGCAAGGACGCATCATTGTGGATAACGCCTGCCGTACCAATACCCCCGGTCTCTTTGCCGCGGGCGATGTCACGAACAACTACGCCGAGCAGGTGCTGATTGCCATCGGCGAAGGCGCCAAAGCCGCCCTGAGCGCCTACGACTACCTGTTGCCCCAACTCTAATTTTGTGTAAAAATACCGCGAGACTAATCTCGCGGTACGAATCACAGACCGCCAAAGCGGCGCACCCCAAAAAACAGCGGGACAGGCTTTACCTGTCCCGTTGTGCATCATCCCTTCAGCAATTCTTCCGCATCGGGCGCTGTCTCTTCAGGTTTGGCAAGCGGCGGCAGTTCCAAAATCGAATTCAAGCCGAAGTGCTGAAGGAACTCCGGCGTAGTCGAATACAGGATCGGGCGTCCGGGTCCGTCGGCACGCCCCGATTCGAGAACCAACCCCTTGTTTAGCAAACTCTTCAACATGCTGTCGCTGTTCACCCCGCGGATGGCGTCAATCTGCGGGCGGGTGACGGGCTGCTGGTAGGCGATGATCGCCAGCGTCTCCAGCGCCGCGCGGCTGAGGTGGCTGGTCGCTTCGAGACCGAGGAAACGTTCGATGAGTTCGGCAAGTTGCGGCGCGGTGGTCAATTGCACGCGCCCGGCATGTCGCTGCAGGCGCAAGCCGCGGGTCTGCAGCGAAGCGTCCAGTTCGTTGAGTCCGCGCTCGACGACCGAAGGAGCCACATCCAGCGCCGCCGCCAGTTGCGCCGTGCTTACCGGTTCCGCTGCCACGAACAAAATTGCCTCCAGTTTCACTGCCAATGGCAAATCGGTTTCAGAATTTTGACCGCCGTTTTGTTCAAAGTCGCTCATGCTATAATTGCTCCGCTTAAAACCTTACATTGGTAGGACTTACGCACACGCAGCGTTCTCCAACGCACTCTACGCAAGGCTTTGCGTAAGTCTCGATTGGATTGAAAATGAAAAAGCAATTACTGTTACCTCTTGCCGTTCTTGTGCTGGCTTCCCTCGCCTGCACCGTCAGCGTTGGCGGTCCCGATTATTCCGACCGCCCCGTCATCCCCGTCTCGACCGAGGCGGCGAAAAGTCTGGAGGATGAAATCCGCCGCGCCTTCGAGACGGGCGCCGTCAGCGGCGAAGTGACCATCCAAATCACCGAGGCGCAAATTACATCCATTCTTACACAGCGCCTGCAAAGCGACCCCAACCTGCAACAGGACAAAAAGCCGCTCATCACCGATCCGCAAGTTTATCTGCGCGACGGACAAATGCAGGTCTTCGGCAAAACCCAGCAGGGCATTTTCACTGCCAACATCGGCATCGTCATTGCCGTGGGCGTGAACGAAAACGGCAAACCGAAAATCGAAATCGTCTCTGCCGACTTCGGTCCCCTGCCCGTTCCCGAGGGACTCACCAGCGCCATCTCTGCCATGATTGAGGAAGCCTACACCGGCGCGGTAGGACCTGTTGCCACCGGCTTACGCATTCAAACCATCACGATTGCCGACGGCGTCATGACCGTGACCGGACGTATTCGATAGCGCACGGATTATACCCCAGACGAAATGCGCCGCTTCTCCCTCCGCCGAAACCTGATCCTGCTTCTCCTGACAGTCCTCCCGCTGACAGCCTGCCGCTCCCCCCAACTCACCGGCGAAGACATCACCATTCGCCTCACCGCCGACGGCGCAACCCAAACCTTGACCCTGCCGGCGGGAAGCACCGTCTCGCAGGCATTGCAGGCGGCAGGCATCGTCATTGGGAATCTCGACAAAGCAGAGCCGCCGCTCTACACCGTGCTCAAAAACGGCGACTCCGTCACCCTCACCCGCGTGGAGGAACGCTTCGAAACCGAGGAGCAGGTCATCCCGTTCGAGCGGCAAATCGTCCGCAACGAATCCCTGCCCGAAGGCGAGACCCGTCTTGTGCAGGCGGGCGCCAACGGTTCGCAGGAACTCACCTACCGCATCGTGCTGGAAAACGGCGAAGAAATCAGCCGTTCCATCGTCAAGACGGTCGTGCTGAAGGAAAGCGTGCCGGAGATCGTCATGGTGGGAGCGCAGGCATCCTTCGCCCCTCTGCCCATCCCCGGCAAAATCGCCTACCTGGCTGGCGGCAACGCCTGGCTCATAGACACGGTCACATCCAACCGCACCCCCCTCGTCACCAGCGGCGACCTGGACGGGCGCATCTTCTTCCTCTCTCCCAAAGGCGATTATCTCGTCTTCACCCGCAAATCCGCCAAGCCCGCCGCCCAGGAAATCAACACCCTCTGGGCGGTGCGCACGAACGGCGGCAAACCGTTCAACACCGGCATCGTCAATGTCGTTCATTACGCCGAATGGATTCCCGGCACCAACTCAATCGCCTACTCCACCGTCGAGCCGCGCAGCGCCGCGCCCGGCTGGCAGGCAAACAACGACCTCCAGCGATACAGCATTACCACCGGCGCGCGGGCAAAAATTCTCGATGCCAGCAGCGGCGGCGTGTACGGCTGGTGGGGAAGTGTGTACTCCTTTTCGCCGGATGGACGTCTAGCCTATGCGCGACCGGACGGGATCGGGCTGGTGGACATTGACGGCAAGTACATCAAACCGCTGATCGAAATCACCCCCTACAACACCCGCAGCGATTGGGCATGGCTGCCCTCCCTCACCTGGGGCGCAGACAGCAGCACCCTGTTCTATACCTACCATGCCCCGCCGCCCAGCCTCATCAACGAAGAAGACTCGCCGTTTTTCGGCATCAGCGCCGTTTCTTTCGCGAACAACGCCAGCGTGGAGGTCGTTCAAAACACTGGAATGTTTGCCTACCCGGTCGCTTCCCGCTCTCCATCGGGCGAAAAAAGATACCAGATTGCCTACCTGCAAGCCATCTTCCCCGAACAGAGCGAAACGAGCCGCTACCGTCTCGTCGTGATGGACCGCGACGGGTCGAACCGGCGGACAATCTTCCCTGCGAATGACGCGCCCGGCCTCCAGCCGCAGACCCCGGTTTGGGCGCCGGGTCAAATCGAAGGACAAAGCGGCGCTTTTATCGCCGTCGTCTATCAGGGCAATCTCTGGCTGGTGGACAGCGGCAGCGGGCAGGCGTATCAGGTGACCGGCGACGGGCTGGTCACGCGAATAGACTGGAAGTAAATTCCCCTCCGCCATGGGCGAGGGATAAAAAAAAGGAAATCAATCCATGCGTATCTTGATCACTGGCGCAGCCGGGTTTCTCGGCTCCCACCTTTGCGACCGCCTTCTCGCCGAAGGACACGAGGTCATTGGGCTCGACAACTTCATCACAGGCAACCCCGAAAACCTTGCCCACCTGCAGGGAAATGAGAAATTTTCCTTCCAGCGGCACGACGTTTCGAACTACATCTTCGTCAAGGGCAGGGTGGACGCTGTCCTGCACTTCGCCTCCCCTGCCAGCCCCAACCCGCAATCGCCGGCTGGCTACTTCAACCTGCCCATTCAAACCATGAAGGCAGGCGCGCTCGGCACGCACAACTGTCTCGGCGTGGCAAAGGCGCACAATGCCAAATTCCTCCTCGCCTCCACCAGCGAAATCTACGGCGACCCCCTCGTCCACCCCCAGCGCGAGGACTATACCGGCAACGTGGACCCGGTCGGTCCGCGCGCGGTGTACGATGAAGCCAAACGATTCGCCGAATCGCTGACCATGGCATACCACCGCTATCATGGCGTGGACACGCGAATCGTCCGCATCTTCAACACCTACGGTCCGCGCATGGACCTCGAAGACGGGCGCGCCCTCCCCAACCTGCTCAAACAGGCGCTGCTGGGTCAGCCTCTCACCGTGTACGGCGACGGCAGTCAGACCCGCTCCTTCTGCTATGTGGACGACCTGATTGACGGCATTGTCAAACTGCTATATTCCGGCGAGCACCTGCCGGTCAACATCGGCAACCCCAACGAGATGAGCATCCTGCACTTCGCCGAGACCATCAACCGCATCGTGGGCAACCGCGCGGGCATCACCTTCGTCCGCGATGCGCGCAGTGTCCGCGACCCGCAGCAGCGCCAGCCAGATATCACCCGCGCCCGCCAAATTCTCCAGTGGGAGCCGAAAATCAGCCTGGAGGAGGGCATCCGCAGGACAATTCCATACTTCAAGGAAAAACTGGGGCTTGCATGATCGTGCTGGAAAAAAGAGAACACGTTCGCTTCGTCAAATTTGCCATCGTCGGCGCAATCGGCTCGGTGGTGGACATCGGCGTAATGAACCTGATGACGCAGGTCTTTCACCTGCCGCTCGTGCTGGGCGGGAGCATTTCCTTCGTCTGCGCGGTAATCAACAACTTCATCGGCAACCGCTATTGGACCTATCCCGACTCGCGTTCCAAACCTCTCCCCCGCCAGCTGGGGATGTTCTTCGTTGTCAACACAATTGGAATTGGCATCCGCATCCCCATCCTCAAATACCTGGAACCGCCTCTGGCAGGCTTGTTCGCAAGCATGGCGCACCTCTCCTACGAAGCCGCCGACGCGCTGGCAAAGAACGCCACCCTTATCTTTGCCATTGGGGTTGTCATGCTTTGGAACTTCTTCGTCAACCGCTACTGGACCTACAATGACGTTGACTGAGAACGAAAGGGGCAGACCATGTCACAAAATCAACGGCGCATCATTCCCATCTACGCTTCCAACGGCGAGGCGGAAGCCTTCCTCATCTTCCCCCATCTCTTCAACCGCAGCGGCGAATGGATCGGCTGGGTGACGCCCAAACGGGAGGTCTATTCCGTGATGGGCGCCTACGTGGGCTACCTCTCCGACGACCCGCGCATCCTCCGCCGCCGCGCCGAGGACGAACTCCGCCCGCGCCTCCAGCCTCCGCCGCAACCCGCCAAAATCACCGTCCCTGCCTCCGTCCCGCTCGCGCCGCTCATGAGCGACCTGCCTCTCAGCCTTGTGGACGTTTTGCTCGAACAGCCCGAACGCCTCCATACGGTGGACATCGGCGAACTGCGCGAAGACATGGACTGATTCGCTGGAACCCGGAAGCCTCCTCCAACGTCCTTAGCCATGGTCTATTCTCATCGGAGGCTCGGATGTTTCTCAACCGTTTTCGCATCATCTCAATTCTGACTGCTGCGCTTGCCGCTACGCTGGCGTGCAGTCTACTCACCCCTTCGGCGACCCCGCCGGCGTCTTCCATCGACTCTTTATACACAGCCGCCGCCGAGACGCTGAACGCCATGTCCACGCAGGCAGTGATCACGCAGACCGCCGCGCCTTCCCCCACTCCCACCCTGCTCCTGCCTGCCGCAAGCGCCACTCCCTTCCCCACCTTCACCGCCGTGCCACCCCTGCAAACCATCGTCGTCACCCGATGCGACGCGGCGGCATTCGTCGCCGACGTCACCTACCCCGACGGCTCCACCGTCGGGCGCGGACAGACCTTCACCAAAACCTGGCGCATTAAAAACGTCGGCACCTGCACCTGGACAACGGGTTACGAACTGGTTTTCGTCAGCGGAGAAAAATTCGGGGCGAAAAACGCCATTGCGCTGCCGGCAAGCGTCGGTCCGGGCAGAAGCGTGGATATTTCCGTCCAGTTGACCGCCCCCAATCAAGAGGGTCGCTATCGCGGAGAGTGGAAACTCCGCAACGCCTCGGGCGTCCAGTTTGGCTTTGGCTCCAGCGGCGAGGCAACCCTCTACGTGGATGTCAAAGTCGGCGGCTACACGGTCACAGGCTATGACTTTGCCGCCAGCCTGTGCGACGCCGTCTGGCGGACGAAAGATAAGGAACTGCCCTGCCCCGGCACGCAGGGTTCGCAGGATGGCTTTGCCCTCCGCCTCGACGCCCCGCAAATGGAAGACGGCAAAGTGCGCGGCATCGGTTTGCTCACTCACCCGCAGATGGTCAACAATGGCTATATCACGGGCAAGTACTCCGCCATCGCCATCCAGTCGGGAGACCGCTTCCAGGCGCTGATTGGCTGTCTGTACAAAGCCAACGACTGCAACATGATCTTCAAACTCGAATACCAGATTGGCAAAGACCCGGTCAAACTGCTTGGACAGTGGAACGAAGTTTACGAAGGACAGTATTACCCCATTGACATTGACCTGAGTTTCCTCAACGGGCAAAAAGTCAAATTTATCCTGACCATCCTTGCCAACGGCTCCTCGCACGAAGACTACGGACTCTGGGTCACCCCGCGGATTGCCCGCCTGAGCGCCCAGCCCCCCACCGCCACGCCCACCGCGACTCTTTCCCCGACGGTCACTGC
>JABRVZ010000037.1:0-101395 GCA_039961775.1 Chloroflexota bacterium
GGCGCGGGGTGGAGGTGGGCGTAGGCGAGGGGGCGATGAGGAACGGTGTGGGGAGTTGGACTTCCGGTCTGCTGGGAGCGGAGGCGGCTGTCGGCGTGGGAGGGATGGGCGTGTCGTTTTGTACCCGCACAGGCACGGTCACTTCCTGAAATGTGCCGTCGGTGAGGAAGACGCGCAGGCGGAGGAGGTAGTCGCCGTCGGTGATGAGGGTCGTGTCCCAGACGGCGAGGGGGGAATCCGCTGCCGGCTGGGCGGAGGTTTGGAGGGCGAACCAGGTGTCGGTGGGGTTGGAAACGTAGGAAAAATCCAACTGCGAGGAGGCAAAGCCCGGCACGTCGGTCAAGCCTGTGATGGTCACTTCGCCGCGAAGGATGGCGCCGGGTGCCGGGGAGGTGATGGCAACGGCGGACGCCTGGGCGAGGAGAAAAGGCAAAGTCAGCAGGAGAAGGAGGCGGAGTTTCATCAGGTTGACAGGCAAGTTTAACATGAAAGCGGAGAGGCGGTCAATTTTTAGGCGCTGAAAACTTGCAATTGGCTGACGACTGCGCCGCTCCATTCTCTTGATTTTTGAATTATGGTAAACTGTGACAGATTTCAGCATTGAGGAGAACCGTATGTCCAAATCCCGCGCCGAGCAAATGGTGGAAAGACTGCGAAACATGCAAGCCGCCGCACCGGATATTGAAGCCTCCGCCGTCGTTTCTGTGGATGGGTTGATCATGGCTTCGGCTTTACAGCAGGGTGTGGAGGAAGACCGCGTTTCGGCGATGTCTGCGGCGATGCTTTCGCTGGGCGAGCGCATTTCCAACGAACTGGGACGGGCAGGCTTGGAGCAGGTGTACATCAAGGGCGATTCGGGTTCGATTGTGTTGACTTCCGTCGGCGAGGAGGCGGTTCTGACCGCCCTGGCGCGTCAGGAAGCCAAACTGGGGCTGATCTTCCTCGAGATGCGGCGCGCCGCCGAGGATCTCGCCAAACTGGTGGGATGAAACAGCCTCGTAAGCAGAACGTTCACAGAAGGTATTCCCCGATGGGGAGGGCTTCAACGCCCTCCCCATCTTCTTTGTGTTTTGAAAACGATGGGACTTACGCAAAACCTTGCGTAAAGCGCGTTCACCAACGCGCTGGATAGAACGCCGATTACGCGTAAATCCTGCACTATAGAACATCCAAATTTCTTCGAGAAACTCGCAAGGAATTTTCGAAAAAGAGGTAACCATGACGACAAAATATTTGTTTTACACAGGCGGCGTCGTTTCGTCGGTGGGCAAAGGCGTGACCGCCGCGGCGACGGGTCTTTTGCTCAAAGAGCGCGGCTTCAAGGTGGCAGTGCAGAAACTGGACCCCTACATCAATGTGGATCCCGGCACGATGAGCCCCTACCAGCACGGAGAGGTGTACGTCCTCGATGACGGCGCAGAAACCGACCTGGACCTGGGTCACTACGAACGATTCATTGACATCCGCCTCAGCCGTTCCTCCAACTTCACCAGCGGGCAGGTGTATGCCGAGATCATCAGCAAGGAACGGCGCGGCGATTTCCTCGGCGGGACGATTCAGGTCATTCCGCACATCACCAACGAAATCAAGCGGCGGGTGGCGGGAATCGGCAAGGAAACGGGCGCGGATGTGGTCATTGTGGAAATCGGCGGCACGGTGGGCGACATCGAGTCGCAGCCGTTTCTCGAGGCGCTGCGGCAGCTCCGCAACGAGGTCGGGCGCGAGAACGTGTACTTCATCCACGTGACCTGGCTGCCCTACATCGGCGCGACGGGCGAAATCAAGACCAAGCCAACCCAGCATTCGGTGGCGGCGCTGCGCTCGATTGGTATCTCGCCGAATATGATCATTGCCCGCAGCGACTATCCCATTGACCGCGACCTGTGCGACAAGATTGCCCTGTTCTGCGACGTGGAAAAGCAGGCGGTTGTCCCCATGGTAACCAGCGACGTGCTGTACGAGGTGCCGCTTCTGCTGGAACGCGCCGGCGTGGGCGATTACCTGGTGGAAAAACTCGAAATGAAAGCCACCCGCAAGCCCGATATGAAACCCTGGGAAGACCTGGTGGCGCGCGTGCGCAGACAAAAGCCCTCCGTGAAAGTGGCGCTGGTGGGCAAATACGTCGAGTTGCAGGATGCGTACATGTCGGTGCGGGAGGCGTTGAAGCACGCCGCCCTCGCCAATGACGTGGAAGTGGAAATCGGCTGGGTGCATTCCGCCGACCTGGAAAAAGACAAAGGCTGGGACATCATCCAAAGTTCGGACGCCGTCCTGGTACCAGGCGGGTTTGGTTCGCGCGGCATCGAGGGTAAGATTCTGGCGGCGCGTTACGCTCGCGAGAAAAAAGTCCCCTACCTCGGTCTGTGTTTGGGGATGCAGGTGATGTGCATCGAATTTGCCCGCAACGTCCTCAACTACGAAGACGCCAACTCCTCCGAATTCGACCGCAGCACCGAATACCCGGTCATTGACCTGATGCTCGACCAGCGCTCCATCACGGACCTGGGCGGCACGATGCGGCTGGGGCTGTATCCCTGCATTTTGCAGCCCGGCACGAAAGCCGCCGAAGCCTACGGCGTGGAGCAGGTGGAGGAACGTCACCGCCACCGCTTCGAGTTCAACAACAAGTTCAAGGACGAGTTCGAAAAGGCGGGCATGGTCTTCTCCGGCATGTCACCGGATGGCAAACTGGTGGAAATCGCCGAAATCAAGGATCATCCGTTCATGGTGGCAAGCCAGTTCCACCCGGAGTTTCTCTCGCGCCCGATGAAACCGCATCCGCTGTTTGTGGGGCTCATCAAGGCGGCGAAGGAGAGAAACGGGAAGAAGTAAAGTAATCAGTGAGCAGTAATCAGTCAACAGTTTGAAATGCTATAATCACGTCACTGCTCACTGACCCATGCCCATGCAACTCACCACTCTTTCCCAATCCTCCCTGCAAGACTACGCAGACTGCGCGCGGCGGTTCCAGTTGCGCTATCTGGAGCGGCTGTCCTATCCTGCGGTTGAGTCCGAGCCTGCGCTGGAGAACGAGAAGCACCAGCAGGAGGGAGAATATTTTCACCGGCTGGTACAGCAATATTTGATCGGCATTCCGGCTGAACAAGTTGCGAAACTGGCGAATACGGTTAATCTGCAAAGATGGTGGGAAAATTTTCTGACGGACAAAGACCTCCAGGGTCTTAGCCCCCTTCACTCCGTTTCGGGAGTGCTTCGCAAAGACCTCGGGGGTCTATACCCCGAAGCGACCCTCTCCGCGCCGCTGGGGAACTATCGCCTCCTCGCAAAATATGACCTCCTTGCCATCCAGAACGGCAAAGTCAGCATCTACGATTGGAAGACCTACCGCCGGCGCCCGCGCGCCGAGTGGCTATCCGCAAGGATGCAGACCCGCGTCTATCGCGCACTGCTCGTCCATGCGGGGGCGCATTTGAATGGCGGCAAACCGTTCGAACCGGAACAAATCGAGATGATTTACTGGTTCGCAGAGTACCCGAACGAACCCGCCCGATTCCCCTACACGTCCGCGCAATACAAACGGGATTGGGACTTGCTGGTCAAACTCGCAGACGAGATCGCCGCCGCCTCTTCCTACCCGCAAACGGATGACCGCGAGAAATGCCTGTTCTGCCCCTACAGGTCGTACTGTGACCGGGGAGTGCGGGCTGGGGACGTGGAGCAGGCTGAGGCGGAGATGGAAGCGGAGGAATTGTTCGACGTCAACTTCGAGCAAATCGGGGAAATCGCGTTTTGAGTCTGCCCATCTCTACGGATTGACATACACTCCAAAATGATTCCCCACCGGTCTTTCCCTGCCGGGGATGTAATTGTCAATCGGGGAATTCAAAATGACGGGCGCGCCGTCTTCTCCCTCGATGACCAGCGTGGAGGAACCGCCGCCATCGAGGCTCATTGCCAGGTAGGCGCCCTGCTCGACCAGCAGTTCAGCCAATTCACGGAACGTGGCGCCTGCGCTGTAAAACGGCTGGCGTCCGTCTACGACGACCAGATAGAGGTAGCGTCCGTTCTGGTTGATGCCGATGGCGGTGCGCGGTTCGAGGGCGGAATCGTCGAGTCCGCTCAGCGGCTCGCCTTTTGTGACCAGCATGCGGTCACCGGAGATGGCGTTCCAGATTTTGTTGGGACGCCGGTTGAACGAAGGGAAGCCCTGACGGGTGAAGTACAACGTTGGCGCAGTGCCAACTCTTTCGAGAACGCCCGTAGAGTACACCTTGCCATTCGAGGCGGTAAAGCCCTGCGGGGCGACAGGCTCGCCCGCACGCGGATAGTAGTCGGCGGGGCTGCGCGACCACCACGGGGCGAAGCCGTCGCCGTTGATGGCAATTTGCACGTTGAATTCATCGAGGAACTGGGAGGTGGTGCGGGCTTTGAGGGGCAGGTCGCCTTCCTGGTCGGGAGGCGTGACGAGGAAGGCAACGTTCGCAGTCTTGCGGTCAATGATGATGACGTGGGCAATCATCGCGTGCGGGACAAAGCGCACAATGCGGCGGTAGATGATGCCCGCGTAGAGGGTCTGTTTCATCGGCACGGGGGCGGGACGTCCGCGGTCATAGAGGAGGTATCCGCCGGCGCACAAGGCGACTACCGCTATGACCCCAATGAGGATGCTCCAGGTTCTTTTCATGTTCAAATTCTAGCGCGGGAGGATGGGTGTAGGGTTAATGTGATAACGGCTGACGCCTGAATTTTGTGCCGCCTGAAGCAAAAAGCGCCGATTTTGCCTGTATTCGGTAAAATCGGCGCTTCCGTTTATCGGTTTGAGCAAACTAGGACTTACGAATAATTGGCGTTCTCTAACGCCAACTACCTGTTCGGCGCGCTGGAGAACGCGCTGGGTGCAAGGTTTTGCGCACGTCCTATAAATGTTACACAGCAAAGTCCTGTTCCGCCTGCCGCATGGACTTGAAGGAGGCGATGGCAACTTCCAGCATGGAGGCGTCGGGTTGGCGCGTGGTCAGGGATTGCAGAGCAAGATTCGGCTTGATGAGGAGGCGCACGAGAGGCGAATCCAGGTGGTTGGCAGTCCAGCGGATGTATTCGACGGCGATCCCCGCAATGACCGGAATCAGCAGGACGCGGCTTGCCAGCCGCCAAAGGATGGTCATGTCGCCCAACAGGCTGTGAACGAGGACAGAGAGCAGGACAAAGGTCAGGATAAAGGCGGTGCCGCAACGCGGATGCTCAATGGGATAGTTGGCGACGGTTTCGGGGGTCAGTTCTGCGCCCGCTTCGTAGGCGTTGATGGTTTTGTGTTCCGCGCCGTGATATCCAAAGAGCCGCTTCACGTCGGGCATGAAGCCGATTGCCCAGATGTAGCCGACCAGCAGGAGCAGGCGCATCAACCCTTCGAGCAGGTTGTGGGCGAGATTTTTCCAGCCGAGGTAGTGTTCCGCCAAGCCGCCCACGCCCGCCGGGAGGAGAATGAACAAGCCGACGCCAACGGCAAGCGAAGTCGCCAGCGTGAGGTAGAGCGCAGGACCTTCGAGTTTTTCGCTCTCGCCGGTTTGGGTGTTGGCAGAGAGCGTGAGCGCCTTCATGCCGAGACCGAGCGCATCCCACAGCAGGATGACGCCGCGCAGGAAGGGAAGTTTTGCAATCTTCGAGCGATAGACCGCCGCCAGCCCTTCCTTGTGGATGACGATACTGCCGTCGGGCGCGCGCATGGCAATGGCGAAGGCGTTCTTTCCGCGCATCATGACGCCTTCGATGACGGCTTGTCCGCCGTAGGTGATGATTTTGTCTTCCATGAAATTACCGTGTCTCGCGTAGTTTCACTCTCTGGCACATTCGGAGGCGTTAGAAAACGTCTCTTGCGCGGGTTATCCATCAACCCATGTTGTAGAAGAAGCGGATGAACGCCTCAATGCCCTTGTACCAGGTGGGCAGGTGCAGGCGTTCGTTCGGCGAATGGACGTTATCGCTGGGCAGCCCCATTCCCACCAGCACGGATTCGACGCCGCAAATTTGCTGGAGCATCGCCACCGCGCCGATGGAACCGCCCTCGCGGCGGTAGAACGGGCGCACACCCCACGCCGCTTCCATTGCGTCGTTCATGGCTTTGACGCCGGGGTTGTTCAGGTCGGCAATGGCATGCGGGCTGCCCGTCAGTTTTTTGACTTCCCAGTGGATGGTCTTCGGGGCGTTTGCCTCCATGAAGCGCCTCATCTGTTCGATGACTTCGTTGTGATCCTGATCGGGGACGAGGCGGCAAGAGATTTTCGCCATCGCCTTCGCCGGCAGAACGGTCTTCGAGCCGGGACCGGTCCAGCCGGAGAGCAGACCGTTGACCTCCAGCGTGGGACGCGCCCCGGTCCGTTCGGCGGCGATATAGCCTTCTTCGCCCCACAACGCAGGGACGCCTGTTTCTTCCAAATAATGCTGATCATCGTTGGGGAGACGGGCAAATGCGGCGCGTTCCTCCTCGCTGATGGGGCGAACCTTGTCGTAGAAGCCGGGCAGGGTCACGCGCCCCTTTTCGTCGTGCATTTTGGCAATCAGTTCCGCCAGCGCCTGCGCCGGGTTGTGAACTACGCCGCCGTACAGCCCGGAGTGCAGATCGGCTTTGGGACCCCAAACGTGAACTTCCATGTAGGCAAGTCCGCGCAGACCGTAGGTGATGGTGGGCATGTCCACGCCCATCATGCCGGCGTCGGGGTTGAGGGATACATCGGCTTTGAATTTTTCGGCGTGTTTTTTGAGGAAGGCTTCGAGGTTTTTCGAACCAATCTCCTCCTCGCCTTCGAGGATAAATTTGACGTTGACCGGCAATTCGCCCGCTTTCATGACCGCTTCAAGGGCGTGGAAAGTTGCCAGCACCTGACCCTTCATGTCGGAGGAACCGCGCGCGTACAGGTAATCGCCGCGCACCTGCGGCTCGAAGGGACCGCTCTCCCACAAGTCGAGCGGGTCGGGCGGCTGGACATCGTAATGTCCGTAGATTAGAACCGTCGGCGCGCCGGGCTTCTTGAGGCAGTCGCCATAGACGACGGGATGTCCGTCGTTCTCTGTGGGCATGATTTCGACATGCTCGATGCCAAGTTTTTTGAGGTGATTCGCCATCCATTCGGCGGCACGCAGAGTTTCAGCCTTGTACTCGGCGTCGGTGGAGATGGAGGGGATTTTCAGCGCTTCTTTCAGGTCGTCGAGGAAGCGTTCGCGGTTTTGTTTGGCGTAGTCGAGCGCAGTTTGCAGGTTGGTCATAATGTCCTCTTTCGTGTTGTTTGTGAGGGTACGCCGCACGGGGATTTACGGGGACGGGGTACCCTGTCCCAGCGCGCGGCGGGTGACGAGATACCAGCGCGTGAAGGTGTTCAGGCGGTCGCTCGGTTCATACAACGGACCGATTTGCACGCCCTTCACTTGAGCATCCACGCCATAGGAATATACCGGCACATACAACGGGAGCGCAGGCAGTTCCTTTGCAAACACCACCTGGAAGTTGCGGTAGAGTTTGGCGCGCAGGGAATAATCGGCGGTGACGCGCGCCTGCTCGAGGTATTCGCTGGCGGCGCGGTTGTCCCAGCCGGTGTAGTTCTGTCCACCCACGGCTTCCGCCTGATGCCAGAAGGGATAGGGGTCGGGGTCGGGGGTGCGGGAAAGGTTCAGGTCCACCAAAGCAGCCTGAAAGGCGCGTGAAGCGAGCGTCGTCAGCACCAGTTGGTCGTAGGGCTGGGGCTGTAACTGGACGGCGACTCCAATCTGCGCCCATTGAGTCTGAATGGCTTGGGCAATTTGGGTATGAACAGGGTCGTCGGGGTGAATGAGGGTGAACGCCAGCGGGACGCCGTCTTTGGCGCGCACATCGCCCCCGCCGGCTGGAATGACATATCCCTCACTCTTCAGCAGGTTGATTGCGGCTTCGGGGTCGTACTCGAACTTTTCGATGCCGTCGAAATACGCCCATGAGCCCGGCAGGATGGGTGAATCCGCCACGAATGCCTGTCCCTGCAGGATGTTGTTGATGATGGCAGGACGGTTCAAGCCAAGCATGAGCGCGCGGCGCACCTTCGCGTCCTGCAGGAAGGGGGTTTCGGGATTTGTCAGATTGAACAGTACGAAACCCATCTGCGGCAGGCGGCTCGAATAGACCGAGAGATTGGGTTCTGCCAGCGCGGCATTCAGCACATCCGAAGTGATGCGCCCCACCGCAGAAACATCGCCCTGACGGTACGCCTCGAAGGCGGCGGCAGAGGTAGGATAGTAGCGGAAGACCACCTGCTCGATGAACGGGGGCGTGCCGTAATAGTTCGGGGCGAGATTGAGCACCACTCCCTGAATCTGACCGTTTTCCACAATCAACTGGTCGAATTTATAGGGTCCCGAACCCACTGGCTTAATGTTGAATTCCGCGCTTGCCATCTGCTCCGGCGGGACGGCTTCGAGCAGGTGTTTCGGCACGACGCCGAAGGTCAAATAATCGAGAAACGGGACGTAAGGCTCGGGGAGCGTGAATTTGAGATTTTTCTCGTTGAGTTTGGTCACCGTCACGCGGCTCCACAGGTCTTTGATGTCCTGCGGATACAGGGAGCCTGCGCCTTTCATCATCTCGATGGTGAAAATCACATCGTCGCTGGTGACGGGCGTCCCGTCATGCCAGACCGCATTAGGGCGGATGGTGAAGTTGTAGATGGTGCCGTCCTGAGAAACGCCCCAGGATTCGGCAAGGTCGGCGCGGGGCAGTCCGCGTTCGTCAAAACGAACCAGCCCGCTGAAGAGCAGGCGGTTTACGTCACGGTCGGCGGTGTTGTTCCAATCCAACAGAGGGTTGAGCCTGCCCAGCGAACCGACCAGCGCCTCGGTGTACACGCCGCCCTGTTCGGGTTGTTGAAGGATGGTGTTGCCGGTCGCCGGCGCGGACTGCTGCGTATAGAGCAGCGCCGCAACGATTACCAGCGTCACAACGACGACCAAAATCTGCCAGCGAAGTTGTTTCATGATGAAAATAAAGAAAGGCTCGTTCCCTCCCCGCACAGCGCCGTAACGCCGCCGCGGAACGAAAGAGCCTTCCGCAAAGTTCTCACTGCTCTAACGCACAAGATATACAAGCACAAGAACCAGCGTAAAGAATACGGCGCTCAGCACAATCGTCAGACGGAACAACGTGCGTTCCACGCCGCGGCGGGCGGTGTACACCGTTCCCGACTCGGCGCCCGTCAAACCGCCCAAGCCCGCGCCCTTGCTCTGCATAATCACGCTGACGATGAGCAGTACCGAGATTATAATCAGCGCGATATTCAAATAGGTTTCCATGTAATACGTGCCTCCTTTTTAAGCGGGGGAATTATACCCGCTGGGCAAAAGAAACGTCAACTTGAGGCTTCATGCACGAAATCGTCGTCAACCTGCACATGCACACCCGCTACTCCGACGGGAGCGGAACCCACAAAGACATCGCCGAAGCCGCCATGAACGCGGGGCTGGATGCCGTCATCGTGACCGACCATAACGTCCTTGTGCAGGGCGTGGAGGGATACTACCGTTCCGCCCCCGCTCCAACGGTCAAACCCCGCCGCGTCCTGCTCCTCGTTGGACAGGAAATCCACGACCAGGACCGTCTCCCGCAAAAGAACCACCTGCTGGTCTTCAACGCCAACCGCGACCTCTCCCACCTTGCCGACGACCCGCAGACGCTCGTCAACGGCGTCGCTGAGGCAGGCGGATTGTCCTTCATCGCCCACCCCTGGGACCCCGAAGCCCCCGCATTCAACGAAACCGACATCTCCTGGGAAGCCTGGGATGTGCAGGGTTTCACGGGTATCGAGCTGTGGAACGGGCTGAGCGAACTCAAAACCCTCGTGCCGACCAGACTGCACGGTTTGTTCTATGCCTTCTTCCCGCAATTCATCGGTCACGCGCCCATCCGCGAGACGCTGCAAAAATGGGACGAACTGCTCGCCGACGGCAGGCGCGTCGTTGCCCTCGGCGGCTCGGACGCGCACGCCATGCACATGCACATGGGACCGCTTCACCGCGTCATCTTCCCTTACGAGTTCCACTTCCGCACGGTCAACACCCACGTGTTCATCCCCGAACCTTTGACGGGCGACGCGCCGACCGACAAAAAGATGATCTACGATGCCCTCGCGGAGGGACACTGCTTCGTCGGCTACGACCTGCCCGCCTCCACGCGCGGATTTCGCTTCCGCGCCAGGGGGCTCGAACACTCCGCCATCATGGGCGATGAACTCCCCGCCAAAGGCGGCGTGACCCTGCACGCCTATACCCCTTTCAAAGCCGACCTTACTCTGCTCAAAGACGGCGCCGCCCTCGGCACCTGGCGGGACCAGCAAACCCTCACCTACAACACCTCCGAGCCCGGCGTCTACCGCGTGGAAGCCCGCCGCTGGTATCTCGGTCAAAAACGCGGCTGGGTGTACAGCAACCCGATCTATGTGCGCGCGTAATTGACGTTCTCTAACGTCAACTCTGGCGCTTCATGTAAAACCATGTCCCCCCTCCCCTACCACCGCCTCGTTGTCGTCGGCACGACCAGTTCGGGCAAGTCCACGCTGGCGAAGCGACTCGCCGACAAACTCGGCTACGACTTCATCGAACTGGATGCCCTCCACTGGGAGCCAAACTGGACGGAGGCTCCGCTCGAGGTGTTCCGTCAACGCGTCGAAACGGCGACACAGGCTCCGGCGTGGGTCGTGGCGGGAAACTATCACGTCGTCCGCGACATCGTCTGGTCCCGCGCCGAGGCGGTCATCTGGCTCGATTATTCCTTCTGGAGGGTCTTCTGGCAACTCACCCGCCGCACCTTCCTCCGCTGGTGGACTCAGGAACTGCTCTGGGGCACCAACCGTGAAAGCCTGTGGACGCATTTCAAACTCTGGTCGGAGGAGTCGCTCTTTCACTGGCTGTTCAAAACCTACTGGCGCCGCAAGCGTGAAATCCCCGCCTTGCTCGCTCAGCCTGAGCATCGTCACCTGCAATTGATTCACTTCAAGCATCCCAGAGAAACGGAAACCTGGCTGGAGGGGCTTTACCGCACTCGATCATAAATTGCGCTTTTTTCAGAAGGTGGAAAGCGCAATTTATGACCGTGGGTATTATATAATTCCTCGCATGAGCCTCACGCTTGCGCGCGCCCTGCGAATGGAACCCGCCGACTGCGTTGCCTTCATCGGCGCGGGCGGCAAAACGACGGCGATGTTCAAACTGGCGCGTGAACTGCCCGCTGCAATCGTCACCGCCACCACGCATCTCGGCGTCTGGCAAACCTCCCTCGCAGACCGTCACATCGCAACAGACGAAGACACCATCGAAACCATCGAAGACGTTCAAGGCGTCCTGCTCGTCACGGGGAAAGCCGACGGCGAGCGCACCAAGCCCGTCTCGGAAAAATTGCTCCAGCGCCTGCACCAGCATAGCAAAGCCCGCTCCCTCCCCCTGCTCATCGAGGCAGACGGCTCGCGCCAGAAGCCGCTCAAAGCCTGGGCGGAGCATGAGCCGCCCATCCCTCCTTTTGCCGATCTCGTCGTCCATGTGGCGGGAATCTCTGGCTTGGGCAAGCCGTTGCACGAGGAAATTGTCCACCGTGCAGAGAAATTTTCTCAGTTGAGCGGGTTGGGGTTTGGGGAGACCATTACGCCCGAAGCCATCGCCCGTGTTTTGACTCACCCCGAAGGCGGACTGAAGAACATCCCTGCGACGGCGCGCCGAGTCGCTCTGCTCAACCAGGCGGATACGGCAGACTTGCAAGCGGCGGCTCAAACCCTGACCTCGCGCCTGCTCCCGGCTTATCAAGCCGTTCTCATCTCAAGCCTGCTCCACGACCAAATCCACGCCGTGCATGAACCCATCGCAGGGATTGTCCTTGCGGCGGGCGAATCGAAACGCTTCGGCAAACCGAAGCAGCTGCTGGACTGGAAGGGTCAGCCGTTCGTGCGGGCGGCGGCGCAGACGGCGCTTCGGGCGGGGCTTTCCCCCGTCGTCGTGGTGACGGGCGCCAATGCAGAAGCGGTCGAGGCGGCAGTCCGTGACCTGGACGTGGTCATCGTGCGGAACGAGGACTGGCAAAGCGGGCAGGCAAGTTCGATTCGGGAGGGGCTTCGTTCCCTCACGCCCCCTCCGTCACTTCCTGACACCTTCCCCACATCCAAAGGATTTGAGGGAGGCTGGGAGGGGGTCGGGGTCGGCGGCGCGATTTTCCTGCTCTCCGACCAGCCGCAGGTGACGACAACGGTCATTCAAGCGCTGCGGGAAAAGCACGCCGAAGGACTGTATCCCATCGTCGCGCCGATGATTGTGGACAGGCGCGGCAACCCCGTCCTGTTCGACCGAAGCGTCTTCCACGACTTGACCGCCATCCAGGGCGACACGGGTGGGCGGGCGGTCTTCCATAAATACCGCGTGGAATATCTCCCCTGGCATGACGACAGCCTCCTGCTGGACGTGGATACGCCCGAACAATACGAACGGTTGATTGCGAGGGACGACCTGTGATTTCAGCCGTCATCCTTGCGGCGGGCGAGTCGAAGCGCATGGGTCAGCCCAAGATGCTGCTGCCCTGGGAAAACGGCACGGTGCTGACGCACGTCATCACAGTCTTTCGGGAGGCGGGCGTAGAGGATATCGTCGTCATCACGGGCGGAGCGAGGGAGCAGGTGGAGGGTTTGGTCTCAGAGTTGGGCGTGCGCACGGTCTTCAACGAGGCGTTCCAGACGGGCGGGATGCTCTCTTCGATTCAGTGCGGGATTCGGGCGTTGACGCGTCAGACGCAGGCTGTGCTGATTGGGTTGGGCGACCAGCCTCAGGTCCAGGCGGGAAGCGTGCGGAGGGTGTGCGAGGCGTTCCTCGAGACGAAATCCAATCTTGTCGTGCCGAGTTATCGAATGCGGAGGGGACATCCGTGGCTGGCGGCGAGGCCCCTGTGGGACGCTCTGCTGAAGATGAAGCCTCCCGCCTCGCCGCGCGATTTCCTGAACGCGCACGCAGCGGACATTCGCTACGTGGACGTGGACGACCCCAACATCCTCGCCGACCTCGACACGCCCGAGGAGTACCGCAGGTGGCGGGGAAAATCGTGATACACTTGCCCGCTGAATTTCGGGAAACAGGGTTCTTTCATGCTCTATCATTTCACACGTATCATCGTCAAACTGGGAACGGAATTGCTCTGCCGCATAGACGCGCCCAATCTCGACGCCGTCCCGCAAAAGGGACCGCTGATTGTGATTTCGAATCACACGGGGCAGTTGGAAGTGCCTGTGTTCTTCGGGCAGTTGGCAACCCGCCCGATTACGGGCTGGGCAAAAGTGGAATCGTGGGATAACGCCTTCCTGCGCTGGCTGTTCGACCTGTGGGGGCTGATCCCTGTGCGGCGCGGCGAGGCGGATACGTCTGCCCTGCGGCAGGCAATGAAGGCGCTGGAGGACGGGTACATCTTCGGCATTGCGCCCGAAGGCACCCGCAACAAAACGGGGCGGCTGAAACGCGCCCATCCTGGCGCGGTGATGCTGGCGGTTCATTCGGGTGCGCCGATTTTGCCCGTGGCGCACTGGGGCGGCGAAAACTTTCTGCGCAATCTGCCCTGCCTGCGGCGCACTGATTTTCACATCCGCGTGGGCAAGCCCTTCAAACTGGAATTGGAAGGCGTGAAGATGACCCGCGAAGTCCGCCAGCAGATTGCCGACGAGATGATGCTCCGCATTGCCGAACTCCTGCCGCCCGAATATCGCGGGGAATACGAAAAGGTTACGCCGCCCGAAAAACCGTTCACACGGGTAGTAGAATGGTCATAGGGAGTCCTTGCAGTTTTGTCATGCGGTTTGCCGCCCTTTGAGTTGAGGCGCAGGCGGGGGGTTCGTACAATCCTTTGCGTAGTGTTTTCACATCGGCGCAAGAGAGCGTCTCTTACGCTGTTTGTGCTACGTCAGAAGAAGGAGTGTGTGACATGAAAAAAATCAGATGGATTACCGCCCTTGCCCTCGGCATTGCCCTGCTGGCGGCTCAGGCTGGACCTGTACTTGCCGCCCCCGCCCAACAGGAGGGATTCATCGCTGGAACCGTGACCGCGGCAGTCTGCGAAACGGATTCGGTTGGCGCGACCAACGTTCTCCTCACCGTCCAATTGGCAGACGGGACCTCCCAAACCGTGCGCGTCTCTCAGGAAACGGCGGTGACGCTCGGCATCCTTGCGCCCGATACCCCGTGCAGTGAAGAGGCGCTGGCGGGCGCAATCGGCATGGAGGTCAGCATTGACCCATCGCTGGTCATCCCAAACGAGCAGGAAGAAGAGCAGAGCTGGAGACATCCCGTCGCCTACGCCCTCAGCCTGTTCTTCCAGGACGTGACGGACTACGACACCATCATGGCGGCGCATGAGGACGGGACGGGCTTCGGCGTCATTACCCAGGCGTTGTGGATGACCTCCCAAATGGAGGGCAGTTCGGATGTTTTCCTGGCGATTCTCGAAGCCAAGGAAACGGGCGATTACAGCGCCTTCACGCTGGAGGATGGAACTGTTCCGCAGAACTGGGGGCAGTTCAAGAAAGCGCTGAAGGAAAAACACGCCAACCTGGGGACGGTCATGTCCAGCGTCAATCAGCAGGGCGCAGGCGATGAGGTCAGCCCCGCTGGCGGCAACAACGGTCAGGGCAGCGACAAGAGCAATAACGGCAAGGGAAACGGCAAAAACAACGGGAAAGGCAAGGGCAAGGACAATTAGCCCCTCCGCCTGAAACCAGTCATGCCGACGGCAAAGCAAGCCGTCGGCTTTTTTATTCGAGCGGCAGGAAATAGGCGTTGGTCTCGCGCTTTTGAAACCCCAGCGAGAGGTACAACTGGTTCGCCGCCGTGCGCTGAGGGTTGGAGGTCAGCGAGACGCCGCTTGCGCCCGCCTCCCGTGCGATGGTGATGGCGGTTTGCATGAGGGCTTTGGCGATGCCCTGGTTGCGGTAAGCGGTATCCACCACCACGTCTTCGACGATGGAGCGGACGCCCGTCGGGACGCGATAAAGGGCGATGGTCAGCATCCCAACGATGGGGGAGTCGGAAGCGGGGTGACGCGCAACCAGCAGGGTGGAGGTCCCTGAGTCGAGCAGGAGGGTCAGGTCCTCCTGGGAGGGAATCGGTTTGTGCGCCCCCAACAGCGGAACCAGCCGTTGAACCGCCTCGAAGATTTCCTCTGTCAGGCGGGTGACTTTTTCGATATACATGCGCTATGCGGGCTTCGGCGCGCCCAGTTTGGGGAACAAACTCATCAAGGCATAATACGCCACATAGACGAACGAAACCGTCACAACCCATTTCGGCACGTCGGGATACTGCAGCAAGCCCCAAACGCCCAGCGCGCCGTAGAGGTAGGTCAGCGCGAGGGTCAGGCGGCGCAGACGGTTGTTGCGGGTGGGGTAGAGATATTTGATTGGCACAAAGACAAGAATGTTGCAAATCACCAGCGCCGCAAAATTGACCCAGGGATTCAAGCCCAACAGCATCATGTACAGTACGAGGAAATTCCACACCGAAGGGAAGCCCTTGAAGAAGTACGATTGCTCATCGGTCTTCGCCTCGACCTGCGAGAACTGGAACGCCGAGGTCAGCAAAATGGAGAGCGCCGCGGCAAGTTCCAACCCCTGCGGCATCAGGTTCGGCACGCGCACCAGCAGAAGCGAGGCGACCACCACATAGTTCAAATAGTCAATAATGTTGTCCATCAAGCCGCCGTCAATCCAGCGGGCGTGGCTCTTCACGTCGAACCAGCGCGCCAGGATGCCGTCGAACCCATCCACGAACATGGCGAGGATGATGTACACGATGGCAAGCCGTATGTTCCCTTCCCAAATGGCAAGCAGGGTCAAAAAGCCCCACACCGCGCCGGTGGCGGTGAAAAGATGTACGCCGTTCGCAAGGGCTTTCCGCGCCCAAAGAGGAAGTTTTTCCATTGCTTCGCACCTCGAAAAATTTTTTGGCTGTTCTGCTGCAAAGATTTTTCAGCATATTCGGCGGTCTCTACCGCCCCGTTGGCGCAAGAGAACGCAAAGTACGCCTTCACAATTATACAAAGAAAAGGCGCGGAGCATCACACTCCACGCCTTTCGAATTTATTTTTTGACCACACCCGCCTTGAGCGTTTCGCCATCGAACGAATCGTCAAGGACGGATGCGCCTTCAGGCGGACTGCCAAACACGAGATTGACCGTCAGCGTTTCGGCGGTGATGTAGTCCCTGTGCGCTTCAATCGCGGACCTCAAGCCTGCGGAGGCTTCGACGAACAGTTCGATGCGATCAGCCACCTCCAGGTTTGCGTTCTTGCGCAGGTCCTGCACGCGGCGGACGAACTCACGCGCCAGACCCTCCTGCACGAGTTCGGGCGTCAAGTCCGTGACAAGAGCCGCAACATACGCGCCCTCTTCGGCGACTGCAAACCCTTCCTTTGCCTGCGCTTTGACTTCCACTTCTTCGGGCAGGATGTGGTATTCCGCGCCGTCGAGCGTTACTTTCAGCGGCTGCCCCGACATCAACGTATGCGCCACATCTTCTGCGTTCATGGCAAGGATCGCCTTTTGCAGGGCGGGGAACTTGTTGCCGTATTTCTGTCCCAACTGTTTGGGCAGAGGCTTGACCGTGTGCGAAACTGCCTCCGTCGAGGCGTCCAGCAGGCGCACATGTTTGACGTTCAACTCGTCCATCAAGAGGTCGGCGTAGGCTTCGACTGCTTTGCGTTCGTTCGGGTTGCCCACAGAGAACGCCGCCTCTGCCAGCGGCTGACGGACTTTGCGGTTCGCCTTTTGGCGGGCGGCATGCCCCAGCGAGACGAGTTTCATTACTAGCGCCATGTCGCGGTTGAGGGATTCGTCAATCAGTTCGGGCAGCGCCTTCGGCCATTCCGCAAGGTGGACGGATTCGGGCGCGCTCTCATCCACCGAGCGGACGAGGTTTTGATACAGTTCCTCGGCGAGGAAAGGCATGGCAGGGGCAAGCAGTTTGGAGGTCGTGACGAGAGCCGTGTAGAGGGTGGAGTAGGCGGCTTGTTTGTCGGCATCCGATTCCGATTTCCAGAAGCGGCGGCGCGAGCGGCGCAGATACCAGGTGGAGAGTTTTTCCACAAAGGCTTCGATGGGGCGCGTCGCGTTCGGCACGTCGTAATTTTCATAGGCTTCCGTCACGTCGCGGACGAGGGTGTTGAGTTCGGATAACAGCCAGCGGTCTAGGTCGTTGACGGCGATGGGGAGCGTGGTGAGGGCGGGCTTGTCGAGGTTGGCGTAGGTGACGAAGAACGAATAGACGTTCCACAGCGTGAGCGTGAAGTTGCGGATGACCTCCCCCACCAGTTCGGAGGAGAAGCGGCGCTCGTTTCCGGGCGGCGTGGCGGTGTAGAGATACCAGCGGAAGGCGTCCGCGCCGTGAACGTTCAACACATCCCAGGGGTTGACGATGTTGCCCAGCGACTTGGACATCTTGCGCCCTTCGCCGTCGAGGATGAGCCCGAGGCAGATGACGTTTTTGTAGGAGACTTCGCCAAACAGCAGGGTGCTGATGGCATGCAGGGAGTAGAACCAGCCGCGCGTCTGATCGACGGCTTCGCAGATGTAATCGGCGGGGAACTGCGTTTCGAACTTTTCCTTGTTCTCGAACGGATAGTGCCATTGCGCCACCGGCATGGAGCCGGAGTCGAACCACACGTCAATCAGGTCGGGGACGCGCGTCATCTGACCGCCGCACTCGGAGCAAGCCCAGTGAACCTGATCCACGTGCGGGCGGTGCAGGTCGAGTCCGCTCAGGTCGCGCCCGGCTTTTTCGGAGAGTTCCGCCACCGAGCCGATGCCCTCGCGGTGTTTGCAGGATTCGCACTCCCAGACGGGAAGCGGCGTGCCCCAGTAACGCTCACGGCTGAGCGCCCAGTCAATGTTGTTGGCAAGCCAGTTGCCAAAGCGCCCGTCCTTGATGTGTTCGGGAACCCAGTTGATGGTGTTGTTCAGTTCCACCAGTTTGTCGCGGAAGGCGCTCGTGCGGATGTACCACGACTCGCGCGCGTAATAGAGGAGCGGAGTTTTGCACCGCCAGCAGAAGGGGTAGGTGTGCTTGTATTCGCCCGCCTTGAAGAGCAGTCCGCGAGCGCGCAGGTCTGCGGTGATGAGCGGGTCGGCGTCTTTGACGAACATACCGCGCCAGGGAGTCACTTCGTTGATGAAAGTTCCGTTCGGCAAGACGGTCATCAGCACGGGCAGGTCGTGCTGTTTGGCGGTTTCCATGTCCTCCTGACCGAAGGCAGGGGCGATATGGACGAGACCGGAGCCGTCTTCGGTGGTGACGAAATCGCCCAGCACCACGAAGTGAGCGGGCTTGTCGGGCGGCAGGAAGGTGAAGAGCGGCTGGTACTTCATGCCTTTGAGCTTCTTGCCTTTGAAGGTATCCACCACCTTCACCCATTCTTCGCCGAACACCTTTTGCACCAGCGCTTTGGCAAGGATGAGTTTTTCCGTCCTGCCGCCTTCCGTTTCGCGCTCGACGGTCACATAGTCCACGTCGGGGTGGGCGGCAACAGCGACGTTGGCAGGCAGGGTCCAGGGAGTGGTCGTCCACACCAGCAGGGAGGTGTCGGGCTTGTCCACCAGCGGCATGCGGACGAAGACCGAAGGGTCGGTCGCCTCGTCGTAGCCGAGGGCAACTTCATGGTCCGAAAGAGGCGTGCCGCAGCGCGGGCAGTAGGGGACCACCTTGTAGCCCTTGTAGAGCAGGTCGCGTTCCCAGAAATTTTTCAAAATCCACCAGACCGACTCAATGTAGTCGTTGGTGTAGGTCACGTAGGCGTCCTCGAGGTCCACCCAAAAGGCGATGCGGTCGGTGAGTTTCTCCCAATCCTGAATGTAGGTGAAGACGGACTTTTTGCAAAGTTCGTTGAAACGGTCAATGCCGTACTCTTCGATTTGCTGTTTGTTGGTAAAACCCAACTGCTTCTCGACTTCAATTTCGACGGGCAGACCATGCGTATCCCAGCCGCCGCGGCGCGAGCAGTGATAGCCGCGCATGATCTTGTAGCGCGGGAACATATCCTTGAAGGCGCGCGCCAGCACGTGATGCACGCCCGGCTTGCCGTTGGCGGTCGGCGGTCCCTCGTAGAACACATACTCAGGTGCACCCTGCCGCTGTTCGACGGTCTTCTTGAAGATTTCGGCTTGCTTCCAAAACTTCAGCACGCTTTCTTCCATCGAAGTCACGTTGAGTTTGGGCGATACAGGTTTGAACATCGTTAGTCTCCTGGTCGAATGGTCTAATGGTCTTATGGTCTTATAGTTTTATTGTTGCTCTGTTGCAATCATTCAAAAATCTTGCATATTTTGCGCTCTCTAGCGCAACTTCGGGCGTTAGAGAACGCCCAGCACGCTTCAAAACACATCCTTGCAACAGAGCATTTTATTGTCTTATAGAGGAATGGTCTCATCGTGGCGTATCTTTTCATGTATCGAGAGCAGGATTAAACAAAAACTCTCATCTCACACAGAGACGAGAGAACTCCCGCGGTACCACTCTGATTCCCACGCGCTCGCCCTTTAAGGCTCGAGCGTGGGCACTCACTCGACGACCAGCATCGTCCTGTCCCTGTAACGTGGGACAACTACGGCTCGCTTACTTGATTTTCAGTTCGCGGCTCCGGGAGGATTTTCAACCTGTCTCGTTGACCTGCTCGCACCAGCCGCAGGCTCTCTGACAACTCCACAGACCTACTCGTTCCCATCACTGCCTTTGTGATGCGCGGATTATGCCACAGGAAGCGGACTGCGTCAAACCAATTCATTCAGGCTTGCACCACGCCTCATCCTGCGGGATAATTTGACCCATGACCACTCTTCTGCTGGACTCTGACGCCCTCGCCCCATCTTCCCATCAATTCTTCACCGCTTCGCGCGTGGACCTGAACCTGACTCAGCCCCCCAAACGTTTCTTCCGCCACGGCTGGCAATCCTGGACGCTCACCGCGTGGCTCGACCCGCACGAACCGCCCCTGCCCATCCGCGCCCCCGAATTCCGCGCCAAAGACGAAGACCCCGCCTACGCCTTTCACAAAAACCACGTCAGCGCGTGGGTGGGCGCGGCAGAGCTGGCGGAGGGCGACATTCTGCTCGTCGGCGCGTTGGGTTTAAGCGGGCGGATCGAACTGAACGGCTCCACCCTGAAAGGCTTCTACGAAGACGACCAGGAAGGCGACTGGCTCATTGCACGCGGCGCGGAGGACGAAGTCTTTGCCAAATACGCCGCCCTGCTGGAGACGCGATTCGGCAAGACCCGCTTCGCGACTCCCCCCCGCGTCTGGTGTTCGTGGTATTCGCTGTACAAGTGGATTGACGAATCCGTCCTCGCCAAAGCCCTGAATGAACTCGGCGACCTGCCCTTCGATGTGTTTCAAATTGACGACGGCTGGCAGGACGAGAGCGGTCACTGGGAGGCGGGGAAAAACTTCCCGGCCGGGATGGCGGCGTTTGCAGAAAAAATCAAAGCCACCGGGCGCACGGCGGGAATCTGGCTCTCGCCGTTCATCGTCACCCCCAATCTGAAGATTTTTCACGAGCACAACGATTGGATTTTGCGCGACGAGAGGGGGAATCTCGTCACGGCAGGAAGAAACTGGACCGGTACCACTTACGCGCTCGACATCACCCGCCCCGAAGTGCTGGATTGGCTCGACAAGTTAATCCGCAAAGTCGTGGGCTGGGGATACGACTACCTCAAACTCGACTTTCTCTACGCCGGCGCGGCGGTCGGCAAGCGGCACAAGGACATACCGCGCGAAGAGGCATATCGAAATGCTCTGCGGGTAATGCGCGAAGCGGCGGGAGAGGCGTATATCCTCGCCTGCGGCGCGCCCATCGTCCCTTCGCTGGGGCTGTGCGACGGCATCCGCATCGGACCCGACGTGACTCCCTACTGGCTGAACAAGGCGTTGACCGTCTGGCTGAACAACCCCAATGACCCCGCCACGCAGAACGCCATCCGCACCAGCCTGCATCGCTTGTGGCTGAAACCGCTCGTCCACATTGACCCGGATGTGCTGTTCTTCCGCACACGCTGGAACTCGCTTACCGAGACTGAGAGTCAGTTGTTGCAGGATTTGGGAACGCTGACCGGCTTCAAAGCCACCTCCGACCTGCCGTGGTGGTGGAAACCGTCAGAGAAGGAAAAGGTGCGGGAATTTTTGGCGACAGACCCCCAGGTCCAGAAATTGAAGCGGTATTGTTATCAGATTGACGGGCGGGTGGCGGATTTCAGTCCAGCCATTCCCGTTTCCACCTCGCACATGGATTTCCCGGTCTGGCTGGCGAGAAATTGCGGGCTTCTAAAAATCGTGCGACATCAGGTTTTGCCGGCCATCATTGCCAGGCAGTTTCAGCGGTGAGGCAGACGGTTTTATAAGGTTGGTTGCCGCCATCGAGTCCGCCGTGTGCGGCGCAAGGGGTTTATCCGAACAAGGCGTCGGTCTTCGCCGCCATGATGAAATCGTTTTTGTGCAAGCCTTTTACAACATGCGTCCACCACTGGACAGTTACCCTGCCCCATTCAAGAATGATGAGCGGGTGGTGGTCTTCCGCTTCAGCAACTGCCGCAAGTTTGTTCGTGAAGTCCACGGCTTGGGCATAATTCTTGAATTTGAAGATGCGCTGCAGGCGCAAGATACCATCTTGCTCCACAAGTTGCCATTGGGGGATGTGAGGCATCAGGTTCGTGATTTCGGCGTCGGTGAGGGGCGCTTCCCCGCCGCGACAAGGGACACACTTTCCAGAGGCAAGGTCGGTCATGGAAGTTTTTCTCCCCAATGGATGGCAATGGTGCCAAACATATACCGTTGAAAAGCGATCTTCTGGAATCCTGCCCTCGCCATGCGCGCTGCCATTTCTTCGGCAGTGACGAAGCCCTCCGTGGTTTCGGGCAGGTAGCGGTAGGCGTCGCGTGAACCTGTAATCAATCCGCCCAAGGTGGGGATGACAACGTGCATGTGAATCCAGATGAACGGCGACAGGATGTTTTTCTTCGGGCGCGTCGTATCGAGGATGACAATGCGCCCGCCATTTTTGAGCACGCGATACTGTTCCTCCAGCGACTTTTGCAAATCCACGACATTGCGCATGAGGAAACCAGAGACCACAGCATCGAAGGAAGCGTCGGGGAACGGAAGTTGAAGGGCGTCTGCCGCTGAAAAATCGAGGGGGCTGATCTTCCTCCCCACCCGCATCATCTCCAACGTGAAGTCTGCTCCCACCACCCGGGCTTGGGGAAACGCTGAAAGCGCCTCCCGCGCCAGGTCGCCGGTGCCGGTTCCGAGGTCCAGCAAAGAGGCGCGCGGATGAAGCCGAGCCAGTTCGATGACGCGTTTCCTCCAGCGGACGTCCTGCCCGCCCGTCATCAGGCGGTTCATCAAATCGTAGCGTTTGGCGATGCGCGTGAACATCGCCTGGACATATTTGGCGCGTTCGATGCCTGTTAATTGAGTCATAAGTCTCCTGGTTGAATGCGACAATTATACGTTATACTGCCCGAATTGAATTCACCGATGGAGCAAATTCCTTGAAACGAACCGCCCTTGATTGGAATGCCTGGATACTGGCAAGCCGCCCGCGCACACTGCCTGCCGCCGCGGCGGGAGTGGTGATGGGCGCCGCGCTGGCGTGGCGTGACGGGGTTTTTCGCTTCGACGCTGCGCTGGTTTGTTTGTTGACCGCCCTGTTGCTGCAAATTGGGAGCAACCTCGCCAATGACGTGTTCGATTACGAACGCGGAACGGATACCGCAGAGCGGCTCGGTCCCACGCGCGTGACGCAGGCGGGCATCCTTTCGCCGCGAGACGTAAAAATCGGCATGGCGGTCGTTTTGGGGCTGGCGGCATTGCTGGGACTGTACCTCGCCTGGCTTGGCGGCTGGGTCATCATCCTTCTGGGCGTTGCGGCGATTCTTTCCGCCATCGCCTACACCGGCGGACCGTTCCCCCTCGGCTATTACGGGTTGGGCGATATTTTTGTGTTCATCTTCTTCGGTCTCGCCGCCGTGGCAGGGACGTATTACATACAAGCAGGTTCAGTGCCTCCCGCCGTGTGGTGGATGACGATCCCTCCGGGGTTGATCGTCACGGCGATTCTGGTCGTGAACAATCTGCGGGATATTGACAATGACCGCAAAGCGGGCAAACGCACAATGGCGGTACGGCTCGGCGAACAAGGGACGAAGATTGAATACATGATTTGCATGGTCGCCGCGTATCTGATTTTGATTCCCGCCATTTTCCTTCAATTGATTCCGTGGACTACCTTGCTGGCGTGGGCATCCCTGCCCATCGCCTGGCAGGCGGCAAAAGTTGTGCTGACGCAAAAAGGTCGCCCGCTGAACATGGCGCTTGCAAGGACAGGTCAGACCGCGCTGGTTTTCAGTCTGTTGTTTTGGGTGGGATTACTGATTCAACCATAACCGCTTCGCCAACCATAAACGGTTCATCGCCGCCGGCTGAATTGCTCTACCCCCGGAGACACGGAAGCACCGAGAAAAGTCATTAAAAAACTCCGCGTCTCTGCGCCTTCGTGGTTTAAGACAAGTTGCGCGAATTGTCCGGCTTGATTGTTGTTCCGTTGGTCAAACCTTGAAGAAAACTTGTCAGTAAAGCGATGTATTCTGCCGGCTGCTCAGCGTGGACGTTGTGTCCCGCTTCCGGCACAATTCTGAAGCGCGCTCCTGGAATCTGCTTTGCCATTGAGCGGACAATCTGAACATACTTTGTATCTTTTTCTCCCGCGATCAAGAAGACAGGGACGGAGAGTTTCGAGAGCGAATCCCAAAGCGGAGGTTGCGCGCCGGGACTGAGTTCGCGGATCACCTTTGCCATCCAGCACGGATCGTTGCGCGAGGCGGATTCTTTGACGGCGGATAATTTCTGAGGGTGGTTGTGCAAACTTGCGAAGAGCGGCAGTTGATACCATTGCTCGACAAAAGCAGGCATTCCGTCCTTCAAAATGGCTTCGGCGCGTAACGAGTCTTCTACAAGACGGCGGGCGCGTTCGGATTCGTCTGCGATGCCGGGGCTGGCGGATTCGAGAGTCAGGGTGAGTATCCGCTGGGGGAAGCGGCAGGCAAATGCGAGGGCGATGCGCCCGCCAAGCGAATAGCCAGTGAGGTGAATTTTCGAGGCGGGGATTTCATCCAATAATCGAAAAAGCCAGTCAGTTGCAACATCAAAATTCAATGGCGAGGAAAGATCGTCCTTGGCAGATTCCCCATGACCGGGCAAATCGGGCAAAATGCAAAAATAACGTTCGCTGAGCGGACGCGCAATTTCAAACCAGCCCTCACCCCTGCCAAGAAAGCCGTGCAGAAAAATGAGCGGCGGATTTTTGGGATTGCCGAGGGTGATAAAGCGTGGCTTGAACATTCTCCCAATTTGAATCGAAAGGTCAGGATGTTCTCGACTCCAGCGTGCGCCCCATCGCAGACGCTATGCGGCGCATATTCTCCACGAAGGCAGGCAGGGAATCGAGCGGAAGGGATTGGTCGCCGTCGGAAAGCGCGGCGGCAGGATTCGGATGGACCTCGACGAGCAAACCGTCTGCGCCTGCTGCTAGAGCGGCGCGCGATGCGGCAAATACCAAATCTGCGCGACCCGTGGCATGGCTTGGGTCGGCAAGAATGGGGAAAGGTGTGGTCTCTTTGATGTGAGCAATCGCATTCACGTCCAGCACATTGCGTGTGGAGGGATCGAAGCCGCGAATGCCGCGCTCACACAAGATGATCTGTTGATTTCCGCGCGACATAATATGCTCCGCCGCTGCAAGCCATTCGGGGATGGTGGACATGAATCCGCGCTTGAGCAGGATTGGCTTTTGTTGTTCGCCTGCCGACCATAGCAGCGGGAAATGCTGCATGTTGCGGCTGCCGATCTGGATAATGTCGCTGTATTCGGCAACGAGCGGCAATTGCTCAACCCCCAACGCCTCCGAGATGACAAGCAGACCGAACTCATCTGCAGTCTGTCGCAAAATTTTCAAACCCTCAAGCCCCAACCCCTGAAAGGTGCGCGGCGATGTGCGCGGCTTGAACGCGCCTCCGCGTAATACACGTAACCCAAGCGCGCTCATTGTTTTGGCAATGGTATAAACCTGTTCAGCGCTTTCAACAGCGCAGGGTCCTGCAATCAGCACAACATCTGCGCCGCCGATTTGAAGGGCATTGGAAACGGAGATACTATTGGTCATTGTTTTGTAGTAGATACGGCGGGTTCTTAAAGCCTGCCATGTTTGCAACTTCGGTTCGTTTCAATTTACCTGACGCCGTACGCGGGAGAGATTCGACAAAAGCAATGCGCCTCGGAATTTTATAACCCGCAACCTGCTCACGCAAAAACTGAATGAGCGTCTCCGTGCCGCACGGTTCGCGCAAAACGACAGCCGCCGCGACGGATTGTCCCCATTCAGGGTCGGGCATGCCAACGACGCATGCTTCGCTCACGGCTGGATGCCTCAGCAGGGCGCGTTCCACCTCTTCGGGATAGACATTTTCGCCGCCGCTGACAATCAAATCCGTCCGGCGCGTAAGCACCCATAAATCACCATCCGAATCGAGATAGCCGATATCGCCCGTGTGGAAACGACCGGGCGGTTCTTTCGAATCCAAATAGCCGCACATCACCGTCCTGCCGCTGATGACGATTTCGCCAATTTCACCCTTTGGAAGCGATTTACCCGATTCGTCCATGATGTCAACAGTTGTGCCTGGCAATGGTTTGCCAACACTGCCGGCTTTGAGGCGGGTCTCCGCCGGCGTGGACGTGGCAACCTGCGAGGCGGCTTCGGTTAATCCGTACGTGAGGGCGAGGGGCAAATTCAGCGCCAGGGCTTTTTCGAGGAGGTCCATAGGCGCGCCGGCGCCGCCCAGGAGAATCACGCGCAGGGAGGAGGACGGTTTGAAAGCCGGATATTTTTCCAGCAGACGATGAAGCATGGTGGGCACAAGTGAGACGATGGTGATATTCTCGTTGGTGAGCGCGCGATGAACCGCATCCACGTCAAAATTGGGGTGAAGGACGACGGTAAAGCCGTGGAGCGCGGCGCGAAAAACGATAGACATGCCGCCAATGTGGTAAAGCGGCATGGATAACAGCCAGCGGTCGTGGGAGTCAATGCCGAGGCGTTGGGCGGAGGCAAGTGCACTGGCATGGTGATTGTCAAAAGTAAGTTTCGCGCCTTTGGGAAAGCCGCTTGTGCCAGACGTGAAAAATATCCCCTGGACGGCGTCAGGTTCGAGCGGGGGGCGCTTCCGTTTGGGTAACTGCTGAGGCGTTGAGGAAAGTTCGGAGACAAGAATCTGCTTCCCAGGTCCGGGCAGTTGCGTGTCGCAAATCAGGCAACTGCATTGACTTTGCTCTATCTGCAATTTAATTTCGGGTTCGGTCAGGCGTATGTTGAGCGGAACCGCAACGGCGCCAATGCGGGCGAGGGCATGGATGAGCGCAACATAGACAGGCTGGTTGGCAAGGTGAACGGCAATGCGCGCCCGCCGCTTTACTCCGCGCGCTTCGAGCTGGACTGCAAGCGTCTCAACCCAATGGTTGAGAGTTTCATAGTCCCATTTTTGTCCCGTAAATTCGAGCGCAGGAGCAGTGGGAGTTTGCGCGGCGCGTTCGGCAAGCCAATCCATCGAATCACCTCAGGCAGTGTGGCATTTCATATCGTTATGGCAGCCAGGGATATTTGCGGAAGTCCGGTTTGCGTTTTTCGTTGTAGGCGTTGCGTCCCTCCTGTCCTTCTTCGGTCATGTAAAAGAGCATGGTGGCGTTTCCAGCCAGTTCCTGCAAACCTGCCTGCCCGTCGAGTTCGGCGTTGAACGCAGATTTGAGATTGCGAATCGCGAGCGGACTTTTCTCCAGGATTTCCTGCGCCCAGCGGATGCCTTCGTCTTCGAGCTGTTCCACCGGCACTACCTTGTTGACCAGACCCATTTCGAACGCTTCCTGCGCGTTGTACTGACGGCAGAGATACCAAATCTCGCGCGCCTTTTTCTGCCCAACGATGCGTGCCAAATATGAAGACCCAAAGCCGCCGTCAAAAGAGCCGACCTTGGGACCTGTCTGCCCAAAAATAGCATTCTCTGCGGCGATGGTCAGATCCGCGATGACGTGCAGGACATGTCCGCCGCCGATGGCGTATCCTGCCACCAGGGCAATGACAGGTTTGGGCATGGTTCGGATGATGCGCTGAAGTTTGAGCACATTCAGGCGAGGCACGCCGTCATCGCCAACATACCCCGCATTCCCGCGAACGCGCTGGTCGCCGCCAGAGCAGAAGGAATATTTTCCATCTTTCGCAGGACCGTTCCCCGTGAGCAAAACCACGCCGATGCGGGTATCTTCCCAGGCGTTTTCAAAGGCTTCGATCATTTCCTTGATTGTTTCGGGACGAAAGGCGTTCCGCACTTCGGGGCGATTGAACGCGATGCGTGCCATCCCTTCTGCTTTGTGATAGGTAATGTCTTGGTAGTCTTTGACTTTGATCCAGTTCATATTTCCTCTCAAGATTTTTTCAAGTTCGCCGCAGCAGTGGACGTTAGAGAACGTCCGCTACGCCCGCCGCGTGACCGCCGCTACGCCCGCTTTGCCGCAGCATAACGCCGCTTCAACGCCTGCCGCACTTGTTCAAACTTTGCCGCATCGCTGGGGATTTCGATGATGGTTGAGTTTTCAGACTGGAGTGCGGCTTCCAGCGCGGGTTTCAATGACAGGCGTTCGACGCGGGCATAGTCAATGCCGTATAGTTTTGCGACATGCTCGAAGGTCAGCCCGTGCGGGGCAACGAAGAGGTCGGTGAAGGGCGGTTCGAATTGCGAGATTGGCAGGCGCTGAAAAATTCCGCCGCCGTTGTTATTGATAACGATAATTGTGACGCGAATGCCGCAGCGGGAGATTGCCAGCAGTCCGTTCATGTCATGATAAAAGGAGGTGTCGCCGGTGATGAAGACGAGCCCCGGCAAATATACGGCTGCGCCGAGCGCGCTGGAGAGCGTGCCGTCAATTCCGCTTGCGCCGCGATTGGCAAACACCTGCACAGGTTTGCGACTCGGAGGCGCAAATTGATCGAGGTGGCGCACGGGCAGGCTATTTGCAACGTAGAAGCCACTGCCAGCCGGAAGTTGATTTAGCACATCGGGCAGGATGCCGCCTTCGAAGTCCGGGTTCATTTGAACAGCGCGGACTTCGTCCCAAACTTTTTCTTCGTAATCCTTCCATGCGCCCAGCCAATCCGAATTCGCCCGTTCGGGTATGCCGCTGAGCAATTCCTGGCACATTAAAAGCGGATCCACCCACATGGCATGCGTGACGCGGAAACGGTCATCGCGCCAGCGGTTGACAGCAGAAATGTGGATTTGCGGCACATGCTCGAGGCTGTCAAGATAATCGGATAAGGCGTTGCTGACCGGTACATCGCCGAAACGAAGGATGAATTGCGGACGCAGGGCGTTGCCTGCAAATGGCAGAAAGGTATCGTACCCGCCAATGACGTATTCATTGACATGTTCACCGAATCGCAGGCCGGAAAGCGCATCGGCGAGGATGGGGTAACCCGTCCGGGCGGCAAATTCGGTCAGGCGCGCAGGGAAATCTCCAGCAGGGCATCGAGGTCCGCAGACAATGAGTCCGCGCGGGGAGGAGGAAATTGCCTCGAGGAGGAAATCGGTCTGCTCTTTGGCGGGAAAAAGTTTGGGGCGAGAAAATGTCAATTGCGCGGGAGCGGTTTCCAATCTGGAAAGAAGCGGGGCGTCCATCCAGGCGGGAAGGTCGTCGGGCATTGCAATCGGTTCGAGCGGTTTGCGAAATGGAAAATTCAGGTGGACGGGTCCGGGCAGCGGCGATTGGGAAGTCTCCCATGCGCGCGCGGCAAGTGTTTGCAAATAGCGAAAAAGATGTTTGGAAAAACGCGCCTCGGGCGTGGGAACATCCACAAACCAGCGAACGTGATTGCCGAAAAGTTTGAGCTGGTCAATCGTTTGATTCGCGCCGCTTTCGCGCAGTTCGGCAGGGCGGTCAGCGGTGAGGACAAGCAGCGGGATTTCGCTGTAATTCGCTTCGACAATGGCTGGAAAAAAATTTGCAGCCGCCGTTCCGGAGGTGCAAATGAGCGCAACGGGTTTTTGACTCGCGCGCGCAAGCCCCAGCGCAAAGTAGGCGGCGGAACGTTCGTCGCTGTGCGGGTAAATACGAACGCCGCTTTCGGCAAAGGCGATTGCCAGAGGCGTGGAACGCGAGCCCGGTGCGATGCAGACCGACTCGAGCCCAAGTTTTTTCAACTCCGTGACAAAGAGACCTGCCCAGAGCGTGTTGCGGTTTGCAGTGTTCATGCCATTTCGCCTTGCATAGCGTCGAGCAAGAAGCGGGCTTTCAAGCCGGTCTCGTCCCATTCTTTTTGCGGGTCGGAATCGGCAACGATACCTGCGCCGCCGAAGAGCGTAGCCGTGTTGCCTTGAAATAATCCTGAACGGATTGCGACGACAAAGTCGCCGTTGCCATCCGTATCCACCCAGCCGACAGGTGCCGCATACCAGCCGCGTTCGAATGCTTCACACTCACGAATAACGCTTAGAGCGGTCTCGCCTGGCACGCCGCCCACCGCAGGGGTAGGGTGTAACGCAGCGACAAGATGGAGGAGGGTATGCCCTGGCTTCAAAGCGCCCGTGATGTCTGTGCAAAGATGCTGAATGTTGGGCAGGCGTAAAAGTTTTGGCGCAGAGCCCAGGTGGAGCGTTTTTGCGAACGGCGTCAATTTTTGGCGAAGGTAATCGAGAACGAAAGCGTGTTCGCTTTGGTCCTTGGCGGAATCAAGCAGCTGCCGGCCGAGCGCTTCATCTTCGACAGAAGAGCCGCCGCGGCGAATGGAGCCTGCAATGGCAACCGTATTAAATTCAGCGCCCGATACGGAAATCAATCGCTCCGGCGTTGCACCTGCAAAGGTAATGCCAGGCGCAAATTCAAACAGGAAGCGAAAACAGGCGGGGCATGATTCTTCAAGACGCTCTAACAGCGCAGGAACGTCCAGCGGGCGGTTTCCGTGCGCCTGCACCGGGCGAGCCATAACCACCTTTTTGAGCGCGCCCCTGCGAATCAATTCGATGGAATGGCGGATGCTGTTTTCCCATTCCGCGCGGGATGTTTCGACGCTGACAATTTCATCGGGAATGGATGGCGATGGCAGGACGACGGTTTGCATCTGCGCGATGAAGTTTTCGGCTTCGAGACGAAGCCGGCGGGACGTACTTGCCAGCGCTTCATCCCCCGCCGACAATTGATTCACGGAAAAGAAATATTCTGCGCCGACGCGGATCATCGCGTAGCGGGGCAGAATCAGCGCAGCCGATGGAAAAGAATCCCAGATGCCCCGTTCGGTTTGATCGAAAAACGCGCCGCCCCCCAGCAGAATTGGGCGCGGCAACGAGTCTGCTTCATTGACGCAAATGATGCGTTGAAAAAATTCCTTGAGCGATTCCCCAAGTTCCGCAAAACGATTTGACCCGCCGCAAGAAATTTGCGCGGCAACTCCGAGCCCGGCGATGGCGATGGCAGATTGACTGCTCTCGAAGTAAAAGCGCTCCATGCCCGCGCCGAGACGCAAAAAATCTGTCAGTTGAAACCGCAGAGAGGGGATGGTGTAGTTAACGATACGCTTCAAACTCATTCTCCTGCTTGAGATTTTTGTTCAAACTCCCGTATCCGCTCTTCTGAAACGCCAATACTTTGCAACAACATCCTCCGCAACACCGGCAGGGAACGGAGGGGGTCAGGCTTACCTGTAAAAATCCAGCGTAACACGACTTCGCTCAAAGCGCCCATCCACGCGCAGGCAACCACCTCGGTATCTGTTGGCTGGAGGCTTCCATCGGCAACCGCCTCGTCCAAATTGCTTTTGATGATTTTGATGAAACGGTCATTCACCGCGCGGCGCTTTTCTTCGAAGACATGTCCCAGCCCGGCGGCCTGGACGAGGGCAATCTTCGCCAATCCGCGATATTGACCGAAAATTTCCAGGCAAACGCGCAAAGCCAAATCGAGGCGCGCCATGCCCGAGGTCTCGGTTTGGAGGCGGGCGCGCAGGCGGTTTTCGAGCAGGTCGGCGAAGGTATCCACCAGCGCAAGGAAAATATTCTGCTTGCTCGGAAAGTAGAAATAGAACGAGCCTTTGGATGTATTGGACTCAGCCACAATATCGTCCACTTTGGTATCGTGGTAGCCTTTGGTGGCAAAGACCTTCACAGCCGCTTCAAGAATGCGCTCGCGGGTTTCCTGGGATGGAGTGTTGTTTGACATGGTTTCTCTTTAGACCGACTGGTCGGTCTACAGCGAGCAAGGATAGTTGAATGAAAAAGCCATGTCAAGGTGACATGGCTCATGTTTAGTGTGTGACAAGCCGTTTACAGCGGCAGTCTTCGTTATTCCAAAGCCTTCAGCAACTCGGATATGGCTTTCACCGACGGCAAATGCACACGCATCACCTTCCTCCCTGCCTCGATTAATGCCTCATAATCGCCCAGCGCCTGCGCGCGGAGGAGCGTGCCGAAGGTCAGACCCTGATTCGGGATGGCGATGTCCTTTTCGGGCTCGGCAGTGATGACGAGGAAGAGCGCGTTCTTCGGTCCGCCTTTGTGGAACTGCCCCGTCGAATGCTGGAAGCGCGGACCAAAGCCAGCGGTCACGGCATTGCCCGTCCTGGCGCGGATGGCAACGCGCATCTTCTGCAGGACGTCTATGTTTTCGGCGTTACGCGGCAGGTAGGCGTTGATGGCAACATAACCGCCCTTCCTCGCCTTCTTCAAGAATCCGCTCAACACCGACTTCAGCGAGGCGCCCCTCACCGCCGTGGGCGAGAACACTGCCATGCCGTCCTTCTTCCATGCAGGTTTGCCCTCGCGTAGTTTGCCCTTCTTCTGGTATTCGGCAATCTTCGCCTTCGTGATTTTCTTGCTCGATTCCACGTTCGGCTGGTCGAAGGCATTGACGCCCAGGATGTGACAGGCAATGGCGGTGGCAACTTCCCAGCGATAGATTTCGGCGCCAATGTCGTAGAAATTGGTAATTGGTAATTGGACAACGGGGTGACCGGCGGCTTTGAGTTTGGCAACCGCGTCATCATGTTCGCCTGTTTGGCGGAGATAGACGAAGATGCGGTCGCCGCCATAGACCTCAGGACTGCCAATCGGTTCCAGCGGGACGGGCAGGATGCCTTTGCCGTTCTTGCCGCTGGATTCGGCGATGATTTGCTCGATCCAGCCTGCAAACGCGGACAACGGCGCGTCAGCCAGGACCGTCAGCTTGTCGCGCCCGCCCAAAGCCGCTTCGCCCAGGACGGCTCCCAGCGCCAGCCCGGGGTCGCGTGCGGCGGGACAGTTTTCCGAACATTGATTGCGCATCCAGTCGGCGCGGTCGAGGAGCTGCTTCAAGTCCATGCCAAGCAGGGCGGCGGGGACGAGACCAAAGTCGGTCAATGCGGAGTAACGTCCGCCTACCATTGGGTCGGCTAAGAAGATTTTGCGGAAGCCGCGTTTCCTCGCCAGCGCTTCGAGCGAGGTACCGGGGTCGGTGGTGGCGATGAAGCGTGAGCCGTCCTTTTTGCTCAACTTCCAGAAGTAATCGAACGCCGCCATGACCTCGGCTGTGCCGCCCGATTTGCTGGCGACGATGTAGAGGCTTTTTTCAGGCGGGAAGTTTCGAGCGGCTTCCGCCACTTGCGCGGGGTCGGTGGAATCCAAAATGGCAAGGGGGAGCGGCGCTTTGATGCCCGCCGCCGCTTGCAGTGAACTCAACACTTCAGCGGTCAACGACGAGCCGCCCATGCCCAACACAAGGACGCGGTCAATTTTGGCTTTGCGGATTTCCTTCGCAAAGGCTTCGTATTCCTTCAACTTCCTGCGCGCCTTGTCGGTGGAGTCCAGCCAGCCCATGCGGATGGTCACTTCGTGTTGACCTTCCTTGTCTTTGTCTGAAGCCCAAAGCGTTGGGTCATGTTTCCACAGGCGGGCGGGGACGGAATCGGCTTCGAGTTGGGCAATCCGTTTGGGAGCAGAATCAGCCAGAGGTCCAAGAGATGAAGCGGCGGCTTTGCGCCGTTCGTCAATGGTGGCGAGCAGTTGCGTGAAGGCATCTGCAAAGGCTTTGACTCCCTCATCTTCCAGTTCCTGCGTGACGATATCCATCGAGATACCAAGCGCTTCGAGTTGAGCGATGGCGTCACGCGCCTCATCGAGACCGCGCACAAGGGTGACCTCGGCAACGCCGTGATCTTTGAAGGCTTCGAGGGTTTGCGGCGGAACGGTGTTGACGGTTTCGGGACCGATGAGGTTGTCCACGTAGATGGTATCGGGGTAGGCGGGGTTTTTGGTGCTGGTGCTCGCCCACAGTGGACGCTGGACGCGCGCACCTTTGACTTTGAGTCTTTCCCAGCGCGCGCCCGCGAACGTTTGCTGGTAGAGGTCGTAGGCAAGTTTGGCGTTGGCGATGGCGGCTTTGCCTTTGAGGGGAGAGCCTTCAGGGAGTTTGGGGTCTATTTTGGAATCCACGCGCGAGACGAAGAAGGAGGCGACGGAGGCGAGGTGGTCAATGGGATGACCAGCCGCGGCGCGGTCTTCGAGGCCGCTGAGGTAGGCGTCCATGACTTCGGCGTAGCGCGCCAGCGAGAAGATGAGTGTGACGTTGACGTTCACGCCCGCGGCAATCGCCTTACGGATGGCGGGGATGCCCGCTTTGGTGGCGGGAATCTTGACCATGAGGTTCGGGCGGCGGACGCGCGCCCAGAGCTGCTCGGCTTGGGCAACGGTGGCGTCGGTGTCGTGCGCGAGGTAGGGGCTGACTTCGAGGCTGACGTAGCCGTCGCCGCCGTTCGTCTCTTCGTAGAGCGGCTGGAAGGCGTCGCAGGCGGCTTTGATGTCTTCGATGGCAAGCTGCCAGAAGATTTTCTCCGCGTCCCAGCCTGCCCAGGCGAGCGGGGTGAGGGCGGAGTCGTAGTCGGTGGTTTTGGCGATGGCGTTGTTGAAGATGGTTGGGTTGGAGGTCACGCCGCGAATGTCGCCGCGTTCGATCATGGCTTTGAGTTCGCCGTTTTCGAGCAGCCGGCGCTGGATGTTGTCGTACCAGAGGGATTGTCCGAGGGATGTGAGCTTTGTGATTGGGTTCATAGATATTCTCGTTTTCAGGTTTGAAGGTTTACAAGTTTACAGGTTTGAAGGTCGGCAGGTTGTTAGACTTCGTATTCAGCAGAGTCTTCACGAATCTTGTAAGATTGAGGGTGCGATTCAAGATAAGAGATGAAACGGGCAATTTGGCGGGAGGCTTTTTCGGCCATTGCAAAGGCTGTTGTGAACTGTTCCTGAGTAATGTATTCCAAGTCCCTGCAAACATATAACTGTGAGCGGACCTCGCCTGCAGAGGCTTTGGCAATTCCCAAATAACGAATAAACTGAGCCTGAGTCTGACTTTCAAAACCTTCTGAAATATTGCTCATGATGGAAACCGACGCCCGCTGAATTTGGTCCTTCAGCCCGAAATCACGCGAGAATTTTCCTGTTTTGGTGAGGGAGTATATCAACCGGGTCAACTCTCTGGCAGTCTGCCATGCTTCGATTTCTTCAAAGCGTGTGATGGTGGGCATCTTTTCTCCTGTTTTGGGTTTACAGGTTTACAGGTTTACAGGTTGAAAGGTTGGAAGACTTGAAGGTTTATGCCGTTCAAGCAATTCGTCAACCCGCTAACTTTCCAACATTCTAATCCTCCAATCTGCCAACCTCCTCGAGTTTATGAATCTTCCCCACGCGTCTCGCCAGCCTTTCACCACCCGCCTTGTTTCCCTGATACTCCGCGCCCAAAAAGGCTAGGATAAGCACTCTGGCGAGTTCGGGTCCAATCACGCGCCCGCCGAGACAGAGCACGTTCATGTCGTCGTGCATTACGCCCTGCGCGGCGGAATACGTGTCGTGACAAACGCAGGCATACACGCCCTTCATTTTGTTGGCGGCAATGCACGCGCCGATTCCCGAACCACAGCATAGAATGCCGCGTTCGGCTTCTCCGTTTTGGATGGCGCGCCCGACCGCTTGGGCAAAGTCGGGGAAGTCTACGCTTTCGGCGGAGTGTGTGCCGAGGTCAATGGGTTCATGTCCCGCCTCGCGGACGGCGTCGAGGACAGTTTGTTTGAGCGGGAAACCCGCATGGTCGAATCCAACTGCAATTTTCATTTTAAGTCTGCGGTAAATTCTGATTCACTTCAATCAAGTTCCCATCGGGATCGCGGAAGTGAACCGTGCGAATACTCCAGTCGGGATGATCCGTTGGCGGTACGGGAACATTCACGCCTTTCTCCACCAACGACTTGTAGAACTCATCCACATTATCAACACCGAAAGTCAAACAAACGTGGTCCTGCGAGTCGGGACGCACAGGCTTGTCCAACGTTCCCAGGGCCTGGCTCATCTCATTTTTATCGAACAGGGAGATGTTCGTTTCACCCACAAGAAAATCAGCGTAGGTATCGTTTTCTGTGCCGAAGCCGGGTTGAAATCCCATCACATCTCGATAGAACCGAAAACAATCTTTGAAGTTCGTGACCAGCAGGCGCGTAAAAGCATATTTCATTTCAGCAACTCCTTCGCTCTCGCAACTACATTCTCGACCGTGAACCCGAACTTCTCGAAGATGACCTTATACGGGGCGGACGCGCCGTAATGGTCAATGCCGAGGACAGAACTGGCGTATCGGTCCCAGCCGAGGCTTGCTCCTGCTTCGACGGCGAGTCTCTTCTGAATATTTTTCGGCAACACGGACTCCTTGTATGCCTCGTCCTGTTCCTCGAACAATTCCCAACTGGGGAAGGAGACCACGCGCACGCCGCGACCTTCCTCGTGCAGTTTTTGCGCCGCATCCAAAATCAGACTCACTTCCGAGCCAGACGCCATGAGGATAATTTCGGGTTTGCCAAAATCCTTTAGCACGTAAGCGCCTTTTTCGACAGGCGTTCCAACGTTCGAACGTTCAAGCGTGGGAACGTTCTGGCGTGTGAGGGCAAGTGCCGTCGGTCCATTGCGGCGGAAGATGGCGACCTTCCACGCCTCGCGGACTTCGTTCGCATCGGCGGGGCGGATAACGACCAGGTTCGGGGTTGCCCGCAGCGCGGCAAGATGTTCGATGGGCTGGTGAGTGGGACCGTCTTCGCCGAGTCCCACCGAATCGTGGGTGAAGATGAAAATCGTCGGAATGTGTGAAATCGCCGCGATGCGGATGGCGGGCTTCATGTAATCCGAAAAAACGAGGAACGTGCCGCCATAGGCAATCACCCCGCCGAACAGGTTCATACCGTTCAACGCCGCGCCCATAGCGTGTTCGCGCACGCCAAAGTGGAAGTTGCGCCCCTCGCGTGAATCCTTCTGGAAGGCGGGACTGCCGTCAATTTTGGTGTTGTTGGAGGGAGCCAGGTCTGCCGAGCCGCCGATGAGTTCGGGCAGGATGGGAGCAAGGGCGTTGATGATCTTGCCCGAGGTGGCGCGTGTCGCCATGCCTTTGGGGTCGGCGGGGAAGGTTGGGAGTTCGGCGTCCCAGCCGTCGGGGAGTTTGCCTGCGAGGCGGCGGTTCAACTCTGCGCCCAATTGCGGGTGGAGGCGGCTGTACGCTTCCAGCCTCATTCTCCAGTCTGCTTCGAGTTCGCGTCCGCGGTCCACGGCTTGACGGAAGAACGCGAGAACGTCGTCGGGGATGAAAAAGCGCGGTTCGAGAGTCCAGCCCAGGTTCTGCTTTGCGGCGTTGAGTTCTTCGTCGCCCAGCGGCTCGCCGTGGGCTTTCGACGTTCCCTGCCGCTTTGGCGAGCCATACCCGATGATGGTGCGGCACATGATGATGGACGGGCGCGGGTCGGCTTTGGCAGCCTGGATGGCTTTGTCAATCGCTTCCACGTCATTGCCGTCGTCCACTTTTTGGACGTGCCAGCCGTATGCCTCAAAGCGTTTGGCGCGGTCTTCGGTGAAGGCGAGGTCGGTGGAGCCGTCAATCGAGATGCGGTTGTCGTCATAGAGGTAGATGAGGCGTCCGAGTTGGAGATGCCCCGCCAGCGATGCGGCTTCGGAGGCGACGCCTTCCATCAGGTCGCCGTCGGTGACGATGGCGTAGATGTAGGATTGGATGAGTTCGTGCCCGGGTTTGTTGAAGAGCGCGGCAAGGTGCGCCTGAGCAATCGCCATGCCCACGCCGGTGGCGAATCCCTGCCCAAGCGGACCGGTGGTCATTTCCACGCCGGGGGTGAGTCCGTACTCCGGATGTCCGGGCGTGATACTCCCCCACTGGCGGAAGTTCTTCAGGTCGTCGAGGCTGACGTCGTATCCCGTCAGGTGGAGTAAAGAGTAGAGGAGCATCGAACCATGCCCGCCCGAAAGGATGAAGCGGTCGCGTCCCATCCACTTTGGGTTGCGTGGATTGTGGCGCAGGTGGCGCGTCCAGAGGGTGAAAGCCATTGCAGCGGCGCCCATCGGCAGCCCCGGGTGACCGGAGTTTGCCTGCTGGACGGCGTCTGCCGAGAGAAAACGCAGGGTGTTGATGGCACGGGTTTGAAGATCGAGTTTGTCGAAGGTGGCGTCTGTCATGATTTTTGCCTGAAATTGAGATGTTTGATTTTACCATCGGTGCAAGGTATATAATCTCGAAGAAAACCCGGCACGCATGGCTTTCTCAAAGTCGCCTTTATGACTGCCTGCTCTGGTTTTTTTGCATCGAATTACGCGAATTTCACAAAAAATTAGGTCCATTCGCGTCCATTCGATGCCGCTTTTGCTGACTTTGAGAAAACCATGACCCGGCACGGTTTCTTACCAGCAAAAAAGCGTGAAACGGATTTCATCCGTAAGATATATCAGAGACAAACAAACAATACAGCATGAACTCGACTCAACGCCGAATTGCCTACGCACTCATCCTCCTGCTCGGTCTTGCATGGACCTTCGTCAGCGCGGACAAAACCGGCACATCCACCGCCGGTCAAATCCCCGCACCGCAAAAGGGATTCCTCGCCCCCGATTTTGAGTTGAAAACGCTGACGGGTGAAACCGTCAAACTTTCCAACCTGCGCGGGCAGGCAGTGCTGGTCAACTTGTGGGCGACGTGGTGTCCGCCCTGCCGCGCCGAGATGCCCGCCATCGAAAGGGTGTACAACGACTACAAAGACCAGGGCTTCGTCGTCCTCGCCGTCAACATGACCTACCAAGACACCTTCGCGAACATTGACCCTTTCGTGGATGAATACGGTCTGACCTTCCCCATCCTGCTCGACGAAACCGCCAGCGTGGGACCCGCCTACCAATTGCGCTCCCTGCCCTCCTCCTTCTTCATTGACCGCGACGGCATCATCCGCGAAGTGGTCATCGGCGGACCGATGGCGGAGGCGCTGCTCCGCACCCGCGTGGAGGAGATTTTGAAATGATCGAAGCCTTTCGCTCTCTCTTCGCCCCGCCGCGTCACTTCATCCTCCTCATCGCGGCTCTGTGGGTCGGTCTGACACTCGCGGAAAAACGGAGCGAACGTCACGGCGTTTCCAAAGAACAACTCAACAACCTGACCTTCTACGCCCTCATCGCCTATGTCGTTGGCGGGCGGCTGCTCTTCGCGCTTTCCAACCTCTCCGCATTTTCTCAAAGCCCGTTCAGCGTCTTTTCGCCCAACCCCGACCTCTTCGACCCCGCCGGCGGAGGGGTTGCAGCGATTCTGGTTGCGCTGATTTACGGTCAGCGGCAGAGACTTCAACTTTGGGGAACGCTCGACGCGCTGACCCCCATCTTCGCCATGCTCGCCATCGGACTGCATCTCGCCCACCTCGCCGCAGGGACAGCCTTCGGCAGCCCGACGGCACTTCCCTGGGGAATTGACCTGTGGAACGCATCGCGGCACCCGACTCAACTCTACGAACTGCTCGCTTCGCTCTTAATCTTCGGCTGGCTCTGGTCTCGAAAAGCCGAATCCCCAAACGGGCTTCTCTTCCTCAACTTTGCCGCGCTGACCGCCGGCGCGCGTCTCTTCCTCGAAGCCTTTCGCGGGGACAGCACACTGGTCTTCGGCGGGCTTAGGCTGGCGCAGATTGCGGCATGGGGGATTTTGCTCGCGGCGTTCCTCGCAAGCGAATCAGTTCGCAGGCAGGGTCAAAGCCGGTAGAACAGAAGCCGCCTCCCGTCCAGAAAGAGGCGGCTTTTCATCCAACCAGCGTAACAGACGTTCTCCAACGTCGCCGACGGATAAACAAGAGAGCGTATCCTGCGCAGATAAAACAAAATGAGGGGACTTCAATTCCTCATCGCAATCGGTTTCAAGTAGGAGTCGAGCAGTTCGTCCATCTGCTCCAGCGACTCGCAAACGAAGAGCATCGGGTTGAAGGCATAGACCGTCTTCGGGATGCGCGCGATGGTCTCGATGTCGAACGGAGCGATGATGACCTCGCCGCCGAAGATGCCTTCCTGCTTGATGCCGAGGCTCTTGTACAAGCCAAGCACCACGTTCCAGCCTTCGTCGGCGGAGGACATCTGCCCTTTTTGATGGAGCGCGTTCACGCCGTCAATGATGCGGTGCAGGTTGGTCTTGTTTGCCTGGAAGTGTGCGTACAACTGCGGGTAAATCGGCTTGGTGTAATCAATCACGTTGTCGCGCCCGAGGCGGTAGAACTCCATGATGGTGCGGGTCAACTCCTTGCGCCCCGAAATAATGCCCGCACCAAAGACCTTGAAGCGGTTATCCTGCACCACCAGCCCAAACTCCGTGCTGTACCACGCCAGCCGTTTGATGACCTCGCGCTCCTCCTGGGTCGCCTTCATGTAGGCAGGTGCGAACTTGTCTTCGATGTCGGCGTAGAACTTCTGCGTCAGGAACGGCAGGTGACCGAAGATGTCGTGGAACATGTCGGGTTCGGGCGTGAACTCCATCTGGTCTCGCGTGCGCAGGTAGTCGGTGATAAGGAAGACACGCTGGGCAAATTTTTTGTACCAGTCGTCGGCGAGGGTGTAACGCACCACCGTCCGCTCGACGCGCCAGCCCGTGCGCGGGGTGATGTGCCCGTTGAGATGCGCCACCGTCGGGATGCGATGCGGGTCCAGTTCCAGCAATTCCAGACCGCGATGGTATTCATGGCAGAGATGTTCGAGCAGGTACGGCTGATGGATGCCCGCGAACAAATCCGCCCATATCGCGTGCTGTTCGGCGGTAAAGTTGATTTCCTGGTTTTCTGCGGTGTATTCTCTTGTGGGGTCAACCTGTTGTGCGGCAATGTCCCCTGTGTAAATCGGAGTTTGATTCCTGTCCATGGCTCACCTTTCTGTGGGATGGGTCGAGAATTCAAATCACCTTGCGGAGGGAATATATCACCGCGAGGCGGGGGCGTCAAGAAGGCGACAATTTTTGTTTGATTTGGCAGAATAAGAATGCAGTAAAATCCCCTCATGCCCCAAGAACCGCTGCGCGGCAAAACCGCCCTCGTCACCGGCGCCGCCCGCCGCATCGGACGCCGCCTTGCCCTCGCCTGCGCCCGTGCGGGAGCGGATGTGGTCATCCATCACGCCCATTCGGATGCCGACGCTGAATCCCTGCGCGCCGAAATCAGCGGACTGCACCGCCAAGCCTGGGTGTTCCAAGCGGATTTGACCGATTCAGCCCAAGCCGCAAGCCTGATTCCCCTCATCAGCCGCACCACCCCGATTCATTTTCTCATCAACAACGCCGCCATCTTCGAGCCGCTGACCTTCGATACCTCCTCCCTCGACGATTGGAACCGCCACCTCGCCCTCAACCTGACCGCGCCTTTCCTTCTCTCTCAAGCCTTTGCCCGTCAGGCGGAGGAGGGCGCGCGCATCGTCAACATCCTCGATTGGCGCGCCCTGCGCCCCGGCGCGGACCATTTCCCCTACACGGTCAGCAAAGCCGCCCTCGCCGCGATGACCCGGTCGCTGGCGGCGGCGCTCGCGCCGAAGGTGACGGTCAACGGGCTGGCGTTGGGAGCTATCCTGCCGCCCTCGGACGGGAACGTCAATGCTGAAATCACGAAAAATATCCCGATGAAACGCTGGGCAATGGAGGACGAGATCGAAGAGGCGCTACTCTTCCTGCTCACCTGCCCCGCCTACATCACGGGCGAAATCATCCACGTGGATGGAGGCAGGCATCTGATTTAGATTCGCTTTTTTGATTATTCCCTGCTCTCTTGCAATCATTCAAAAATCTTGGGTATTTTGCGCTCTCTAGCGCAACTTCGGGCGTTAGAGAACGCCCAGTACGCTTCAAAAAAATCCTTGCAACAGAGCAATTATTCCCATCTATCTGCACATACTCTTCTATTCTGGCTACGCGCAAATTAAAAGGATACTCACAACATGGATAAAGTCATCATCAAGAACCTGCTCGCCCGCGGTATCATCGGTGTCCGCGATTGGGAGCGCAAACGCGCCCAGGACATCCTCATCAATATCACTCTTTTCACCGATACCCGCCGCGCCGCCCAAACGGACGACCTCAACGATTGCGCCGATTACAGCGCCATCACGAAAAAGGTGCAGGAACACGCCGAAAGCGTCGGGCGCTTCACTGTGGAGGCGCTGGCGAACGACCTGGCGGGCATCTGCCTCGCACAGAACAACGTTCAGCGGGTCATCGTGCGTGTGGAAAAGCCGACGGCGGTGCGATTTGCCGAGTCGGTGGGCGTGGAGATCGAACGCAGCCGCGATGAGTAGTTTGCATCTGGCGTATTTGAATCTTGGGTCAAACATCCAGCCTGAGACTCATCTCGTCAGGGCTGTGGAGTTATTGCACGAGTATGGGAGGGTGCTGAAGGTCTCCAGCGCGTGGGAGTCGAAGTCGGTGGGCGCGGAAGGACCGAATTACCTGAACGCCTGTGTGCTGTTCCAAACGGCGTTGAGGCAGGTCGAGCTGAAGGAGACGGTCATCCGCCCCATCGAGGCGCGGTTGGGAAGGCGACGCAGTGAGAACAAGTTTGCCCCGCGCACGATTGACATTGACATTGTGTTGTTCGACGACCAACCCTATAACGACAAATTCTGGCGGTACGCCTTTGTGATTGTTCCGCTGGCGGAGATTTATCCCGAGTATCAAAATCCGCTATTGGGGGAAAACATCGTTCAAACAGCAACGCGCCTCCGCTCGCAGGTTTGGATGGAGGCGCGTCCCGAAGTGTTAAGCCGGTTTGCCGCAGCAGGCTGAAAGTCAGAATTGAAGCGGTTTGGCGCCGCGCGAGATGTTGTCCAAAAATTCCTGTCTGGTCGCCAAATTGGCGCGGAAGGCGCCGTGCATCGCGGAGGTGGTCATGCGCGCGTCGTGTTTTTTGACGCCGCGCATCATCGCGCAGAGATGCACCGCTTCGACCACCACTGCCACGCCTTGCGGCTGAAGTGTCTTTTGCAGGAAATCGGCAATCTGACGCGTCATGCGCTCCTGCACCTGCAGGCGGCGGGCGTACATGTCCACGATGCGGGGGATTTTGGAAAGCCCGATGACCTTGCCCGCAGGCAGGTAGGCGACGTGCGCCCGCCCGAGGAACGGGAGCATGTGATGCTCGCACAGGCTGTAAAATTCGATGTCGCGCACAAGCACCATTTCGTCGTAATTGATGTTGAATAACGCGCCGTTGACGACCCTTTGCGGGTCCAGGGTGTACCCACTGAGCAATTCGGTGAACATGCGCGAGACGCGATGCGGCGTGTTTTTCAAGCCCTCGCGCTCGGGGTCTTCGCCCAGCGCTTTGATCAGGTCATAGACCAGTCTTTGGGCTGTATTTACATCCACGTTGGTGGGGGTGACTTCAATCTCGTCCAGGTCTTCGTTGAATTCCATTCGAACTCCTTCGAGAAACGCAGTGGCGCCGGAGCGCCACTGTTTTTTTTGTTCGATTTCGCAAAGCGCTACCCGAGAACAGGCTCAATCAAACCGTAGGTGCCGTTGCGGCGCTTATACAACACCTGGATGGAATTCTGCTCGGCGTTGAAGAAGACAAAGAAGTTATCATGCCCAAGCAGTTTCATCTGCTCCACCGCTTCTTCTTCGGTCATCGGCACCAGCACAAACTTCTTGCGCTTCGCAATCAGAGGGAGCAGTTCGCCGGTTTCGTCCACGGGCCACTCTTCTTCGACCACTTCGGCTGCAGAACGCCCGTCGCCGCGCCCGCGATAGTGCTTGCCTTTGTAGCGTTCAATCTGTCTTTGCATCTTGTCGAGGGCGGTGTCGAAGGCGGCGCGCACATCGTCGGCGCGTTCTTCGGTTCGCAGGATGAATCCTTTTCCGCGCAGGGTAATTTGCGCCACCTGACGGTCGGTTGCGCTGCGGGCGGTCTTGACATGCGACAATTCCACCCGAATCTCGTCAATCTCCTGAAGATAACGCTCCAATTTGGCGGCTTTCTTCTCGACGTACTCGTGGGTATTCTCGTTCAGCCGCATGTTCCGTGCCAGAACTTCAATTTTGTTTGTCATATGGAGCCTCCTTAAAGGGTTATCAATGACGCCGGTGCGCCATTGTCAAACACGATTCCAATCATGATGAGGGAGCGCGCGGGCGATGGTAACGGCATATACCTCCCGCGCCCCGGCAGATAACAACGCTTCTGCGCCAGCCTGAAGGGTGGAACCGGTGGTCGCCACATCATCCACCAAGAGGACGGACTTGCGCTTCACAACCCCCGCCTTTGCCTGATACGCTTTCGAGACATTTTGCTTCCGCTGGGAAGCCGTCAAACCAACTTGTGAGCGTGTCTCACGAATTTTCACCAACGCCGCAGGGACATACGGGAGTCGGAGTTCATAAGCCAGCGGACGCGCCACCAATGCAACCTGATTATAACCCCGCTGTTGTAGCCGCTTTTTGCCAAGCGGAACGGGAACGAGCATATCCACATCCCAGTGGAGTGAGCGCACAAAGTCCACCATCTGACGCGCCAGGGCATCCCCCATCCCAAGATTGCGGCGGTACTTCATGGTATGCAAGGCGTTTTGCACAGGCGAATCAAAAACCGCCCAGGAGCGCATCATTCGATACGCGGGCGGGTCTGATTTGCAGCGTTCGCATACACGGGAGCCGTTCACAGGTATTCCGCACAGTTCACAAAACGGCTCGACGATGCGCGGTACGCGCGCCTGGCATTCCGGGCACCAGGATGTGCCTCTCTTCCCGCAACCTCCGCATTCCGGCGGAAAGAGCAGGTCAATTCCGTTCCACGCCCATCGCCAGAGAGGATAAAACCATGGAATACTGTTCACAAATGTTCAAACTGTAACTTAGCCCAAAGAATTGAAAATTTGCATCGCCGCCGGCGTCAGGATGATGATCATAATGGTGGGAAACATTAGAAACGCCATCGGGAGCACCATCTTGACCGGCGCCTTGTGCGCCTCTTCTTCAGCGCGCTGACGGCGTTTGATGCGCATCTGGTCGGATTGAATCCGCAAGATTTTCGCCATGCTCACGCCTAACTGCTCACTCTGGATGATGGCAGCAACGAAACTGGTCATTTCGGGCACGCCGAGGCGGTCTGCCATGTCCCGCATGGCGTCGCGCCGCGCTTTGCCGAGTTGAATCTCGCGGATGGTACGGGCAAACGCCAACGCCAGCTGGTTATCCCATTTTTCGCTGACCTTGGACATGGCGGCTTCGAAACCCAGTCCCGCTTCCACACAAATGGTGAGCAGGTCAAGGGCATCTGGCATTGCCTTGCGAATTTCATTTTGGCGGTTGGTAATCCTGCTGGAGAGCATCAGATGAGGCAAAAAGAAGCCGCCAAACGTTGCGCCAAAGATATACAGGGCGTTATCGCTAAGGTTAGGGGAGGGCGATAAAATGACGAGCGTTGTCACAAGCCCGCCCATGACAAGCGCCAGGATGAAGCGAATCGCCAGAAAAGTGGCAGCATCAATGGGCCAGGGGTTGCCCGCCAGTTCCAACCTGCGAGCCGTATCTTGAATCGCCTTTTGCGGGGTGAAGCGGGCGGAGATTTCACCAATTTTTTTGATGATCGGCACAACCACGCGCTCGAAGAACGGCTGGGATAGTTCGATTTCCTCCAACGAGGCGACCTCGCCGCTCTGGAGGTATTCCGCAAGGCGCGCCTGCAATGGATCTTCATCGTCTGCGTTCTGCCGCAAATTCACAGAGATGACCCCTACAATAATGAACAAGACCAGAAGGATGCCGCCGATGATCAAAATTAAAGTAAGATTCATCGCTACACCTCAATATCCGCAATTTTCATCATGACGAAATAGCCGGCAACAATCAACCCAACAATCACGGTCATGGCAATGATGCCGCACAGCGGCTGCCCTAACCCTAAGAAATTCGTGGGGGCAAAGAAGGTGCCAATGTATTCGGGGCTGATAAACCACAACGCCAGCCCCAATCCCAGGGGGATAAAGGAGAGAATGGTACCGGAGGCGCGCACACTTGCAGTCATGGTACGAATCTCACCTTTGATGCGAACGCGCTCACGAATGGTGAAGGAAATTGTATCCAGAATTTCGGACAGGTTGCCGCCGACTTCCCTCTGGACGTTTATCGCCGTAACGACAAAGTCCAGGTCATCGCTGGGGATGCGGCGCAGGAGGTTGTCCAGCGCCTTTTCCATGGGAATGCCAATCTGCATTTCCTGGACGACCCTGCGAAATTCATCAGAAATAGGCGAGGGGAGTTCGCGGCTGACCGCTTCCATTGCCTGCATGGTGGAATATCCGGCGCGCAGACCGTTCACCATGAGGTTGAGCATATCGCCCAACTGATCGTCGAATTTGCGGATGCGCTGGGCTTGCTGACGTTTAACGTAGAAGCGCGGGATGAAGAAACCAATCACCGCCCCAATGACAAAGGAGAGAGGGTGTCCCTGAAGCAGCCAGGCAAGCGCGCCCACCAAAACAGTTGAGATGAAAATCAGGGCGTAGTATTCGGCAACCTTGAGTTTCAGGTCTGCCCGTGCCAGTTCGCGCGCCACACGATCTCCAAGGGAGGAACTGGCAACCCTGCGGTTCAGCCACTCAGTGACAAGCGATGCGGCGGCTTCCCGCTGGGTTTCCTGTGCCTGCCTGGTTTCCCCAAGTTGCCCCAGGCGTTCATCCACCAATGAACGCTCACTGGTAATGGTAATCACCACCCCGACAATCAGGAGCAACAAGATCAGCCCACCGCCAATCAGTAATAGATTCATAACCGTAGCCTGACAGTTTTCCTAGTAGCGCCGGCGTTCGCCGATGCCGAAGATGGAGGGCGGTAAATTGATGCCCGCCGCTTCAATTTTATCCATAAACTTGGGTCGCAGACCCGTCGGGCGCAGGCGTCCTACAACTTTGCCCGCTTCCACGCCGGTCTGTTCAAAGACAAAGATGTCGGTCATGGTGATGACGTCGCCTTCCATGCCGCTGACTTCGGTGATGTGGGTTACTTTGCGGGTACCATCGCGCATGCGCTCCTGATGACAGATCAGGTCAATGGCGCTGGCGGTCTGTTCGCGGATGGCGCGGACGGGGAGTTCCATGCCTGCCATCAAGCACATAGTCTCCACACGAGAAAGTGCATCGCGCGGAGAGTTGGCGTGCGCCGTGGTCATCGAGCCATCGTGACCGGTATTCATCGCCTGCAGCATATCCAGGGTTTCGCCGCCGCGGCATTCGCCGACGATAATCCGCTCGGGACGCATACGCAGGGAGTTGATGACCAGGTCGCGAATCGTAATTTCGCCGCGTCCTTCGATATTGGGCGGGCGCGATTCCAGCGTGACAACATGCTCCTGACGTAACTGCAATTCAGCCGCGTTTTCGATGGTGATGATGCGTTCGTCGTTGGGAATGAAACCCGAAAGAATGTTGAGGAGCGTCGTTTTGCCCGAGCCGGTGCCGCCGGAAATCAGGATGTTCAAACGGGCTTCCACGCATGCCTTGAGGAATTGAACCGCCTCGGGGGTGATGGAACCAAATTGAATCAGTTGCTCGATGGTGATGGGGTTCTTCGAAAATTTACGAATGGTCAGCGTTGGACCCACGAGGGAAATGGGCGGGATGACGGCATTGACGCGGGAGCCATCCGGCAGACGCGCATCCACATAGGGGCTGGATTCGTCAATGCGGCGTCCGAGCGGGGCTACGATGCGGTCAATCACCCGCATGACATGGTCATTATTTTCGAAGGTCACCGGCACACGATGCAGTTTGCCTTTTCTTTCAATGTACACGTTTTTGGGTCCGTTGACCATGATTTCAGTGATGGTGTCATCTTCCAGCAAGGGCTGCAAGGGACCGAAGCCGAGAATTTCCGCCGCAATTTGCTCGAACAGGCGGGCGCGTTCGGGGCGCGAGAGTACGATGTTTTCTTCGGCGAGGATTTGCTCGAACAGGTCCTGAATGGTACGGCGAACTTCGTCGGTCCGCGTGATGTCCATGGTCGGATCCAGTTCGGAGAGAAGTTTGTTTTGTACGCGGGTTTTCAGGTCAAAATAGGAACCGGCCTGTGGCGATGTGATGGGGGCGTTCACTCTCCGCGATTGGAGCGATGAAAGGCGCGAGCCTTCTCCATCCTGTCCGGACGATTGACCGCCTCCCGAGGGAGAACCGCCTTGCCCCTGTTCAATTCGTTTTAAGAGAGACATACTTCACATCTCCTGTAAGCACAAGCACGAGTTACTTACCGTTGGTTTCTTTTTCGGTGAGGCGATTGCGAACCGCCTCCGCCAGCGATGCGATGCTGCGCGCAATCGGTTGAGTCTTATTGTCCAACATAAATGGTACGCCGCGATTGACTGCCTTGACAGCCGTGGCTTCGTCAACAGGGATGACCAGGGCAACTTCCTGCTTGAGGTTTTCGGCGACGCGTTCGGGGGTAATGTTTACTTTTTTGTCGAAGCGGTTCATGATGAACAGAACCCGCTCGCGTCGGACGCCCAGCGTATTCAACAGGTCCAGGAAGAGGCGGCTGTTCTTGATGGAGGGGATGTCCTGCGTGGTAATAAGCAAGATCAAATCGCTTACGTCAATGGCTGCCAGGGTCAGGTCGTTCAACGCTGTTGCGGTGTCAACGACCACATACGCATATAGTTGGGTCAGGTATTCGAGCATTTTGGAAAATTGTGAGCTCGAAACTTTTTCTGCATATTCGGGACGGGTAGGCGCGGCAAGGATGTGAAGTCCCGACGCCGAATGCTTGACCATGACTTCTTCGACGATTTCTGCATCCAGCTCGTCGGCGCGCGGGGCAAGGTCTAAGACGGTGTTTTTTCCATGCTCATTGACGAACATTGCCACGTCGCCGAATTGCAGATTGCCGTCCACCAACACAGTGCGCGTCTCGGGGGAATGGAGCGCCAGCGCCAGGTTGACTGCCACAGTGGTGCGCCCGGTGCCTCCCTTGGGACTGTAAACGACTATGATTTTTCCTCGCGGACCGCCGTACGTTGCCGCAACACCCGGTATGCCTGCCATGGGAATGACTTGCGCCCGTGCGGCTTTTGCCTTTTCTGCCTGCGCCATTTCACCGGCGCGGCGAATAGCAGAGATGAGCTCGTCACCCATTGGCGGTTTGGTGAGGAAATCTCTGGCGCCTACCAGCATGGCACGGCGCATGTAGTTCTGGTCGCTTTGCACCGATAGAATAACGACCTGTACCGCCTGTTGTTTGGCGCGGATGGCTTCTGTCGCCGTAATACCGTCCATATCCGGCATGTTGATGTCCATCAGGACGACATCCGGGTTCAAGTCCTGCGAGGCTTGTATCGCCTCTTTGCCGGTGCGGGCAACCCCAACTACTTCGACATCGGACTCGAATTGCAGAAGTTTTTTGACGTTTTCGCGTGTCTCAGAGACATCATCAACGATCAGTACACGGATTTTTTCACCCGGCATGTAGGAAAACCTCTATTGTTGTGGGGAAATATCGTTCGGTAAAAGCGGAGGCTGGAGGAAGTCAATGCGGGTATTTTGAGCGTAGGGCAGTTTCGACGGCAGGGAAATGTTATATTGCGTCAAAACGCTGTTCAAGGTTGCCGATTGCGCCTCCACCCGCGATGTGTCATTGGGGTTGCGCAGTGTCATGGAAAAGACTGCGCCGCTGTAAACAAAGTAATTCAGGGCAACGGAATCCTGCGGCGACACCATCAGGGTAATGATGTCCGGTTTGGTTTCAGCCTGGGAGGGAACGGTTGGGGCGTTAGGGTCTTGCGTTGCCGCCGCCACCGGTTGCGCCTGCGGAAGTTGGAAATTCCCCAGGTTCAAAACCACCACATCCTGCAGGACGATCTGACAGACCAGGCGCGGGCGCTGGGTTTCAGAAGGAACGACATATTCCGGTTTTTGGAAGGTGGGATCGAGTTCGGTGCGCCCCTGGCGGGCGGGAAGTTCCTGGGTGGTCGGGTCAATGGTGATATAGGGACGATCGCCTTCGGGGAAGAAAATATCCCGCATGGATGACAAGTAATTGGGAAGCACCGTCTGGAAAGCGGGATCTACATCCACAAAAGTCAAGCAGACGTTAACATTGATATGAGCGCCGCTGTTGATGGCATACGCCGCTGTGGCAAGACGGTCGGTGGGAATCGAAACCGCCACCATGCCGGCGGGCACTTTGTACGACCAGGAAGGCGGAGGTAGTTCAATCTTGCCTCCAACCATTGAGGAAGTAATCAATGTTCCCTGTTCCAAGGTAAAACGCGCCGTCTGGTCAATCAGGTTGGCTTCCTCTCCCTCCGTAAACATTACCTCTACCACATTTTCCGGCGGAATGGAAAACGTTCCCAGCATTTCACGGGTAATCGTTGTTCCCTGAGGAATGTTTTGAGCGGCGTAATACACACGCACCGTCGGCGCCTGAGTGGAGATGGCTGAAGGTCCGCCGCCGCCTCCCAGCGGGTTGCCGAAAACAATGTACAACAACCCCAGCCCAACGACGGCAATCAAGACGAGCAGCAATAATATTCTTCCGCGACGCATAGGAAATTCTCCTTCCAGAATCTCCGCCTATCCTTCCGGCAGATCAATTGGTTTGAATTATTATACAGTATAACCCTAAAACCTGATGGCTTACTTGGTAAAAAAGTAAGGCTCTGCCGCTTGACAGAGCCGAATTTTCATTAAATTGCAATGCGCGGACTCACGAACGGGCAGGCACGGCAAACGAGACGCGCGTCCCCCGCCCGATTGCGCTATCCACCTCGAAACTGCCGCCCAGCATCTCCGCCCGTTCGCGGATCAACTTCAGCCCGAGGCTGTTTCCCTGCTGAACGGCTTCGGGATCGAAGCCCCGGCCGTTGTCGTCCACGCTGACGCGGATGCGTTCATCCCCCATATCGAGCATCACCTTGACCTGCGACGCCTGGCTGTGACGGGCGGCGTTCCCCAGCAATTCCTGAATGGCGCGGAAGATCATCACCTCCAGGTAAGGTTCGAGGCGGCGCTCGTTTCCGGTGATGGTCACACTCACATCCAGCGACGCCTGCTCTTTGAAGGCATCGGCATAGCGGCGCACGGTCGGCACCAGCCCCAAATCGTCCAGCATCATGGGGCGCAATTCAAAAATATAGTTGCGCACCTTTTGAAACGTCCCCATGGCGGAGGTTTTGAGGTTGGAGAGTTCCTCTTTTGCCTGGGCGGGATCCATATCCAGCAGGCGCATGGCGATTTCGGTCTGCAGGATGAAGTTGGAGAGCGCCTGGGCGGGACCGTCGTGCATCTGGCGGGAGAGACGCTGACGCTCGGTTTCCTGCGCGTTCACCAGCATTTCGACGCTTGCCATTGTGCCGCGCCCGGCGCCGGGAGAGGCAGAGGCGGCTCCCGCCTGGGAGGTAGAAGCACGCTCGAGGACGGCTTTGAGGCGTTCCAGATGGGCTTTTTCTGCCTGGAGTTTTTCCAACTGCCCCCGCATTACAAAGAGACGCTGTTGCGCGTCCAGCGCAGAGTCATAAACGTTGCGAATCTCCTGCGGCGGCATGGAGTTAATCTGGCTTTGCACCTGCTGAAGGTGGGCGGTGATGGCAGCGTTGCGCTGGGAAAGTTTCATTAACTCGCCCTGGCTTTGCTCGATCATCAAGGTCACTTCGCGCAGGGCGCGGGTGGTTTCCTCGATTTCCTTCTGAACATCGAACTCATCAACGGACAGGTTTTCGAATGCCATGACTACTCCTGAGATTTTGCCGCCGTGTCCTGCAACTTGACCCAGCCGCGCTTGAGGGCATAAACAACCGCCTGCGTGCGGTCTTCCACGCTGAATTTACGCAGGATGGAGGTGACATGGTTTTTCACGGTCTGATGACTGATTCCCAGACGGGCGGCAATTTCCTTGTTGCTCATGCCGCGCACCACACAGGAGAGGACTTCCATCTCGCGGTCGGAAAGCGGATGGAAGGGTGAACCAGGCTCGCTGTAGGACTTGCGTGCGCCTTCCATTTGCTCATCAATCCAGGCATCCAGTTCGCGGCGGGTGAAGATGTTGCCGGCAATGGCGTATTTCCCTTCGGCTACGGCGCGGATGGTGCGCGAAAGCACCTCGGGTTGAATTTCCTTGGCGCAGTATCCTGCCGCACCCGCCAGCATGGCATGGATTGCCTGTTCGACATCGTCGTATCCCGTCAGCAGGACGACGCGGGTGGGCAGATGATTGGAGGTGACCTGATGAGTCACCTGCTGACCGTTCATGCCGGGCATATTCACGTCAATGACGGCGACCATCGGCTGGAGCGCGCGGATTTGGGCAATCGCATCTTCGCCGTTGGATGCCTGCGCGATGATTTGAAAATCCTTTTCGAGCGACAAGGCATCCACCACGCCCTGGCGGAACAACGGATGATCGTCTGCTATGAGCAATGTTATTTCTTTCATCTTTAGCCTGATCCCTGGGATTGGTCTTGGCAGGAGTATAGCACACTCATCACGGACGGGCAATTTGCCGAACGCGATTTCCATTTCAGTTCTGTGATAGGACTCACCGCCAGCGATAAACCCCCATGTTATCTTCAAATGGGAAACGCTCGCTTCCCGCCTGGAAGAGGGCGCTTCGTCCCTCGACCAGGTGCGGATACCACTCCGAAAACGTAACCAGATACTCCGCCCCGCTGGCATTGAGGTACTCTGCCAGGCGATTCTCATCCCGAATGAACGGAACCACATCCGGCGTGACCAGCCCAGCCAGGTCAATCAGCGGGTTGGGGGTGAAGTAGCCGATGGCGCCGATGTCATGCACCGCCAGCAAAGCGCCGGCAGGCAGGTTTTCGTTCACCCATTGCGCGGTCTGCACCATTTGGGTTTCGATGAAGGCGACATCGCGGGCATTTTGCGCCGCTCCCACCCACTGAAACGCGGCGACCAGCACAATCGTCAGCGACTGCCAGAGGAAGGCGAGACGCCGGTCGACGCGCGGAGAGGTCAGATACGCCGCCATGCCAAGCAGACCCCACAGGTAGAGACTGGGAAACGCCGGCAGGATGTACCGCCCGTGCTGGTAGGCGGGGAGCCGCGTCAGATAGATACCCGCATACCCAAGAAACCAGAGAAGTCCCGCCGCGCCTCCCCAATTCCGTTCACGAACCATGCGGTACGCCCACAGGAAAACCCCCGGCAGGACGATGACGAACGGACCGGCAAGCATGGGCTGCAGATACGCCGTCACCCGCGCAGAGAGAGGCAGAGAAAGCCAATACGCCGCATATTCCGCCTGCTTGGCGTAGAACGTGTTCGGCATGGGCGCACCGGCGAGCGCCAGGTTGAAGAGCAGATAGAGAACGAACAACGTCCCAAAACCGAGCAACACCTTCAGCCAGGCGTTCCCGCGCGCCCGCCAATCCGCTTCCTGAAAAACGGCAGTGAACAGGATGGGACCGAGCAGAGTCAAACCGTCGGGGCGCACCCAGACGCTTAAACCGGCGAGCAAGCCCAGGGTCAGGTAACGACGCGAGCGCTCCAACAGCATCCCCAACACGGTCAGGATGAGCAGTCCGTGCAGAAGAGTCTCCATCCCCGAAACCGCCGACCAGGTGAGATGCCAGGCAAGCGCCATGAACAACCCCACCCAGGGGAGCCGGGGACGGTAAGCGGGAAGGACGCGGCGGGCGATGTCTTCAGCGCGGATTGCCGTCAGGGTGAGCGCCGCCCAGCCGAGAAAAAACGTCCAGACGTAGGGAGCGAGGCGCAGGAGAAAGCCCATCGCCAGCAGCCCCGTCCACAACGGCGAGGTGGAGCCGGCCGATTCCTGCCCCAGCCGAAACGACCACTCGCCGTGCAGGGCGAAGTTGCGCGCGTAGGTCAGGTGAATCCAGGCGTCATCGAGCGGGAAGCCGATGCGGTAGGTCAGCGCGCTGAACGTCAAAAAGAAAGCCACCCCCAACAGCGAAGCCAACGCAAGCAGAACGCGGCGGTCAGGGGAAAAGGATGCGATAGACCTTCGCACCGTCCACCTCCCCAAGGAAGAAAAACGCGGGGTGATTTTGCGGGTTCTCGTACAAATCCTGAATTGCCTCGAACGTGCCGCCCTCTTCCAAAACGAGATACCCCGCCCCGAACTTTTCCGCCGCCTGCAAAATGACCGCCTCATCGCCGAACGGCAGCGCAATGGCAGGACGCCCCGAATAGAGATAGTACCCCGGCGGATTGCGGACGATCACACCGACCTCGAGGCTGGCTCCGTCTTCGATAAGCCTTTTCTCCACTTCGGCATAGACGCGGCTCTCCGCGCCCCACCCGTCCGCCGCGCGCGAAACGACCAGGTACCCGCTCATCGCCGCCGCCAGAATCACCAGCATTGCCGGGAAGATGACTCGCGCGTTTTCATCGAACATCCCGCGCCGCCGCGCCGCCGAGATGACCGCCTCCAGCCCGAGGGGCGCCGCCGCCCACCAGAACGGCTGGAACGCCGCCCCTGCATGGAGAAAACTGCCGCGCATGCCGGCAAACGGAAATATCACGGTCATCACCGCAAAGAGAATCACCCAGCCGCTGACGGCGAGGCGGGTTCGCAACTGCCCGCGCAATGACCACAGCCCAATCAAAATGAAGGGAAGCAGGAAAATTCCACCCTGCGGACCCACCAGCGTGCCAAAGTTCCACTGCAAAGCCGTCAGGCGGTCTTCCAGCGCGGCGGCGAGACCGGCATTCAGAAATCCTTCGCGGGTGAGGCTCGAGGCGGGATAGGCGAAGGTCTGGTTGTAGGTTTCCAGCCAGAGAAGCCTGCCGCTGCCGGGCGGCATGAGAGAGCCGAACAGGATGTAATTGCGATAGTGCCAGCCGCCCATGACGAGGAGATACCCCAACAAGACGAGCAGACCGGCAGGAATCACCCTCACCCTGACCCTCTCCCAAAAGGAGAGAGAATCATCGGGCTTCCACAATACGGCAAGCCCTGCCAGCCCCAGCCAGAGCAGACCGTCACTGCGGGCGAGGGTCATTGCGCCAGCCAGCGCGCCGAGGGCAAAGGGAGTCCACTTTTGAGGGCGCGGGGCGAGCAGCAGAAAAGTCCCGCCGAGGAGCATGAAGAGGGCATAGTTATCTGGCACGGGCAGAAAGGGAGCGTAATACATCGAGAAAACGGCGAGCAGGCCCGAGGTCAGCGCGAGGCGGGGCTGGCGGGAAAGGTCGAAGGCGAGAGCCGCCGTCAGCACGGGGACAAACGCGGAGAGCAGGATGAACGGCAGTCGGCCGGCAGCGTAGGTGGTCTGACCGGTCAGCCACATCCCCAGCGCCGAAACGATGGAGGCGAGGGGCATCCAGTAGGTGTGGGAAGGGTGCGGAAGTCCCTGCGGGTCGTCGAGGTAGTTCCACAGGTAGGGTTCGGTGAAGCCTTTGCCCTGCGCGAGTTGAATCCCGCCGGCGAAGTAGTAATCAGCGTCCATGTAGCCCGGCACAGACTGAAAACGCGACACGATGAACGGGACCAGCAGCCCGGCGGCAAAGAGAATTGCGTAATGCCAGCGCTTCATCTTTGACCTTCCAACTGGTCTGCCCAAAGACGAGGGGGACGCACCGCCCACCAGCGCATCCAGTACAAGCCGGCGAGCGAGGCGATGGGCGGCAGGACGGTCAACAGGTCAGCGTAGAGGCGCGGCGCGGCGGCGCGAACCTGAAAATACAACCCGAAGGGAACGAGGAACGCCGTCAGCAAAATCAGCGGCGGGAACCAGCCGCGCCGCCGCGCCCAGCGTTCCCACACGAGCATGACGATGAGAATAAGCGACGGAAGCAACACGACATGATTGGACGGGAAGATGGCAAACCCCATCAGCGGGTTGACCGCCAGCGACAGGCAGGCAGTCCAGAGGAAGTGGCGAAAGTGAGAGTTGACCGCCCGCGTCCACTCCCAAACGACGAGCACGCCGAGGAGGATGGCTATCCACCGCCCGATGGGAAATTGCACGTCTGGAAACCAGCGCGAAGCGAACGCGCCGAAGCGCAGGGCGTCACTGCGATACCAGTCCGAAAGCACGCCGCGCAGATACGGGAGTCCCCAGGCGGGGTAGGAGAGAAACGAGACCGCCAGCAGAACCGTCAGCGCCATGCCAAAGCCAGAGAGCACCCTCCAGCGGCGGTTGGCAAACACAAAGACCAGGATGAAAAAAACGAACAGGGCGCTCACTTCCCACTGGTAAAAGGTCAGGCATAACAGCCCGCCTGCCAGTTCGTCGAAAGAGAAGCGCAGGGCGTACAAAACAGCGAAAAACATCGCCCCCAAAAAGACCGCCGGCGTCCCTGCGCCGAGCGCGGCAAGGGTGTAATACCCGAAAACGCCAGCCAGCAAAAGGAGGGCGAACAGCCAGCCGGGCGGCTCCCATTCCAACGCGCGGATGAAAGAGACCATCAGCCAGAGGAGCGCAAATTCAGATACAAGCATCCAAATTCCGCGCGCGAGGGCGAAATCGGAAAACAAAGCCAGCGGAAGATAAAGCAGGACAATAGGAAAGGGGTCGTTGAGCACGTAGGGATATTCTCCCGCCTGCGCCCGCCGCCCATAGACGAGATTCTGCGTCTGCTGTGCCACTTCGGAACTATACGGCTCGACATCTCCCAGCAAAAACCCGCGCGCGCCGCTCCAGCGCAGGAAAAACTGCTCCCCGCCGGGCAAGGTCCGCGCCAGGGAAATGTTCAACGCCAGCAAGCCCGCCAGGAAAGCCAGCCCCAGCAGGAGCAATCCTGCCTCTTGCGGGCTCAAACGCCGGCGCGACTTTCGAATGTCTTGAAACGCCATTTGCTTATTCGATTACAAAACGAAAAATGGGACGCGTCGGCGAGCGGCGCGCCGCTTCCACGAACCCCGCCTCGCGGAAAATGGACGGGGTGCCGGTGAAAATGAACGGAGGCGCGGTCTTCTCTTTGACCTCCACAGGATACCCCTCCACGATCTTCCCGCCCTGACTGCGGACATGCTCGACCGCAGCCTTCAGCAACCCGAGAGCGATTCCCCGCTGCCGATGCCGCTTCGCCACGAAAAAGCACGTTACCGACCAGACCGGCTGGTCATCCAGCGGCTGAAGCGTGCGGGAATGCGCCAGCCGTTCGTAGGCAGTGCGCGGCTCCACCGCCACCCATCCGACCACCTCCCCATCCAGGTAAGCAAGCAGACCGGTCACCGTTCCCCCATCCACAATGGATTTGTGCATCTGGCGCGTGCCAAAGCCTTTTGCCTCATCGAACGCCTTGCCGCGCAGTTTCCAATACATGCACCAGCAGCCGCCGCAGGCGCCGTTCAAGCCGAAGAGTTCTTCGAGGTCGGTCCACAGATTCCGCTTGAGGGGCTTGAAAGAAAGTTCTTCGATGGTCATATCAGGGAACGAGGATGTTCAATCTGGCGGGGAAGATTTGATATTCGAGGCTTTGCACCTGTTCGGGGAACAACTCCCCGTCGGTGTGAGCGTAGGACGGTCTGTCGAGATGAATGGACACCCGCGTCGAGTGTACTTCCCGCATTCCATCCAGCTCGATGTAACTGCCCTTGTCTTCGTTGAACGCCTTCGGAAGCGCCGTCAACAGTCCCAGGCGCGTGGCGCGGTAGCCGAAGGCGAGGGTCAATTTGCCATCGAAGGGATCGGCGTGCGGCGTCATGAAAAATCCGCCCGTCCGCCGCCCGTTGCCCACCGAAACCAGTGAGAGCAGTCCCTCATACGAGCCGTCATCCCAAACGACCCTGCCGCGCCATTCGGGCTTGTCCATGATTGCCCAAATCGCCGCCACAAGGTAACGCGTGATGCCTTTGATCCAGTGGATGCGCTCATGCTTGGTGGTGACGTACGGTTCGAGCCCGCAAGCCGAGTTGTTGATGAAATAACGGTCATTGCACTTGCACAGGTCAATTGCCTTCAATTTTCCGCCCGCAATGACCTTCGCCGCCTCGTTCAAATCGGTGGGCAGACCGATGTTGAACGCCAGGTCATTCGCCGAACCCAGCGGGATGACCCCCAGCGGAATGGATAACTTCTCCGGAGAACCCGCCGCCCGCAGCATCCCGTTCACGGTCTCGCCGATGGTGCCGTCGCCGCCTGCGGCAATGATGGGTGAGAAGCCCGCCCGCGCCGCCGCTTCTGCCAGCCCCGTCACTGCGCCTTTTTTCTCCGAAACGACCAGGTCAAAGTCCACGCCGGCGGCTTTGAGCGCCGCCTCTGCCTGAGCCCAGCGTTTTTGTGCGTTCCAGCGGTTGGAGTGCGGGTTGAGAATCACTTTGGCGGTCATCTGCCCTCCACGAGGTGGTTTCGGTCAATTGTACCTGAATAACTCTTCAATTGAGAAAGCCCCACCGCAAAGAAAATCAAAAGGCACCCAAAAATCTGAATGATGGTCAGGCGTTCGTTCAACACAAGCCAGCCTGCCGCCACCGCAAACACCGATTCGAGGCTCAGGATCAGCGCCGCGTCGGAGGGCGGGGTATGCCGCTGCGCCCAAACCTGGAGGGTGTAACAAAGTCCCAGTGAAAGAACAGCCGTATAGACCGCCGCCCCAGCCCAGGTCCAGGAAAAGACCGGCGGTTCCACAAAGAGACCGAGCGTCAGGTTCAGCAGTCCGCACACGAGCAGTTGTCCCACCGAAAAGGACATCGGCTCGAAGCGGGACGCGAACTTGCCCAGCACGACGACATGCAAAGCCCAAAACAGCGCGCCGGCGAGTTCGAGCGCATCGCCTTTCTGGACCTCGAACCTGCCGCCCGTCGAAAGGAGATATGCTCCCGCCCCAGCCAATGCCACCGCCACAACCGAGAGCCAGTGAGGTCTTTCGCGCCATCCAAAGAACACCACCAGCGGGACGAGCACCACGTAGAGGCTCGTGATAAAGCCTGCGTTGCCCGCCGTGGTGAACTGCATCCCTGCCTGCTGGAACGCCGCCGCCACGAAGAGCAGAAAGCCCGCAATGAACATCCACTTGAATTGTGCGCGCGGGTAGGATGAGAGGCTTTCCCATCGCACAAAGGGAACGACAACCAAGCCCGCCAGAAGGTAACGCACGCCGTTGAACAGGTACACACTGCCAAGTTGTCCTGCCAAACGTTGTGCAACGAATGCCGTTCCCCAAATGACGGCGATGAAGAGAAGGGTAAGGTCTGCTTTGAGGCGCATGGGAGTCTCAAGTTTCATATGTCAGTACCTGGAGCGGGATGAAAACGGGTTGATTGTACTGTAAAACAAATGCCCCCATTGGGGTTTGTTGAAAACCTGCGGGCTTGATATACTGTTCCCATGAATTTCGAATTCAGCGGCAAGATTTTTCACTGGCGTGGACCGGCTCCCTATCTTTTCGTAGCAGTCCCGCCCCAGCAGAGCGGGGAAATTCGGGCGGTTTCGAGGCTGGTCACCTATGGCTGGGGTGTGATTCCGGTCTTTGTGCGCGTCGGTAAGACTGAGTGGCAGACTTCGCTGTTCCCCAAAGACGGCAGGTACCTGGTGCCTATCCGCATGAGCGCCCAAAAAGAGAATCGGCATTGTTCTTGAGTTGGAAGAGAGAGTAGCACTCCAATAAACCGCGGATTCATCCGTTTTGTGGAAGACCAGCCACGGTCAAGGGCGGTGCCACCGAAGAGAGAGTATAGGAGCCAAATGACCAACTTTTTTGAATCCACAGATACTGTGAAAGCGGAATTGAACAGGCAAAAGTACATCGCCTCGGATGAAATTGCGACCATTGTGTACCTGGCGCAAAAACTCGGCAAGCCGCTCCTGGCGGAAGGTCCTGCCGGCGTGGGCAAGACCGAACTCGCCAAAGCCATCGCGGGCGCGACGGGACGCGAGTTGATCCGCCTGCAATGCTACGAAGGGTTGGATGAGTCAAAGGCGCTCTATGAATGGGAGTATTCCAAGCAGCTGCTCTACACCCAACTTCTGCGCGACAAGTTGAACGATGCCCTGGGCAAAGCGGCGACCCTCGCCGAAGCCGCCGACAAACTGGCAAAAGAAGAGGATGTCTTTTTCTCGGAACGCTTCCTGCTTCAGCGTCCGCTGTTGAAGGCGATTTTGTCCGACCAGCCCACCGTCCTGCTCATTGACGAAATTGACCGCGCCGACGCGGAGTTCGAAGCCTTTTTGCTCGAAGTGCTGAGCGACTTTCAGGTATCTGTGCCGGAGTTGGGCACGCTCTCGGCAAAGCATCGTCCGTTTGTCGTTCTTACCTCCAACAACACCCGCGAACTCTCCGAAGCGTTGAAGCGGCGCTGTTTGTATCTGTTCATTGACTACCCCACCATAGACGAGGAACTGGCGGTTGTGCGGCTCAAAGTCCCAGACCTGAACCCCAAACTCGCCCGCCAAGCCGTGGAATTCGTTCACAAACTCCGCAATGGAGACATGCGCAAGTCCCCCTCCATCAGCGAGACGCTGGATTGGGCAAACGCACTGGTGGCGTTGAACGCCTCCAACCTGGACAAGGACGTGCTGGAGGAAACACTCTCTGTCCTGCTCAAGCACGAAGCGGATTTGCAAAAGGCGAAGCGGCAGATCGTCAACCCGCCGCCTCCGAGACAGAGACCCGATGATCTGGGCAGGTTTTCAGGGAATTAACAACAAGACAGGTATATAATCATTTCGAGGTGAAACATGGCAAACATTCATGTATCCCTGGAATTGCCGCGAAGCGTCCTTTCCACCCTGAGGCTTGATCCTGAGGCATTTGGCAGAGAAATGCGCCTTGCCGCAGCAGTCAAGTGGTATGAAATTGGCATGATCTCGCAGGCAAAAGCCGCCGAGGTTGCAGGGGTTTCGAGAGCAGAGTTCTTGGCGGCGCTTGGACGGTTTGCGGTTTCTCCTTTTCAATACAGCGCGAATGAAGTCATAGCCGAGAGCGGTGATGAGTGATCGCTGGATTCTCAACGCATCGCCTTTGATTGTAATGGGGAAAATCGGGCAGATTGATCTGTATGCGGCAATTGCACAAGAAATTGCCGTCCCTAGTGCAGTTGCGGAGGAAATAAAAGCAGGTCCAGAAACCGATGCCGCGCGCCTGGCAATCGAAGCAGGAAAGTTGCCAATCGTTGAAGCGCCTCCTCCCTCTCGTGAACTTCTGGCATGGGATTTAGGAGCAGGGGAGACAGCAGTCATTTCATTTGCAACAAGCAATCCAGGGTGGACAGCCATCCTTGATGATGCCGCTGCGCGAAAATGTGCAAACAGTTTCGGCGTTCCTGTAAAAGGCTCCCTCGCCGTGATTGTCCTTGCAAAGAAGCATGGATTGATCCCTTCTGCAAAACAAGTCTTACGCGCCATGCAGGCGGCTGGCTTGCACTTGGACGAAAAACTGATTTCACAGATTTTGATTTCCGTTGAGGAAGAATGAACGGTTAAGAAAAAAGCGAGTATGTTATGGAATCCCGCATCTTACAGTTAATCTCAGCCTTGCGCGCCAGCGGAGTGCGCGTCTCTCTGGCGGAATCGGCAGAGGCGTTCTCTGCGGTGGACTTGATGGGGATTCAAGACCGCGAACAGTTCCGCCTGTCTCTGCGCGCCACGCTCATCAAGGACGTGAAGGACATCCCCGTGTTCGAGAAGTTGTTCCCGTTGTTCTTCGGCGCGGGACAGCCGCCGCCGATGGGCGGCAACCCCATGGACGACATGACCCCCGAAGAAGCACAGATGCTCGCCGATGCGTTGCGGCAGTTCGCGCAGAATCTCCGTCAGCGGATGGAAAGGTTGATGAACGGCGAGCCGCTTTCGAGGTCCGAATTGGAGGCGCTGGCGCAGTTGGTCGGCTTGAATCAGGCAGACGATCTCCGTTATCAAAACTGGATGGCGCAGCGGATGATGCGCGCGCTGGCGTTCCCCGAAGTCCGCGAGGCGTTGAAGGAGTTGATGGAGCAACTCCAGCAGATGGGCATGAGCCGCGACCGCGTCGAACAGATGCGCGAGATGATCCAGCAAAACATGGACGGCATGCGCGAACAGATCGAACGGTTTGCGGGCGAACGCATTGCCGAGAACATGAGCGAGAAGCCGCGCGGCGAAAGCATGGACAATCTGCTCAACCGCCCCTTTCACGCGCTTTCGGAGGAGGAGAAAAAGATTTTACAGCGCGAGGTGAAGCGGCTTGCCGCCATGCTCCGCACGCGCATTGCCCTGCGGCAAAAGCGCGCCAAAAGCGGGCAGCTCGACCCGAAGGCGACCATCCGCACCAATCTCAAGTATCACGGCGTGCCGATGGAGATTCGTCACAAAGACCGCGTGCGCAAGCCGAAGATTGTGGTGATTTGCGACATCAGCACTTCGATGCGTTTTTGTTCGGAGTTGATGCTGGGTTTCCTTTTCGCGCTTCAGGGACAGGTGCGCAAGACGCACGCCTTCGCCTTCATTGACCATCTTGAGTACATCTCGGAGGACTTCAACGGCTCGAACGCGGACGAGGCGATTGCCTCGGTTCTCTGGCGCATGCCCAGCGGACACTACAACACCGACCTAGGCTGGTCACTGCAAAATTTTCAGGACGGCTACATGGACACGCTCAACGGCGGGACGACGCTCATCATCGTCGGCGACGGGCGCAACAATTACTACGACCCGCGCCTGGACATTTTCTCCACGATGACCCGCCGCGCCGCGCGGACCATCTGGCTGAATCCCGAACCTCCGCATCTGTGGCACGGCGACAGTGACATGCCCAAATACGCGCCGTTGTGCGACAGGGTGCTGAAGGTGAGCAATTTGCGGGAACTGGTGGAGGCGGTGGATTCTTTGATGGTAGGGTAAAATCGGTCAGCGACCACATCACGGAGCGAACACTATGAAAAAAGTAATGGTCATTGACGACGACGAGGATTTCACCAATCTATACAAGGCGGCGCTCAGGGCGGCTGGATTCGACGCAACCGGGGTGACCCAAAGCACGGCGGCGCTCGAGATGGCATATCTGATCAAGCCCGATGTGTTTGTCATTGACTTGATGATGCCCGATATTGACGGCTTTCAACTCTGCCGCATGATTCGGGCAGACGCGGTGCTCAAACACATCCCCATCATCATCGTCACCGCGCTCACCGATCTGGACAGCAGGCTGGTTGCCATGGGCGCCGGCGCGAACGACTACCTGACCAAGCCGTTTCAGATTGAAGAGTTGAAAAAGCGCATCAACAGCCTGACGGCTGAATCGAAGTAATGGGGAAACGCTCAGCATATGAAAACAGCAAACCGTGACAGTCGCTTTTAAGGCGGCTGTTGCTTTTTTGAAGGAGGAAAATCTCATGGGTTCCACTGTTCTAGTCCAACAACAAGGGGCTATTCTTGAAATCGTCCTCAACCGCCCGGAGGCGTTTAACGCATTCGACCTGGAAATGGTGACCGGACTTAGCGATGCGCTGGCAGGCGCGGCAACGGACACTTCCATCCGCGGGGTGCTGCTCACAGGCGCAGGGAAGGCGTTTTGTGCGGGCGGCGACTTGAAGTGGATCAGCCTGCAGGCAAAGGAGGCTGGCTCAGTTCTGCACCGGCTGGCGCCTCAGTTTCACATTGCAATTACCGAAATCCGCCGCATGGCAAAGCCGGTGGTGGCGGCAATCAACGGGGTGGCGGCAGGGGGCGGGTTTTCGCTGGCGCTGGCTTGCGATTTCCGCGTGATGGCAGAGACGGCGGTGTTGAAGCAGGGGTACACGTCGAACGGTTTGAGCATTGACGGCGGCGGGACGTTTGCCCTTCCGCGCCTGGTTGGGCTGGCGCGCGCGCTGGAGATTGCGGCTTTCGACGAGCCGATTTCGGCGGAGAAAGCCCGGGAGTGGGGATTGGTCACGAAGGTGGCGCCAGAGTCGGAGGTCAGGAAAGAAGCGCTGGAGATGTTGGAGAGGCTGTCGCGGACGGCGCTGCATTCGTTTGGGTGGTCGAAGCGTCTGTTTTTGGAGTCTTTCCACAACGCGTTGGAAACTCAATTGGAATTGGAACGGCAGGGAATCAGCGAGTGCGCCGCTCATCCGAACGGGCAGGAGGGGCTGCGCGCCTTTGTGGAGAAACGCAAACCGGCTTTTTAGCAAGGAAACCTACCTTCATGCTTGTCATATTTCCTCATTGCCTGTAAGATAAGCGGCAGTTTCGGAGGAACGGAAGCAGTCATGGCAAAAATTTTGATCGTTGACGACGACATTACCATCACGGAATTGATGAAGGCGCTGGTCATCATGGATGGTCATGACCCGACGATTGTCAATGACAGTCTGCAGGCTGTGGAAACCGCCCGGGCAGTGAAACCCGACCTGATTACCCTGGACTTGATGATGCCGGGGCTGAACGGTTTTGAGTTGTGCGAAATTCTGCACAATGATGAGGTGTTTATGGATACACCCATCATCGTCATCAGCGCAAAGGACGACACCTTCAGCCGGGAGCGCGCCTTTGCCGTTGGCGCCAGGGATTATTTGATTAAACCTTTCGATGTGGACGAGTTTTTGGAAAAAATCAAATTCTTTGTGACCGCATAAATACGCTCAAAATTTCAATGTTTCCGAAAGAAAAAGCCGGCGGGTTCCGGCGTATAATTGAAAAAATTATGCGCCATCCGCGCAAACTCACTGGAGAGAATCCATCACTGCCCGAGACAGGTTATGACGAAGATCATGGTCGTTGACGACGACAAGGACGCTACCGCCCTTTTCGAGGAGGTTCTCAAAGCGGAAGGGTATGAACCGATTACGATAAACGACAGCGCTACGGCGGTGGCGATTGCAAAGCGGGAAAAGCCGGATTTGTTTGTACTGGATTTAATGATGCCCGAGCCGGATGGTTTCAAGTTGTGCCGCATGCTCCGCAAGGAACCCGAGTTTCGCTTCACCCCCATCATTATTGTCACCGCTCTCAACGACACCGACAGCCGCATCGTTGCCATTGGCGCCGGCGCCAACGATTACCTGACCAAGCCCTTCCGGCTGGACGAATTGTACGCGAGCATTCGGGACCAGCTCAACAATCGCTGACGCCCCCCTGAAAAAAAGTGACCGCCGTTGCCGGCGGTCACTTTTGCTTTTCCCGTCACTGTACCGAAAATTCAACAGTACTCACCAGGCTGTCATTGAAATAAATTTCCACCTTGTACGAACCCAGGGGCCAGCCGCCTTCCGGAGGGGGATAGTAAAAATAGACGTTCCCGTTGAACGTGGCATCCTCGATGGTGATGTCGGCTTCGTCGAACTTGAGATTCGCCTCGATCCCTTCGACGTTCACTGCGTACCACTTGGAGGTGACGACATTCCCCTGCTTGCCGTTCGACAGGTCGCTCACCACATAAATGGTATCCGAGGTCGAAAAGACGGAGGCAGGCTGGTTGCCGTCCTGGTCTTTCGCCGTGCGGACGTTGTCCAGGGTCGGGTCGCCGAACGAGCAGGCAAGACTCGAGGCAACCAGAGCCAGGACAGCAAACAAAACAATCAATTTATTTTTCATTTGCATTCTCCTTTTGGAATTTGAACGAAGTATATCCTATTCAAGTCATTCAAAGGTAAATTGGCAGGATGCCCCATTTTTCTTACCATCCGCCTTGCTGAGCCCCCTTTCCATCATGTGAAAATACATGGGCTGCGATACAATAGGGCGCATGGAGCCCAAACACATCGTGATTGACGGCAGGGTTTACAACAGCGTGGACGAGATGCCTGCGGATGTCCGTGCGCGCTACGAGCAGGCGATGGCGTCACTGCGGCAGGAGATACCGCAGACAACCCAGACGCCGCCTTCTGCCTCCCTCCTGACCAGCGGCATGAAATTCGTTGTGGACGGACAAGAATACAATCATCTTGAAGACCTGCCGCCCGAAGCCCGCGCAAAATACGAGCAGGCAATGGCAATGCTAGACAAAAACCAAAACGGCATGCCAGACTTTTTGGAAGGACTGCCCGGCATGATGTTTCAAACGCCGCCCGCTCAGCCTGCCCCGTCAGCGACATCCCCCTCCCGCCCCGCTTCGCGCTCGCCGCAACCTGTCTCGCCGACCAATTCTCCCGACACCTCGAGCGGCTTGATGCTGATTCTGGCAATTGGGTTCCTGCTCCTGCTTTGCCTGGCTGGGGCGGCTGGCATCTGGTACTTTTTCCTGCGGTGAAAAACCTGCATTTGTGAATTGTCTAACAAAATTAGTGTTTGATTAGAAATCACTTGCCCGCTTGACTTTGAATTTGAATTTCTGTATAGTAATTTGGAGCACCATCTGGCACGGATTGCCCCCCGGCAGGCGTGCCTTTTGTTTCGCATGTCACCAAATCCTTTGATTGAGGAGAACTCATGATCCAAGTCAATGGTCTAATCAAAGACTATGGAACCCGCCGCGCCCTCGACAACATCACCTTCGACGCAAATCAGGGCGAAATCGTCGGCTTTCTCGGTCCAAACGGCGCGGGTAAAACCACCACCATGCGCATCCTGACAGGCTACATGCCCCCAACAGGCGGAGAAGCCATCGTGGCGGGATACGACGTGGTGGAAGAATCGCTGGAAGTCCGCAAACGCGTCGGCTACCTGCCGGAGACCGTCCCGCTCTACAACGACATGACCGCCCTCGACTACCTCACCTTCATGGCGGAACTCCGTCAGCTCCCCAACGCCCAGGACCGCGCCTGGGAGACCCTCGAACTGGTTGACCTGGACGAGCGCGCCAACAGTTACATCGGAAACTTCTCCAAAGGCATGCGGCAGCGCGTCGGCTTGGCGCAGGCGCTTTTGCACCGCCCCGAAGTCATCATCCTGGACGAACCGACCATCGGTCTGGACCCGGCGCAGGTGGTCGAGGTCCGCAGCCTGATTCGGGAAATCGGCAGAGACCGTACCGTGCTGTTCTCCACCCACATCCTCTCCGAAGCACAGCAAATCTGCGACCGGGTACTCATCATCAACAAGGGAAAAATCGTCGCCGAAGACACCCCCGAAAACCTGCAATCCCGCGTGCTGGGCGCAGAGCGCATCCTCGTTCGCGTGCGCGGCGACGCCGACGGGCTGGACAAAGTCATCAAAGAGGTGCGGGGGACGCGCAAGGTAACGGTCAAGGATGAAGCGGTAGTGGAATTCGAGCTCACCGCCGGGCAGGACGTCCGCCCGCAGGTGGCAAAATCCGTTGTCGAAGCCGGTTACGAACTCATCGAAATGCGCCCGGTGGGAATGAGCCTCGAGGAAATCTTCCTCGAACTGACCGAAGAAAAACCAGCGGCAAAACGCTCGTGAGGGAAACCATGCGAAACATCTGGACCATAGCAAAACGCGAATACGACCAATATTTCATCAGCCCGGTTGCCTATGTGGTGGCGTTTGCCATCCTCCTGACCACCGGCGTACTGTTTGCCATCAACTTCTACTACTACAGCCAGAACGCCTTCCAGGGATTTGGAGCAGGCGCTCCGGATTTCACCCCCATTGCAGGGACTTTCGTCTTCCTGCTCGTGCTCTCGGCTCCCGCCCTGACCATGAGACTCATCTCCGACGAAGCGCGGATGGGCACGCTGGAACTGCTCCTCACCGCCCCCCTCCGCGACCATGAACTGGTCATCGGCAAATGGCTGGGCGCCATGCTCTACATCCTCTCCCTGCTGGTCATCACCCTCGTCTATCCCATCGTCACCAGCCGCTTCGTCACCCCGGGCATTGACTGGAACGTGGTGCTGACTTCCTACCTCGGCATGATTTTGGTGGCAGGCGTCTTCCTTGCCCTCGGCACGGCAATCTCTGCCATGTTCACCAACCAGGTCACAGCCTTCTTTGTGACGCTGGCGCTCTTCATCACCCTGTGGTGGCTGGTCGGCTTTCCGGGGCAGGTCATCAGCGGCGATAGCGCCCGCCTGTTCGAATACCTGGATATGAAAACACACTTCTACGGCGCGCTGGACGCGGGCATCATCAACCTTTCAGACATCGTTTATTACCTCAGCCTGATTGCCCTGGGCTTGTTCACAGGGACCGCCGCTGTGGAAATGAGGAGATGGAAATAATGGCAAAGAAACAACAACCCGCCTGGCGCCGCTACACCTTCATCGCCCTCGTCGTCGCCGGGCTTGCATTGCTCAGCACGATTCTGTTCCTCATCACAAGAGGACTGCTCAACATCGGCATGTTCAGCGGCGCAACCACAGAGACCCTCAACCGCGGCACTTTCATCAGCCTTGGCGTGACCGTCCTTGCCGCGGCGCTCTACGCCATGCTCGAACCCGACAAAATTCGGCAGACTTTCACAGGGCGGCAGGCAAGGTATGGAAGCAACATCGCCATTACCGCCATTGCCTTCGTGGGGATTCTGTTCGTCGTCAACTGGTTTGTGTATAACAACCCCAAAAACTGGGACGTAACTCAGGACAAATCCAACACCCTCGCCCCCGAAACGATTCAAGCGCTCGAAACCCTGCCGCAACCCGTTGAAGCGGTTGCCTTCTATGCAAGCCTCTCTACGCAGAGCGCATCCGAACTGCTGGACAAATTCAAAGCCAACAGCAACGGCAAATTCACCTACCGCTTCGTCAACCCCGATACAGACCCAATTGCCGCACGTGAAGCGGGAATCACCGGCGACGGGAAAATCCTGCTTCGAATGGGCGACCGCAAAGAGATTGCCAACTTCGCCTCCGAGACCGAACTGACCCGCGCGCTCATCAAACTCATCAACCCCGAAGCCCGCGCCGTGTACTTCCTGACCGGTCACGGCGAACCGTCGCTCGAAGCGACCGGCAACGTCAGCCTCGCCACCGCCAAACGCACCCTCGAAAGCAAAAACTACACGGTCAACAGCCTCAACCTGCTGGCAGAGAACAAAATCCCCGAAGACGCCCTCGCCGTCATCATTGCGGGTCCCCTCAAACAGGTTTCGGATTATGAGGTGCAACTCCTCAAACAGTATGTGGACAACGGCGGCTCGCTCCTCGTCATGGAAGACCCGCTCCTGGTGACCGAATTTGGCGACTCGCCCGACCCCCTCGCCAACTACCTCGCCGCAGACTGGGGCATCCTGCTCAACAACGACATCATCATTGACCTGAACAGCCAGCAGCTGCTAAACGCCATCTCCGCCTCTGCCAGCGAACATCCCATCACGCGCAACCTGAGCGCCAACTACCTCATCGTCATGCCGCAGGCGCGCTCCATCACCCTCAACACCCCCCCGGCGGATGTTACCCAAACCGCCCTGCTCTTCACCTCCCCCAACTCGTGGGGCGAGACCAAATTCACCAACGCCCAGGGCGAACAAATCTCCTTCGACCCCGAAGACCTGCCCGGTCCCCTCACCATGGCGGCTGCCGCCGAAAACTCGACCACCAACGGGCGCGTGGTTGTCTTTGGCAACTCCTTCTTTGCCACCGATCAGATGTTCGACGTGTACGGCAACGGCAACTTCTTCATCAACTCGGTGGATTGGGCGGCGGAGCAGGAGAATCTCATCAACATCACACCCAACACCCCCACCCAGCGCACCTTCGTCCCGCCCAGCCAGATTCAAATGCTGATTATCCTGCTCGGCTCGGTGCTGGTCTTGCCGGGGCTGGTGGTGTTTGCGGGCATTTCCTCCTGGCTGGCGCGCAGGCGGCAGGGATAGGTCTATGCGGCGCTCCACACTCTTTACCCTCCTCCTCTTTTTGCTGGTCCTGGGCGCGGCATATTACTTCAACAATCGCGCAAAAACCGCCGAAGCGGAAGCCACCCCCCAGCCAACTCTGCCCCCCATCGAATATCTCTTCCCGCCGGCAGATGGCTTCCCCACGCGCATCCGCGTCGAGTCGAAGGCGGGAGAAGTCGTCGAGGTGGCGCGTAACGAGGAAAACGCCTGGGCGTTGACCCTGCCCGAAAAAGCAGAAGCAGACCAGGCGTCGTCTGAAGCGGCGGCAACCCAGGTCACCACCATGCGCATCGTGGACCGCGTCCCCAGCCTCCCTCCCGAGGCGGTCGGTCTGGATGTTCCCGAATACAAGTTCACGTTCGAGTTTCCGAGCGGAGAACGCACAGTGGAGGTGGGTGTTTTAACCCCCACTGAAAGCGGATATTACGTGCGCAGCGACAAAGGCGAGATTTTGATCATCAGCCGCAGCGCCGTGGACGCCCTGCTGGGGTTGCTGACCACCCCGCCCTACGCCCCGACCCCCACAGGCACCGCCCCCGCAGAAACGACGACTCCCGCCGCGCCTTAGGCTGATTCGTCAAACCTGGACATTGTTTCCGCTGTAAACGTAACATTTTGCACGAAGAAGCGTCTATAAAGAGCAATGAAACAGTATTGCAATTTGACCTGAAAAAGCGTATTCTGATAAAAAAGGAAAGTGGCTGAGTAAAGAATGGATGTAGATAAGATTTTGATGGTGGACGAAGAGGATGAATTTCCCGCGATTGCCCGGCTGGTGGAACTGGGGCGGCAAAAGGGCTTTATCACGCTGGATGACATCATCCACTTCTTCCCCGAAGCAGAACAGGATGTTGAACAGCTGGAGGAGGCTTTCTCTGCGCTGTTGAGCGCCGGCATTCCTTTTGTAGAAGACGCCAACCTTGCCGAACCCAGTGAAGATGAACTGGTGGCAGTGGAGGCAATCGAAGAAGCCGAACCTGAGATTGACGCCTCGCTGGACGACTACCTTGCCAACATAGACACAGACGACACAATCGGTCTATACCTTAAGGAGGTCAGCCGCGTCCCCCTGCTGACCGCCGAAGAGGAAGTGGCGCTTGCCCAGCGCATCGAACGCGGACGCCTGGCGCGCGAAGAACTGGCAAAAGGCAACGTCAGCCCGCGCCGCCGCGCCGAACTGCGCAAACTCATCGAAGACGGCTGGGCGGCGCGCGAGCACCTCATCACCGCCAACTCCCGCCTGGTGATTTCGGTTGCCAAAAAATACATGGGGCGCGGCGTGCCGTTCCTCGACCTGATCCAGGAAGGGAACATTGGTCTCATCCGCGCGACCAAGAAATTCGACTACCGCCGCGGTCACAAGTTTTCGACCTACGCCACCTGGTGGATCCGCCAGGCGGTCACCCGCGCCATCGCCGACCAGGGACGCACCATCCGCGTGCCGGTCCACATGGGCGACCAGATCAACAAACTCCTGCGCGTCCAGCACCAGTTGACCCAGCGTCTCGGGCGCGAACCGAGCGTGGAGGAACTTGCTGAAGCCCTGGACGTGCCGCCCAAGAAGGTGGAGAACATGATCCAGGTGGCGCGCCGTCCGCTTTCGCTCGAAACGCCAACCGACGACGAGGAAGACTCGGTCCTCGGCGATTTCATCGAGGACGACGAAGCGCCTCCGCCCGACGACACCGCCACCTACAACCTGCTCAAGGAGCATCTCGGCGAGGTGTTGAACGGCTTGCCTCCGCGCGAGGTGCGCATTTTGCAGCTGCGCTACGGTCTGCTCGACGGGCAGGCATACACCCTCGAGGAGGTCGGGCGCAAGATGGGAGTCACGCGCGAACGCGTGAGACAGATCGAGGCGCAGGCGTTGAGCCGCCTCCGCCATCCCACCATCCGCAGGAAATTGCGGGATTATCTGGGAGAGTAAACTCAGCAACGGGACGCATCAAAAACGTCCCGTTTTGCTTTAAAATTCGCTTGCGTCTCCCCATGTCGAAACTCAAAGAAACACTTTTTCAATTCTGGCAAAACATCGGCGAATCCTGGCGGTACGCTATCGCCGCGTTCCTCCTGCTGAGACTTCTGTACGCAGGCTGGTCGTGGATCGTCTTTACCGTCCAGCCTGTTGCCGTTCAAAACTTTGAGTTCGCAGGCGAACCCATCGTTTCGATTTTCAAATTGAGCGACAGCCAGGCGTACACTTTTTCCCGCGAAGTGAACGGAAACGTTCTGACCTTCGCGCCGGCAGATGCAAACCACCTCACCGACCGGCAAACGGGGAGCCTCTGGAACATATCGAACGGCACAGCAGTGCAGGGAGAATATAAGGGCGTTTCGCTGCGCCCGGCAAAGACTTCCCCTTCGCGCCTTTTCCCCTATCATGGCGCAGCGCCGTATTCCGGTATGTGGCTTGCCCTGTGGCAGCGCTTCGACGCCAACTGGTACATCTCCATTGCCGACAGGGGATATGGCAGCATTCCAGGCGATATACACTTTCCGCCCCTCTTCCCCCTGCTCATGCGGACTCTCCGCCCTCTCTTTGGAAGTTCATTTTTGGCCGGGTTGTTCATTGCGCATCTGGGAACATTGTTCGCGCTCAAGCTTTTATACGAAACGTTCCTTGGCTGGGGTGAAAAAGAAACAGGCAGGCGCGCGTTTCTTTTCTTTGCCATGTTCCCCACCTTTTTCTTCCTCTTCAGCGCATACACGGAACCCCTCTTTCTCGTTGCCGCAATTCTGGCATTCAAGGCAATGCAGAAGCGTTCCTGGCTGTGGGCAGGGTTTTGGGTTTTCTGCGCGATTCTCACCCGCTTGCAAGGCGTGGCTTTACTGGCGCCCATGCTGTTTCTCATGTGGCGGGACCATCCATTTTTGGGAAGGCTTTCACACTGGGCTGGTTTACTCATCAGCGGAATTGCCGGCTTAACCTACCTTTACCTGCGCTCGATGACCACACAGCAAAGCGCCCTTCCTTTCGTAGAGGCAGACCTGCACGCCCGTCTGGTTTTCCCCTGGCAATCCTATGCCGGCGCAGTCAAAACCATCTTTGCAGGAAACGCCTCCTTTGTTGATTTTCTCAACTGGGCAATTACCACACTGTTTCTTGTTTTCCTCATCGCAGGCTGGAAAAAAATTCCCTGCGAATACAGCCTCTTTACAGCCATCAGCCTCATGGTCATTCTGAGCCGGGTAGTCGAAACTCAACCTCTGGTATCCATGTCCCGCTACGCCTTGACTCTCTTTCCGTCTTTCTACATCCTGAGCCTGGCAGGGAAACAGCCGCTTTTGCGGAGGGCGATAATCTATCTCTCCCTTCTGCTCAACCTGTACCTCAGCGGTCAATTTTTTCTTTGGGGCTGGGTGGCATAAACATGAAACTGATTCGTTTCTTCATCCCCCGTATTGAATATGTCCTGTTCATGGCGCTTTTCTGGAGCGTTATCGTCAGCGGACCCAAAATCTTGAACTTCGACGGCGACCTGCCGCGTCATCTCTTAATGGGACGGCTGATCCTGCAAACCCGAAGCGTCTCCACCGTTGACGTTTTTTCGTTCCGCACCACAGGCTTCCCCTCCATCCCGCACGAATGGCTGGCGCAGACAGCGCTGGCTGGCGCGCACAAATGGCTGGGGCTCGACGGCGTCGTCCTGCTCACCGCCGCCCTGATAACGGCAGTGTGGATACTCGTCTTCCGTGAAGCGTACTCACGCTCGCGCAGTCTATTGATTTCCCTGTTCCTCGTCGCGCTGGCGGCAGGGGCGGCTCAAATTCATGTCCTGCCGCGTCCGCATCTTTTCACCTACCTCCTGACCGCTATCTGGGTCGGTTTTCTCGAGCAAATCCAAAAAGAATCCCCCCGAAAATGGTGGCTCCTGCCACTGACGATGCTGATTTGGGTGAACCTGCATGGCATGTTCGTGCTTGGGATCCTCCTGTGGGGCATTTACCTGAGCGGAAGTTTTCTCGAACACCCCTCGAAAACCTGGTTCACCGAAACGAAGACAAAGGCAATGGCGCTCGCAGGAGGGTTTTCCCTGCTGGCAACCTTCTTTTCGCCCTCTGGCATCCACATTTGGGAAACGATCATCTCCCTGGGAAGCAACTCCTACATTACATCGAAGATTACAGAATACCAATCTGCCAACTTCCATTTGCCCGAAACCTGGCTTTTCCTGGCGCTTCTGCTTCTTGTCATGGCAGGTTTCGCCCGCGCGGGGCAAATTGGCTGGACGCCCCTCCTGCTGACGGTCACGTTTACGTTTCTCGCGCTCTACACCAGCAGAATGATTCCCCTATTTGCCGTTGTGATTCCACCGGTCGCGGCAAAAGCGCTCGCCGATTGGGCGCGGCAGGATTACCCCGACAGCCGCTTTGCAAGGTTCGAAGAACGGCTCACGCTGACCAACGAATCTGCCAACGGTTGGATTTGGCTCGCTTTCGTCGTTCTCGGAACGACCCTTCTCCTTCAGCGCGGCGTCAGCCTCGACACCAAGAACAAAGGCAATGCCTTCGACAGCCGCTTCTTCCCCGTGCAGGCAGTGGATTGGCTGGAGGCTCACCCTCAAAACGGACATGTGTTCAATGAGTTCGACTGGGGCGGTTATCTTCTCTTGCGCCTGTATCCGCCACAACAAATCTTTATGGACGGACATACCCACATCTACGGCGAGGCGCTTACACGCGAGTATGAAACCGTCATGTCACTGGGGGAGGGATGGGAGGACATTCTGGAGAAATACCAGATTGAATGGGCAATTGTCCGCGCACAGACGCCAATTGCGCAAAAGTTGGAAAAAAGCGGCTGGGAGATCCTCTATCGGGATGAGACAGCCGTCATCCTGCGTAAGCCCTGATGCCTGCGTAGTTTCTAGACCCCGCCCGCTTTGAGTGGGGGGATTGCTTCAGCCCGCAGGAGGGAATACGCCAGCAATGCCATCACAGCGTACACAATCGGGAACTTCAACTGCCCTGCCCCGGCAAAACCGATGGTCAACAGCCAGGAAACAACCAGAGGAAGAAGGGAAAGGTAATTTTGGTGAATCAGCCCAAGGCGTTGGTGGAGGCGGAGCAGACAAAAGATGGGGAGGAGCAGCAAAATCAAATCGTGATAGTGAGCGTACGGCACGAAAAAGATGGCGGCAAGGGACAATAATCCGATGTGCCGTTCGTCGAGCATTGACATTCTTTTCCACCAAAAAGAAAAGGCGGCAATGCCAAGCAGATAACAAAGCCACACCAGTTGCCGCAGCGGTTCATAATTGACGATTGATAAATTCCGCCGGATGATGCCAGAGATGGTGGGCATATCGAGGGCATGGTTCTCCCGCCAGACAGTCCCTTCAATGTAGCGGATGCTCTCGATAAAACGCAGTGTTCCATCTTTTCCAAGCAGGCACAAACTGATGAGCGCCAGCGCTGAAGAGCCCAGCACAAATCCCCAAAAGACGCGGCGGCGTTGAAGCAAAAACGGGACGGCGAGAAACAATGCAATCTGCGGGCGGACGGTGGTCAGACTCAAGCCCAGGCCGGCGTAAAAATCCTTGCCCGAAAACAGACCATACGCCCAAAGGACTGCGCCGCTCAATAGAATTGCCGTATCCTGACCGTTCATGAAACCGCTGAACGTGGGGTCGAAGAGAAACGCTCCCAAACCTAGAACAACAAGGTTCCATTTGGTCAATTGCGAAACCTGAAGTAAATTCACCAAAAAGTAAACGTTGAAGGCGTTGAGAAAAAACAAAACAAGCGCCCAGCGTTTGAACGAGGAGATGTAATCTGGAACAACCAGCATCCTTGCCAGCGGCGCAATAAACGGCAAGTGGGTATAGAAAATCGGCGTCACAGGATGCCCGACGATTTCCTCCTGCAACTTTTGTTGTTCTTCGATTTTATAAATGGAAGGGTATCCCTGTGTTTGAGAAATCCGTCCAAAGGTGTAGAAGCCCATGAAATCCGACCCTGTCCGTTCATAAAGGTCCCCCAGCATATTTGTCCACGTCAACGCATAGTAAAGCACGAGTGACACAATTGCCACAATGGTCAGGATTCGGCGCACATTCAACTTTTGTTGATTCACGTCGGGCAGACCTTTGTACCGTTTCAGTAACTGACGTTACGCAGTTCATTCGTGCCGCGACATTCATGTCGCCTGAAACCACGAGATAAATCTCGCGCCACCGCGTAAGGTGAGTCAGTAAGTTAACTCAAGTTGTCACCTTGTCTTATCAGAAAGACAAATTCCAATCTTTAGCCACGGATTTCACGAATTCGCGCGGATTTTTTTACAAACTGTGAAAATCAGTGTAATCCGTGGCAAAAACGGGACATCTGGTGAAGGGTCGCAACTTGGGTTAAGTTATGCATCTCTCTACAACACCGCATCCAGCATGATCGCCACAAAGATGAACACCAGATACGAACTCGACCATTTATACATCCGCCAGGCGACCTTGTTCCCGCCGCGCCGCCAGACTTCCCAGGCGGCATAGAGCAGCGCCGCACCCAGCAAAAGCGCCGAAACCAGGTAAATCGTCCCGGCAAGATTCAGCAGCGGGAGCAGCAACGTGACGATGACCAGTTCAATCGTGTAAATCAAAATTTGCCGGCGCGTTTCCAATTCCCCGCGCACCACCGGCAGCATGGGAACTCCCGCCCGCTCGTAATCCTTCATGCGGACAATTGCCAGCGCCCAAAAATGCGGGGGCGTCCAGAGGAAGATGATGAGGAAGAGAATCCACGCCGTCCAATCCAGCCTGCCGGTGGCGGCGGCATAGCCGACCATCGGAGGAATCGCCCCCGCCCCGCCGCCGATGACAATGTTTTGCACCGTCGCCTTCTTCAGCCAAACGCTGTACAAGATGACGTAGTACACAATCCCTGCCAGCGAAAGCAATGCTGCCAATTCATTGACAAAGACCGCCAGGATGTAATAACTTGTCAACGATAGCCCCAGCCCGAACGCCAGCCCCTCGGCATCCGTCAGCCGCCCATCTGCCAGCGGACGTTTCGCCGTGCGCTGCATGGTACGGTCAAGTTCACGGTCAATGTACTGGTTGAGGGCGCTCGATCCGCCCGCCGCCAGCGCGCCGCCCAACAGCGTCCACAACGTCAGCGAAAAGGAGGGGAATTGCTTCCCCCCAATCACCAGCCCGCCGTAGGTGGTAATCAACAGCAAGCCAACGATTAACGGCTTGGAAAGCGCAAAAAAATCCTTCAGGCGTTGTCTTCGGTCGAATGTGACCGGCTCGGCATCCTTCGCCAGAACGCCCGAAGTGTACACCAGCAAAAGGAGCGAAACCCACAGCGCCCAAACCGTCAACCGGTGCAGGAGGGTCAAATGCCACCCGCCGGGCACCGTCACCTGCGCCGCCCCCACCAGCGCCTGCCCAAAGTACATCACCGTCAAAATCGTGGTCAGCGGCAAAAGCACACGCTCGCCGCGTTGTTCCCTCCATGCCTTGCGGAAGACCACCAGCATGAACAGCGAAGTCAGACCCACCAGCGCCATGTGAACGTTCGTCAGCCAGCCAAGGGGCGCCGTCGGCACACAAATGAGCCGCCACTCACAAAACGCTTCGGCAGTGGTGAGAGTCACAAGCCGCCCGGCAGCCGTCAGCAAAATGACGGCAAACAGCAGGGCAAGCACATATCTCGAAAAAGAAGACCTGAGCGAATACTTCATGCTTCCTGTTTCCTCAAAAAGAACGGATACCCCGCAAACAAAATCGTCGCAAACGTGAACCATTGCAAAGCATACCCAAAATGCGGTCCCTCCGTCAATTCGACTTCGGGCTGGTAAGGGATGGGCGGCGTCTCGTCGGCAGGGTCAACATTTGGTTGAATGTAAACCTTGAGAATGGGATACGGCATCTGACGCGCGATCTTCTCGACATCGGCATTGTTCCACAACCAAAGCGGACTCCCGTCCGCAGGCGGCGCGTCGGCGACTCCGCCGAAGGCTGGTTTGCCCTGCCCAAGCCGAATCTGCCCCTGCACTGTGACCGTGCCGGGCTCGTCGTATTTGCGCCAGTCGGCGGGCGCGGCATTGCCGTCAGCGGGGATCCAGCCTCGGTCCACCAGAACAGTTCCCCCGTCGAAGTGAAGCGGGGTGAGCAGGTGGTAGCCGTATTGATTCTGGTGGTATTGATTCCGCAGCGCAATCTGATTGGCAAAGTCGTATTCCCCTGTGACTGTCACAGCGCGCCATTCCATCGTCTCGAGGGTGGCGGATGGTTCGGCGTTCAAATCCAGCGGAGGCAGGGCGCGCATGGAGGTGACCTGCGCGTTGAAGGCACGCCGCTGGTCGAGGCGGTCTAACTGCCAGATGCCCAGACGGATGCACACTGCCGTACCCAGAAAGACAAGCAAAGTCGTCGCCAGCCATTTGCGGCTGAACATTCTACGCAGAAGCATTTTCTTTTTTCTTGACAGGCATGATGAAACTATACAGCGCAATCAGAACACCCATGGGAATCCCGGCGAAGAGGATGCCAAAGAGGCGCGTGCCGGTTGTGAGCGCTTCGCGCACATCCAGCCCGAAGTAGTTGCCCGGCTGGAAACTGCATTCGTAAGCAAGGTTTTCCTGCTGTCCGAGCGACAACTGCGCCGAGGAGTTGGCGGGAATCCACAGCGGTCCCAGTTTGTGATCCACCACATCCTCGTTTTTGATGACCAGGGTATCGCCCACTACGAAGATCATGTCGGTGGGCAGGGTGGGCGGTTGTTCGCCGCGCGCCACTTGTTCGGCGGTACCGCGCGGAATGGTCAGCACGATTTCCTGCGGAGGGCGCGCCGTCTCACGCAAAAAGAGAAAGGGGATTTCGCTGATGGCCGCGCCCAGCAGTAAGCCGAGGAGAAGCGAGACAAGAAGCCGTTTGACGAGAATGGGTCGGGCAGGCATTACTTTTTCTCCGCGAGAATCAATTTCAAGTCGTGGACGATGTCTTCGACGGGCGTTTCGAAACTGAACGAGATGCGCAGGTTGCCGTCGGCGTCAATGAGCGTGACCCGCGCCGTGTGGTTGACGATGTAGCCCAAAGCGGAAGTCCCCTCGACGATTTCACGGAAAACGCCGTAGTCTTTCCAAATTTTTGTCAGCGCGGTTTCGGTGCCGCTCAAGCCGATGAAGTTCGGGTTGAAGTGATTGACGTATTCCTGCACACGTTCGGGCGTGTCGCGCTGGGGGTCCACTGAAACGAAGACCACCTGCACGCGGTTGGCGTCATCGCCCAGCTGCTTCATCGCCTGATTCAATTCCGCCAGCGTGGTGGGGCAGACATCGGGACAGGAGGTGTAGCCAAAGAAAAGGAGCACGGTCTTGCCCTGCATGCCGCTCAAACGGAAGGCGGAGCCGTCGTGCCGCAGCAGGAGGAAATCAGGAGCCTTGGGATAGGGCTCGGCGTAAGTCGTCCCGCGGAAGCGCGCCGGCGCGCCGAACAGGATTGCCCAGGCGGCGACGATGCCAATCAGCAGGAGCGAGCCAATTCCTACCGAGAGAATTTTTCGATTCATGGTGGCGCCTCACTTGCAAAAGGGTGTGGTCGAGAATTTAATGATACCCCGAAAAATCGGGGCGACCCGTGCGGATCGCCCCGATGACGCGCAAACTCTAATCGAGTTCTCATGCACACAGAGGTTACACGATGGCAGTTCCCACCAGATAGAGGGCTGGGTAGAACACAATCCAGACCACGTCCACGAAGTGCCAATACACCGCCGCCGCTTCGACCGGGTAATGCTTCTCGTCGTACAGCCCGCGCCGTCCGTTAATCCAGACGATGGCGAGGAAGACCAGCCCGGTCAGCACATGGAAGGCGTGCATGCCGGTCATCATGTAGAACGCCGCGCCAGCCGGACCCGAGGAGGGGGTCAGTCCCTCGTGCGCCGCCAGCCGCCATTCCACAAAGACCACGCCGATAAGAAAGCCCAGCCCCAGCAGGAAGGTGATGAGGGTGTTGTTGAGGAAGCCCTTGCGGTCACCGTGCGCGATCATCGTCTCGCCGCGGTTCATGAAGAAGGACGAGATGAGCAGGACAGAGGTCACCGCCAGACCGAGGAATTGGTTGAGGTTGGGGCGGGTCAGCCCGAGCAGGTTCATGCGCATCACCAGCAGACCGCCGAAGACGAAGGCATCCGAAATCAGGAACAGCCACAGACCGAGGCGGTTCGTCCCGGATTTGTATTCGTAGGAGTCATGCTCGCCTTCATGGTCGGCGCTCAATTTATAGACGTGCATGTAGTAATACACCACCAGCGCCCCTTTGACGAACGCCACAGCAATCAGGACAGCGGTGGAATTGAAGGAAGCCGCCACGAGAAATTCCAGAACGGTCAGAATCGCCAGATAGACGAAGATGAAAACGCCCTGGGTGAGCATGGAGGCTTTGTCTTGTTTGTGTGCCATTGTTCTCTTCCTCCCCTTTTAGTGTTTTCCGCCCTGGGCGGGAATGAATTCGATGTATTTCGAGCCAGGCAGACCGTAGTCATACGGCTCGCCCACGACCTCGAAGGGAGTCTCGTAGTTGTGCGCGGGCATCGGCGAGGGGACCTGCCACTCAGGCGAGCGCGAATTCCAAACGTTGCCTTCCGCCTTTTCGCCATGCTTGATGCTGTGGAAGAAGTTGATGAGGAAAATCAGCACCGAGAGCGCAATGGCAAAGGCGGCGATGGTCAGAATGAGATGGGTGGTATCGAAGCCCTGCGCCGGGTCATAGTCCGCGATGCGGCGGCGCATGCCAAGCAGACCGACGCGCATCATGCCGAAGGTCAGGATGAGGAACGAGGGGGTCATCAGCCAGAAGTGCACCTTGCCCCAAAATTCATTCATACGGCGGCCCGTCGCTTTGGGGAACCAGTAGTAAATGGCGGCAAAGAATGGGAAGACGAACCCGCCAAAGATGGTGTCGTGGAAGTGACCGACGATGAAGTAGGTGTCGTGCAGGTGCAGGTCAACGGAGACGGTAGCGTTCGGAGGTCCCGAAAGACCGCCCATCAGGAAGACGACGATGGCGCCCAGCACGAACAGCATCGGGGTAGGAGTTTCGATCTTTCCGCCCCAAATGGTCGCCACCCAGGAGAAGAACTTCACGCCCGTCGGGACGGCAACCAGCAGGGTGCTGTACATGAACGGCACGCGCAGGTATTCGTTCATGCCGGAGGTGAACATGTGATGCGCCCACACAAGGAAGCCGACCAGCGCAATGCCGAGCGACGACATGGCAACCCAGCGGTAACCGAACAGCGGCTTGCGGACAAAGACCGGCAGGAGTTCGGAGATGACGCCCAGACCGGGCAGAACGAACACGTACACTGCCGGATGCGAATAGAACCAGAAGAGATGCTGGAAGAGCACCGGGTTACCGCCCTTGGCGGGGTCGAAGAAGCCCATGCCGAAGAGGCGTTGGAACATGACCAGCTGGAACGAGAGACCAATCAATTGGGTGGCGGTCAGGGCAATGATGGAGGTGGCAACCGACGCCCAAACAAGGATGGGCATGCGCATGGCGGTCATCCCTTTGGCGCGCATGCGGACGACAGTGGCAATTACGTTCAGCGCGCCGAGGATGGACGACCAGCCGGCGATGAACACGCCCAGGAAGAACATCTGCTGACCGACCGGCGCCTTGACCGAAAGCGGGGGATAGCCGGTCCAGCCGGTGTCGAAGCCGCCCAGCACCAGGCTCATGAGCAACAGCACCGCCGCAGGGACGGAAACCCAATACGCAAAAGCGTTCATGCGCGGGAAAGCCATGTCATGCGCGCCGACCAGCAGCGGCACGGCATAGTTGATGATGCCGGAGATGCCCAGCAGGATGGAAACAATCATAATCATGCCGTGCAGGGACATCAGGGTGTTGTAGAGCTGCGGTCCGTTCTGACCGAAGAGATTCATCCCCACATTCAGGAACTGCAAGCCCGAAGCCGCCAGTTCCGTGCGGAAGATGAGGGCGAAGGTGCCGCCCACCGAAATCAGGAACAGGGCAGTGACCGTGTACTGGATTCCGATGACCTTGTGGTCGAGCGAAACGCCGAGGAATTTCTCCCAGCCCGGTTCGTCTTCGTGATGGTCGGGCGTATCCATGCCGCGCGCCCATTTGACCCAGTCATCCATCACGCCAACGCCGAACAGGAAGGCAACTGCCCCGACCAGCGCACCGAACACCCAGGCGGGCTCGGTGAAGAAAAAGCCGCCGAATACCGAAAGTCCCATCGCGGCGCGGATGCCGGTCACAATGAAACCGCCGATGAGCGTCCACACCACCTGATAGACCAGCCCGCGGGTGATGCCGCGATAGCCATACACGCCAAAGAAGAACGCCGTGAAGGCAAACAACAGTGAGAACGCCGACGGCACGGGGGCTGTCCAGCGCACGTTCTTCATGATGAGCGCGTCAATTCCCAGCCCGATGAAGTAGCCCACCACCCCGGCAACCAGCAGGAACAGCAAACCGCTTCCTACAGTGTATTTCCTTTTCATTCTGATTTCCTCCGCCAATTATTTCAGCGTCTTGATATATGCAATGATGTCCGCCACCTGCTCTTCGGTGAAGTTATAGACGGGCATCTGTTGAGCCTCGAAGCCAGCCACGATCTTCGCCTGAGGCTGAAGGATGGATTCGAGAAGGTAAGCATCGTCAGCAACGACCGTCCCGCCGCCGCTGAGCGGCACTTCGGAGCCAGCCAGTTGGAACCAGGTGGGACCCACGCCCGCTGAGCCGTCAATCGAGTGGCAGGCGCGGCATCCGTTCGCCGTCACCAGCGCCAGACCGCGCCCCTCGGGAGTTTGACCAGCCTGCGCCGCCAGCGCCTGTTGTTCCGAAACCCAGGCGTCAAACGCGACCTTTTCCACCACAATCACCGGGTTTTCCATGTAGGCGTGCGACGTGCCGCAAATTTCGGAACAGCGCACCTTGTAAGTGTCGCCGAGCATTGTCGGCGTGATGCGAAGTTCGGTCACGCGGCCAGGCACCAGGTCCTGTTTGACGCGGAACTCGGGAACCCAGAAGGAGTGGATGACATCCCTCGAGGTCATCTTCAAAAGCACCTGTTTGTTCACCGGCAGGTACAATTCCTTGGAGGTAATGCCATAGTCGGGATATTCAAAAGACCAGCCCCACTGAAAACCCGTCACATTGACCACCATGGCATCGGGGTCAACGCGGCGGGTTTCGCCCAGGTTCTGCGCGCCGATGTACGCCATTCCCAGCACCATCACCAGCGGAATGACCGTCCAGACGACTTCCAGCGTGGTGTTCCCCTCCACATGGGCGGCATCGCTGGTATCGCCTTTCTTGCGGCGGAAAACCAGCAGGCTGTACAGCATCGGCACAACAATCAGGGCAAATAGAAACGACATGGCTTTGACTTGCAAATCCCACAGCCAGTCAATCGGAGCCGCCTGAGCGCTGGCAGGTACAGGCATCAACCCCGCCGAATTCAGCCCCACGTAGGTGAGAACCGCCAGCGCAATGACCAGAATTCCCACAATCACAAAATGTCGCATACAGACTCTCTCCTGTTACAAAATCGAACGCAGACCTCCCCGGTCCACAACCGTTCTAATTTACCAAATTTTCCATTATTTGTCACGAATCAAGAGAACAAAAAACGCTTCCCGCCCGACCGATGGTTGATTCTCACCGAGAGACCTCACTCAACGCCGACAGCACCTCTGCGCTATGGTCGGCGGGACGCACATTCTCAAACACTTTGACGATTGTTCCGTTGCCGTCAATCAGGAAAGTCGTTCGCAACACCCCTTCGTAGGACTTGCCCATGAACTTTTTGGGTCCCCACACCCCATACAAATCGCAGACCTTGTGACCTTCGTCCGCCAGCAGAGGGAAGGGCAAATTGAACTTCTGCTTGAACTTTACATGAGATTTGACGCTATCCGGGCTGACGCCGAGGATGACGACTCCCGCCTTTTCGTAGGCGGAGTAGTCGTCGCGGAAGTTGCAGGCTTCGGTGGTACAGCCGGGGGTATCGTCTTTTGGATAGAAGTATAGAACAACATTTTTCCCGCGATAATCGGACAGTTTGCGGAGGGTGTTGGTGTCGTCGTAGAGGGCAAAATCTGGCGCGGGGATACCTGATGAAATGGGCATATTTTCTCTCCTTCGGGCGGCTATTATACTCCCAACCAGGGCGGGAAACAAAAAGCCGCCGCGTCCCTCTGCGGCGGCGGTTGCGAGAACGGGAAAATCACGCCAGCAGTTTGATTTGCTTGAGCGCGGCTTCGAGCGCGTCAATGGTGGCAGGCTTGATAATCATCGTCGCCGCCCCCAGTTTCATCACCTTGTTCCGCGTTTCAGGCTGGTCGTCGGAAGTAATCACAATCACCGGCACCTTCAGCAACTGCGGCTCGCGTTTGAGGAACGCCAGCACCTCCGTTCCGTCTGCGCCGGGCATGTTGATGTCCAGGCAGATGAAGCGGGGGATGAATCCCTTCCCCAGCGTTTCCATCGCTTGCGTGGAACCGTACGCCACGCGCATGGTGAACCCCAACACATCCAGCATTTGCGCCAGCGCGTCCGCCGTCTGGCGGTTGTCGTCAATAATCAAACCTTCCGTCATCTAGTCCTCCAGAATGACCGCGCCCATCACCGACACGTCGTAGCCGGGCAGTTGAGAAACGGCTTTTCGGAAGGCAGAATCAGCCAAAAGTCCGAAAAGAGGCGCCAGCAGGTCGTCCTCCGCGAATTGTTTGGGGATCACCAAATCGTAGCGTTCCTGAAAGAGCGGGACGAAGTCCAAATCCAGCGCCTGCGCGGCGGCAGCGATTCCCAACCCGCAGTCGGCGCGCCCCGAAGCGACAGCCGCCGCAACGCCAAGATGAGTATACTCTTCCTGCTGGTAGCCTTCAATGGAACTTTGATGAATTGTCATCAAATTCAAATGATAGTCGAGCAGGACGCGCGTGCCGGCGCCGCGCTGACGGTTCACAAATCGGACCCCGGGCCGGGTGAGGTCTTCCAGGCTTTTGATTCCCTTTGGGTTTCCCCTCTTCACGAGCAGACCCTGCTCACGCCCCACCAGCGCAACCAATTTGACCGGGATGCCCGGCATGTACTGGCGGATGTAGGAGATGTTGTATTCGCCCGTTTCGGGATTGAGCAAATGCGACCCGGCAAAGTGCGCTTCGCCGCGCCGCAGCGCCACCAGCCCGCCCTGCGAGCCGACGTTGGCGGAGGCGAGGCGGCGGTCATGTTCGGCGAGGAACTGCGCCATCAGGTCGAGGGTCAGGTCGTGCGAACCAATGGAGAGGATGGTCTTTTCGATTTCGGCTTTGCTTCGGTAGAGGCGAACCTGCACCTTTTCGCCCGCTTCCAGTCCCTGCACGCCGCTGGGGATGACGGCAATCCCATCCGCCTGCACCAGCGAAGTGATGACGCCCGCTCCCCGCGAAAGCGGCGCGGCGAGGAGTCTGCCTCCTACCTTCCCCACCGCCACGCGGACAAAGTCGTCATCGCCCGCCGGGGAAACAATCTTGCGCGTGAGGGTGGCTTCCTCGGTTGGCAACTCCAGCGGACGCCGCCCCAGCCATTTGGCGAGGAGGGGCTCGACGAAGATGTCAATTGTTAATGCCGCTGATACTGGATAACCAGGCACTCCAATAATTGGTACGACAGACTGTGGACGATAGACGGTGGACGGTGCATCAGATTCGGTCCACGGTCCACGGTCTACGGTCCCAAGGATGACCGGATGCCCGGGGCGGACGGCAACGCCGTGAACGAGGAGCGTGCCGAGTTTTTCGACCACTTTCGCAGAGAAATCCTCCGCGCCCGCCGAGGAACCTGCGTTGAGCAGAACCAAATCGTGCGTTTGCGCGGCTTCGGCGACGCGCTCGCAGATGAGGTCGAAGTCGTCTTTGGTGATGGGGTACCGCGTCGGTTCGCCGCCCATCGCTTTGACCTGCGCGGCAATGACCAGCGAGTTGTATTCGAGGATGTCGCCCGCTTTGAGTTTGCTCCCGATAGGGACGAGTTCGGTGCCTGTGGGCAGAATTGCCACTTTCGGCTTGCGCGCCACGACGATTTCCTGATGTCCCGCCGCGGCAATGGCGCCGAGGTCGGCTGGGCGAAGCACGTGTCCCGCAGGCAGGACGAGTTGCGTGGCGACGATGTCCTCCCCCAGCGGGCGGACGTGAGTCCACGGCGCGACGGCGGCGCGGATGCGGATGGAAGCAGGCTGGCGGATGGCGGAGGTGATTTGCCCGTCCGCGTCCAGCGGCTCGGTGTTTTCGATAGGGATGACCGCATTCGCCCACGCTGGGAGCGGGTCGCCCGTATCCACATATTGCGCCTTTCCACTATCCACTGATAACTGACCACTGACCATTGATAACTGAATCGGCGTCGTCGGCTGTGCTCCGCTCGTATCTTCGGCGCGGACGGCGAACCCGTCCATGGCGGAGGCGTGGTAATGCGGCGAGGAAACCTTCGCCCAAATCGGCTCGGCGGTGACGCGTCCCAGCGCGTTTTCGTCGAGGGGGATGGTTTCGGTTCCAAGAACCCGCCACAGGTCCGCGTTTTGAAGCGCCTGCTGGAGGCGGGTTTGGGCTTGAGCGAGGGGAATGTCGTGGAGGTAGACGGACATTTCGATTTGCGATTTACGATTTGCGATTTACGATTTACGATTTGGGATTGGTAATTGGCAACTGGTAATTACCAATCCCCAATTACCAACCACCAATTTACCAATTACTAACCACCAACACTATCCATCGCTGCGCCGAGGCGCTTGACGATTTCGTCCACTTCCTCTTCGTTGATCATCAGCGGAGGCGAGAACGCCAGCGTGTTCCCCAGCGGACGCGAGCGGAGTCCGCGTTCCTGCGCGGCTTTGAAGATCTTCATCGCCATCGCGGGGTCGGGCGTTTTGGCGGCTTTATCCGCGACGATTTCCACGCCACACACCAGACCCAGTCCGCGCACATCGCCGACGAACGGGAATTCGAGCAGCGACTTCAAGCCTTCGAGCAGACGTTTTCCGAGTTCCTTTGCGCGGGCGGGATAGTTTTCCTTCTCCATGATTTCGAGATTCTTCAGTCCCACCGCACACGCCATGGCGTGACCCGAGTACGTGAAGCCGTGCATGTACGCCTCGGACTCCGCCGCCGACTCCATCGTCTCGCGGATTTCGTCCGAGATTTGGATGCCGCCCAGTTGGGCGTATCCGCTGGTGATGGCTTTGGCGAACGAAAGGATGTCGGGCTTGACGTTCCAATGCTTGAGCGCGAACCACTCGCCCGTGCGCCCGAAGCCCGTGATGACTTCATCTGCGATGAACAGCACTTCGTACTTGTCGCAAATCTGGCGGACGAGCGGGAAGTAGTCCTCGGGCGGGACGATTACGCCGCCGACGCCCATCACAGGTTCGGCGATGAACGCCGCAACCGTATCCGCTCCTTCGCGCAGAATCGCCTCTTCGAGCGCCCGCGCCGCCGCCTGACCGACCGTCTCGCCTGCTTTCAACTCGCCCTCGTAGCGGTACGGATTCGGCGCAGGGATGTGGACAAATCCATCGGGCGCGGGACCAAACATTGCGTGATATTTTTCCAGTCCCGTTGCGAACGTGGCGGAAAGCGTCACGCCGTGATACGAGCCTTTGCGCGCAATAACCTTGTACTTGGTCGGCTTGCCCTTGCGCTTCCAGTAGTAGCGCGCCGTCTTGAACGCCGAGTCGTTCGATTCGGAGCCGCCCGACGTAAAAAAGGTGGTGTTCAGCCCAGGGTAGGCAAAGCCTGCGAGTTTATCCGCAAGCCGAATGGAGGGAAGATTCGTCATCCCCGAAAAATTGGAGGTGAACGCCAGTTCCTTCATCTGGTCATAGGCGGCTTTGGCGAGTTCCTCGCGTCCGTACCCCGCGTTGACGTTCCACAGTCCCGCCATGCCGTCGAGAATCTTCTGCCCGTCGGTGGTATAGAGCCACACGCCCTCGCCGCGTTCGATCACCAGCGGATTGGCGTGCGACTTGGGATGATACACGGGATGTAATTGCTTCTTGTCTTTTTCGATCCATTGTTGTGTGTTGTTGGTCATGGTAATCTCCAATCTTGTTGAAACGTTGACAGGTTAGCAGGTTGACAAATTGATGGGCTCGGGTACGAAAACCTTCCAACTTTCAAACGTTCAAACGTGCAAACGTTCAAACCTTCTAACCCAACACCTCCACATCATGCGGACCCGACTCCTTCAGCCCCGCGCCCGTCATCCGCACAAAGATGGCTTTCTGTTGAAATTCCTCGATGGTGTGCGCGCCGCTGTAACTCATCCCCGACTGCAGCCCGCCGACCAGTTGAGTCAGCACCTCGCGCACTTTGCCGCGATACGGAACCGCCGCCTCGACGCCCTCGGCAACGTACTCCTCGATTTCCTCCCGCGTCAAATCGTTGCCTTCGCGTTTGTTGCGCTCGATGTTCGCCGTCAGCGACGCCATACCGCGCGACGCCTTATAGCGGTGACCGCGCCGCGTCATGATGAGACCTGGGCTTTCGTCCGTCCCTGCCAGCAGAGACCCGACCATCACCGTGCTGGCGCCTGCCGCAATCGCCTTCGCCACATCCCCAGGGTGACGGATACCGCCATCCGCGATAATCGGAATTCCGTGCGGACGCGCCGCCTCCGCGCACTCGATGATTGCCGTGAGTTGCGGCACCCCCGACCCCGCCACCTGCCGCGTGATACAAATCGAACCAGGTCCCACACCGACCTTCACCGCGTCCACGCCCGCGTCAATCAAACGTTTCGTGCCGTCCGCCGTTGCCACGTTCCCGCCGATGATTTGCGCTTCAGGAAAATGCTTGCGGATGTTCCTGACCATCTCGATTTCCAACTGCGAATCGCCGTGCGCGATGTCCACCACGATGCAGTCCGCGCCTGCGGTCAACGCCGCCTCCACGCGGCGCATCTCCTTGTCGCGCACGCCCACCGCCGCGCCGACCGCCAGCCGCCCCTTCGCATCCTTTGTCGCCTTGGGATACTGCGTAATCTTCATGATGTCCTTCAGCGTGATCAACCCCGCCACCTTGCCATCGGCATCCACGAGCGGCAGTTTCTCCACGCGGAACTTGTGCAGCAACTGCTCCGCCTCCTTCAGCGACGTGCCTGGCGCGGCGCTGTGCACCTCGCGCGTCATGATTTCGGTCACAGGCTTGCCGTCATCCCCTTCAAACAACAAATCGCGCGTCGAGACGATGCCGACAAGTTTCTCGTCCTGATCGAGAATCAAAATCCCGCCCGTGCCTGTCTCCTCCACAATGCGCTTCACCTCCCCCACCGTCTGACGGTCGGTCATCGTAATCGGCTGATCCACCACAAACGACTCCGCCTTCTTCACGCGTTCGATCTGCCGCGCCTGCTCGGTAATCGTCATAAAGCGGTGGATGATTCCGATCCCGCCCTGGCGCGCCATCGCAATCGCCATCTCGCTCTCGGTCACCACATCCATGTTTGCCGAAACAATCGGCGACTGCAAAGCAATCTTGCGCGTCAGCCAGCTCTTCGTCGAAAGCGTCCGCCGCGACTCCACATCGGAATACTGCGGCACCAGCAAAACGTCATCGTAAGTCAAAGCCACATCGGGCAAAATTTTCATACCGCCTCCAAAAATCTCCGACACGTTAGAGAACGTGTCCTGCGCGCCTTTGCATAGCGTCCTGCGCGCCTTTGCGTAGTGTCCTGCGCGCCTTTGCGTAGCATCCTGCGCGCCTTTGCGTAGTGTCCTGTGCGCCTTTGCGTACTCGGCGTTCTCTAACGCCGACTCTTATGAGAACGAACCGCTCGAATTATACCCATTGCAGCCGCAAATGGCTCTTGTTATCGCCATTTGCGGCTCGGGTATTATATAATGTTTGATGATGGCGCTTCACGCTCTTTCCCCTCTGGATGGACGCTACGAAAAGGAAACCCTCCCGCTTCGGGACTTCTTCTCCGAATTTGCCTATCTGCGTTCCCGCGCACGCCTCGAACTGGACTTTTTATCTGCTCTTTCCAAAATCGGCATTTGCCCACCCCCAGGCATTTCCCTCGACACCTTCACGGACGAAGACGCGCGCAAGATTCAGGAATACGAAAAAACCACGCGGCACGATGTCAAAGCCATCGAATATTTTCTGCGCGAACGCCTCCCCGCCGACCTTCACCCTTACCTCCACATCGGCTTGACCTCCGAAGATGTGAACAACCTCGCCCAAGCCCTCGCCCTGCGCGGCTCGCGCGACCAGGTCCTCCTCCCCGCGCTCGACGCCCTCCTCGCCTCCCTGCGTGACTTTGCAAAGCGATACCGCGCCCTCCCCATGCTCGCACGGACTCACGGTCAGCCCGCCGTGCTGACCACGCTGGGCAAAGAGGTTGCGGTGTATCTCGCCCGTCTCCTCAAATGCCGTGAGGAGATTGCCAGCCACAAATTCGAAGCGAAACTCACAGGCGCAGCCGGCAACTTTAACGCCCTGCACGCCGCCTTCCCCAACATTGACTGGCTCGCCTTCAGCCGCAACTTCATCCAAAGCCTCGGTTTGGAACCCAACCTCGTCACAACCCAAATCCTGCCCTATGACAACTGGCTGCGCTACTTCCAGTCCCTGCAACTGACCAACGCCATACTACTTGGCTACGCACAGGACATGTGGCGGTACGTCAGCGATGGGTGGCTCAGGCAGAAAGTCGTCGAGAGCGAGGTCGGCTCGTCCACGATGCCGCAAAAGGTCAACCCGATTGACTTCGAGAACGCGGAGGGCAACCTCGGTCTCGCCAATGCGCTCCTTGCCCACTACATCCAGAAACTCGCGGTTTCCCGCCTGCAGCGTGACCTGTCCGATTCGACGGTGCGGCGTACGTTCGGCGTGGCGCTGGGACATACGCTCCTGGCATGGAACAACCTCACACGCGGCATGTCCCGTGTGGAAGCGGACGAGGAAAAGGTCAAAGCGGAGTTGCAGGCGCATTGGGAGGTCGTCAGCGAGGGAGCGCAGACCATCCTGCGCGCGGCGGGACGCAGCGACGCGTACGAGTCGCTCAAGTCACAGACGAGGGGACGCTCGATGGACAGTACCAGTTATCGGGTCTGGGTGGAGGCGCTGGATGTAGACGAGAAAACGCGCGGGAGGTTGATGAGTCTCTCGCCGGAGTCGTATATCGGGCTGGCAGTCGAGTTGACGGATGATGTGATTCGGGAGTCGGAAGTCGAAGGTTGAAGGTCGGCGGTAGAGACCGCCGAGTACACACAACAAATACCGCGTAGTATGCGCTCTCTAGCGCAAACGGAAAAATCGGAGGTCAGATGTCTGTTACAGCAGTGGTTGGCACGCAATGGGGCGACGAGGGGAAAGGCAAGGCGGTGGATTTCCTGGCGGAGCGGGCAGATTATGTGGCGCGCTTCAACGGCGGAAACAACGCAGGGCATACGGTCATCAACGAGTTTGGGACGTTCAAGATTCATCTCGTGCCGTCGGGTATTTTCGCGCAAAACACAACGGCGCTCATCGGCGGCGGTGTGGTAATTGACCCCGCCGTGCTGATCGAGGAAATCGAGACGCTCAACAAAGCGGGCGTAAACGTGGACGGGCGGCTGTGGGTCTCGCCGCGTTCGCACGTCATCATGCCCTATCACAAAATTCTGGACGGCTTGTACGAGGAGGCGAAAGGCGCGGGCGCGACGGGGACGACGCGGCGCGGCATCGGTCCCGTGTTTGCGGATAAGGTCAGTTACAACGGCATCCGCTGGAGCGATTTTGCCAGCGACGCGTTCGAGAAGCGGCTGAAGGTGCAGTTGGATTTGAAGAACAAAATCATCGCTGCGTTGGGCGGGGAGGCGTTGAAGTACGAGGAAGTGCGCGAGGCTTATCGCGGCTACTACGAAAAACTCAAACCCTACATCAAGGAGTTGTTCCCCATCGTGCAGGCGGGCTTGAAGGCGAACAAAAACTTCCTGCTCGAACAGGCGATGGGAACCTTCCTCGACACGGACTGGGGAACGTATCCGTTCGTGACCGCCTCGACGACGATTCCCTCCGCCGCTTCGGCTGGGCTGGGCATCCCGCCGCGCTACATCACGGACGTGGTCGGCGTGACGAAGGCATACACCACGCGCGTCGGCGCGGGACCCATGCCGACGGAAATCCACGACACGAAGAGCGAGGCATACGGGAAGTTCGGCGAAGTCGCCGCCACGACGGGGCGCATCCGCCGCGTCGGCTGGCTGGACCTGGAACTGGTGCGCACCGCCGTCGAGTTGAGCGGCGTCACCGAACTCTGCCTGACCAAACTGGATATCCTGAGCGGACTGGAGCAAATTCAAGTCTGCGTCAACTACAAACTGGACGGAAAAGCCGTCCGTTACGCGGACGTGGATGCGTATGGCTTGGACCGAGTCGAGTGCGTCTATCAAACCGTCCCTGGCTGGCGCGAGGACATCAGCCAGGCAAGGTCATTCGAGGAATTGCCAGCGAACGCCCAAAACTACGTTAAGATGATCGAGGTCGCGGCGGGTGTCCCTGTGAAGTGGATCGGGGTGGGTCCAGAGAGAGAGGCGACGATACGACGGTAAGCGTGTAAAATAGTGGCGAAAGGAGTATGAGATGACTTATGCGCAGGTTGTGACGCAAATCAAGCGAATGTCGCAAGCCGAGAAATTGGCTTTGATGAAAATGCTTGCAGATTCATTGGCTGAGAGTTCGGCGGTGAAGCGAAAGCGCACATTGAAGCATCTCTACGGGGCGCTCCGTCCCAAAACTGGACGGCTTCCTTCCAATAAACAAATCAGGAAGGAATACGCGGATTATCTGGTCGAGAAATACAAATGATTCGCGCCCTGTTGGATACAAACGTGATTCTCGACACCCTGCTGGCGCGTGAGCCGTCAGGTGTGCAGGCGGCGGCGGTCTGGCAGGCGCATGGACAACCTCTTTGTGGGCAAGCAATTTCAGCAACTGTCCCATTTTATTCCGCCAGATTCAAAACCGCAATTATTTCTTGGTTTCATTTAGTAGGACATGTTCCTCATGGAACGGAAATGATGAACAAGATAGGTTCATTAATTGTCGATTTAATAGCAGATGACCAATGAGACGTAAATTAATTCTTACCCTGAGTATCTTGTTAATGTGTGCATTAAGCAGCATGTATTTATATTCATGCTTTGCGGCTCCAACTAATACACCTTGCACACCAATTGGATATCCTGATGGTGCCAAGTTGGACGTAGAGTCAGGGAAAATTTATTCCTTTGAAACAGATGATACTTATTCGGAAGTTGTTGGCTTTTATCAGGAAAATCTAAACTTTGACCCTTCGCTCAAAAATAAATATGGTCCAATCAATTGGAGAGCATATCCAATCCGTGATGACGGAGTTCTGTATGTATGTGGCGCCGTGTTAGATGGGTACACATCAGAAATAGGTTGTATCCATGTTGTCGAGAAATATGGAAAGGGATTTATTGATATTACTTGGTCATATCTAGTTGACGGTCCCGCAGTGTCATGTGATGTGCTCCCTGAAATTGAGCCAGAGGATTATCTAATTGGTCCCTAAACATTGCTGTGTGCCATTCTTGCGATAAAACCAACGCCCATGCACAGTGCTGATAATGTTCAGCTGTTCTTCAAGGTTTGGTTTTATCCATCGCCTCCAACAAAAAGACGAACCAAATGTCGCCAGCGCGCTCGCCGAAGGGTTGGAGTTTATTGTTACGAGCAATTTGAGGGATTTTAGAAAATCGCCTGTAAAGGCAGTGTCGCCCGTGGAGTTTTTGAAACAGATACGCTGACCACAAGATGAATGTGAATTGGGGCGGATCGAGAAAGAAAAGCGACGATACGCAGGTAAACTCACCACGAATGCACACGGACGAACGTAGTTGTGAATCTGTGTGCATCTGCGGGTCAAAAAAATTCGGAGGCACACATGATCAACTTCATTGCATGGCTCATCTTTGGCGCGCTGGCGGGATGGGTCGCCAGTATCCTGACGGGTAAGAACCGCAAAATGGGCGCGCTTGCCAACATCGTCATCGGCATCTTCGGCGCGTTCGTCGGCGCGGGGATTTTGAATACGCTGGGCATCGCCGTCCCGCAGGGATTCAGCCTGACGGGATTCCTCGTGGCGGTGGGCGGCGCGGTGGCGCTCATCTTTGCGACAAGGCTGGTGCGCTGATCACATGCCCAAACTCCTCGTTATCTCCCGCGAAGCGGACAAGTACATTCAATGCTTCCAGCAGGCGAACCTGCCCGATTTGGAAATTGTGACGGATCCCGCCGAATGTGACATCGTCCTCGGCGAGCCGCGCGGCATCCGTGACCTGCTTCCGCGCCTGCCCCGCCTGAAGTGGATTCAATCCGTTTATGCGGGGGTAGAGTATCTGGTCGAGCCTGGGCAGCGCCGCGATTACGTGCTGACCAACGCCCGCGGCGTGTTCGGAGACCTGATGTCGGAATACGTGTTCGGGTATCTGCTCGCCCACGAGAAGAAAATCTTCGAGCGCTTCCGGGCACAACAGACAAGACACTGGGATCGCACCGAATCGGGGCTGCTGCGCGGCAAGACGCTTGGGCTGCTGGGCGTCGGCTCCATCGGGGCGCACCTTGCGCTGACGGCAAAACACTTCAGGATGAAGGTCTGGGGCTTCACCCGCGCCAGCGAAGACTGCAGCGAGGTGGACGTCTACTTCCATCCGCCCGACATTTTGAAATTTGCAAAAGGGCTGGATTATCTCGTTTGCGTACTACCCCGCACAGAAGGCACAAACCGCATCGTGGATGCAAGCCTGCTTGCCTCCCTGCCGCCGCATGCGGTTCTCATCAACGTGGGACGCGGGAACGCGGTGGATGATTCTGCTCTCATCGAAGCGCTCACTCAGGACAAACTCGCCGCCGCCGTGTTAGATGTCACCGATCCCGAACCCCTGCCGCCCGACCACCCTTTCTGGACGACGCCCAAACTGTATCTGACCTTCCATTCCTCCGCCAAGAGTTATCCCGAAGACATCACCAGAGTCTTCGCGGAGAACTACCGCCTTTATCTTGAAGGCAAACCCTTGAAGTATCAGGTTGACTTCGAGAGAGGATATTAGTATCTGATGTTACGCAGTTTTTCTGTGCCGCGACATTCATGTCGCCTGAAACCGCGAGATAAATCTCACGCCACCGTGTAGGATAAGTGATAAAAGAGAGAAGAAATGACAGTTACTCTGCATGATGTTCAGCAAGCCGCCGAACGCATTCGTCCCTTTGCGCATCGGACGCCTGTCCTCACCTGCGAAAGCCTCAATCGGCGCGTGGATGCGCAGGTGTTCCTCAAGTGCGAAAACCTGCAAAAGGTGGGCGCCTTCAAGTTTCGCGGCGCGTGCAATGCGGTGTTCTCGCTGAGCGACGAGGAAGCCGCGCGCGGCGTGGTGACGCACTCCTCGGGAAATCACGCCCAGGCTCTGGCGCTGGCGGCGAGACTGCGCGGCATCCCCGCCTACATCGTCATGCCCGATAACGCCCCGCAGGTCAAAAAAGACGCGGTGGCGGGCTATGGCGGCAAAATCACGTTTTGCGAGCCGACGCTCGAGGCGAGGGAAAGCACGATGGAGAGAATCAGGCTCGAGACGGGCGCGACCGTCATCCATCCTTACGACAACGAACGCGTCATCGCAGGACAGGGAACTGCCGCCCTCGAGTTGCTTGATTCCATCCCAAGCCTCGACGCCGTCATTGCGCCCGTCGGCGGCGGCGGCCTGTTGAGCGGAACGTCCATCGCGGCGAAGGGACTCAAAGCGGACGTCCGCGTCATCGGCGCCGAACCCGAAATGGCAGACGACGCCTATCGTTCGATGAAAGAGGGAAAAATCATCCCATCGGTAAACCCCAAAACAATCGCCGACGGTTTGCTCACTTCGCTCGGCGCGCTGACCTTCCCCATCATCCGCCAAAACGTCGAACAAATCGTCACGGTGAGCGAGCGGGGAATTATCGAAGCGATGAGGTTCGTGTGGGAGCGCGCCAAAATCGTCATCGAGCCGTCGGCGGCGGTGACGGTGGGTGTGCTGTGGGAAAGGAAGATTGACCTGAGCGGCTTGAAGGTGGGCGTACTCCTCAGCGGCGGCAACGTGGATTTGAACAAACTGCCGTGGCAATGATCAAACCAACAGCACTTCCACAATCTCGCCGGCGCTCAAGCCGGTTGCGTCAGGGTGAATGCGCAGCAAACCATCGGCGCTTGCCAACGTAAATATCAAATTGCTTTTGCCGAAGATGGGCTCAGCCTCATAATTTACGATTTCCGATTTACGATTTCCGATTTCCGATTTCCGATTTACGATTAGTTTGACGGGCCACCAGTCTTCGCGCCCGGCTTGCGAAGGCAGGTTGACAGTGAGGCGCGCCTGCACTGCCGCCCTGGGCTTGGGGAGAACGCCCAAAAGTTTTTCAATCACCGGCACGACAAACAAATACCCGTTCACCAGCGCGCTCACAGGGTTGCCGGGCAGTCCGATGACTGCCTTGCCATTGCACACGCCGAGGATGGTCGGTTTGCCGGGGCGGGTGTTGATTCCATGCACGAGGACGCCGGGTTCGCCCAGCGAGCGGATGACTTCGGCGGTCATATCGCGGGTGGAAGCGGACGAGCCGGCAGTGATGATGACTGCATCGCATTCAGACAGCGCCTGCGCCGCCGCTTCTTTCAACGCCTGAAACTGGTCGCTGACGATCCCATAGCGTTTTGCAACGCCTCCGCTTTTTTCAACCAGCGCCCCCAGCGAGTAGGAGTTGATGTCGCGCACCTGCCCCGGCCGCGGAGACTGACTCGGCTCGATTACCTCATCGCCCGTCGAGATCAGCCCAACCTTCACGGGGCGGGCAGCGCGCACAGAGGTAATGCCCAGCGCCATCAAGCCGCCGATTTCCGCCGGGCGCAGACGCGTGCCTTTGGGCAGGATGAGTTGTCCCTGCGCCACGTCTTCGCCGATGTGGATGACGTTTTCGCCCTCGGCAACCGCGCGGGAGATTTCGATTTCGTTTTTGTGGGCAGACTGGGTGTATTCCAGCATCACCACCGCGTCCGCGCCTTTGGGGAGCATGCCGCCGGTGTGAATGAGGGCGCATTGCCCCGCTCCAAGTTCGAAGGCAGGGGCGTCGCCCATGGGCACTTCGCCGATGAGGGTCAGGTAGGCGGGCAGGGAGTCGGATGCGCCGAAGGTATCGCGCGCGCGGACGGCGTAACCGTCCACGCTGGTGCGCTCGAATTCGGGAAGAGGGTGCGGGGCGCGGATGTCTTCAGCGAGGATGCGGTTCAAGGCGTTGGCAGCGCTGATGGGTTCAGAATCAGGCGTCGGCGGGGAGAGATGCGAGAGCAGGAGACTGCGGGCTTCGTCGGGAGGGAGGAGAGTCAGGAATTCGGGCATGGGGAGGTGTCAGGTGTCAAGTGTCAGGTTAGCGGAGCCAGAAGGTGAGAGCGAGAAAGTAGGCGGTCAGCCCAAATACGGCGGTAGAGGTTGCCTGGAGGATTTTCCAGTTGGGCGGCAAGCCGAGGGCAATGTTGCGAAGTTGGAGGATTTGGTAGAGGGCAAAGGGCAGGGTGAGGAAGGCGGGAGCCAGCAAAGGCAGGGTGAGTCCAAAGGCAGGCATGGCGAGGAAAAAGATGTAGGCAAAGATGAGAAAAATGTGGTGAAGCGGCACGACGCGCTCCCAGCCGAGACGGGTGAGGAAGGTGACGCGGCCGTATTTGCGATCTTGTGCGAAGGTCGGGAAGTCCGAGGCGATGAGGCAGGCAAAGGCAAGGAAGGTGAGCGGGATGGCGACGGCGAGGAAGCGGTGAGGGGTCCCTGCCTGGAAGATGAAGGCAATGGAGGGGATGACATAGGCAAGGTGAATGGCAAGGAACAGTTCGCCAAAGCCTCGATTGGAGAGGCGCAAAGGCGGGAGGGCATGAGCAAGGAGGAGGGCGAGCGAGACGGCAGGAAAGAGAAACGAGGAGAAGGGCAATTGCCGCGTGACAAATAAGCCGTAGAAGATGAGGGCAAGGGCGGCAAGAGACGCAAGGGAGGCGGAGAGCAGGTTGTTGCGGAGGGTTTGCCGTTCGCGGCGGGTTTCGCCTTCGGCAAGCGGCTCGGTATCAAGGCGGAAGATTTCCGGCAGGAGGGACATAGTCATCTGGGCGAGGAGGACGCCCAACAGCCCAAGCCAGAAGGGAGCAGGGTGAAATGCAACGCCGAGGTAGTCGGCGATGCCCGCGCCGAGAAGGTAGGTCAGCGCGGCGAAGAGCAGGTGGAGGGGGCGGGTGAGTTTGAGGAGGGAAGTCATCAGTAATCAGTGAGCCAAAGAAGTTGACAGGAATTCGTCCAGCCGTTTGATCGCCTGCGGAAGATTCTTTCGTCCCAGCCCCACGCGGAAGTGGTTGCCGGTGTCGTCGTACATCGTTCCGGGCAGGAGCAGGACGCCCGCTTCACGGACAACCTTATCACAAAATTCCCCAACTTCCCCGCGCATGAGCTTGGGAAAGCCCATCGAGCCTGCCTGTGGACGCACCCACGAGAACAGGTCGGCGCGGCGGGCGAAGAAGTCGTCCATGATGGCGAGGTTGTTCTGGATGATGCCGAGGTTGCGGGCAATGAGTTTGCTGCGGTGGCGCATGGCAACTTCCGCGAGGAATTCGCTCGGGGCGGAGTTGCAGATGGTGGTGTAATCCTTGAGCGACGCCATTTTTTCGTAGAGTCGCCTGTTCTTCGTGGCAATCCAACCGATGCGCAGACCAGCGAGACCGTACGTCTTGGATGTCACGCCGAGGGAAACGGCGTGTTTGCCCATGTCGCAGGCGGCAGGCAGGCGCTCCGACGGGTCATACTCGGACTCTCGATAGACCTCATCGAAAAACAAAAGCAGACTGTATTCCTGAACAAATCCATGAAGCGCTTCGTAGTCTTCGCGCGGCATGAGGTAGCCGGTTGGGTTGTGCGGCGTGTTGACAATCACTGCTTTGGTCTTCGAGCGCAGAAGTTTGCGCAATTCGTGGATGTCGAGCGCCCAGTTATTCTCCTCCCGCGCCAGCCAGGGAGTGACCTCACAGCCGATGCCTTTCGCCACTTCGCTCAGCGACTGGTAATGCGGCGCGTGAACGATGACATGGTCGCCCTCTTTCAACGCCGCCAGCATGAACAGGAAAATCGCCTCCTCCGCCCCCGTGTGGACGAGAATCTCCTCAGGCTGGATGGTTTCGTAGATTTTGGCAATCTCTCGCCGCAGAGCGGGGCTTCCCTGCGATTCGGTGTATCCGAGCCAGACGTGTTGAAATCTCTCCGCCGCGCCTTCTTCGAGAGCAAGCAAATCCGCAATGGACATGGCTTCGCAATCCGAAGAACAGAGCAGGTATTCGGTTGCGAACTCGTATTTGGCAAAGTAGCGTTCGAGTTTGAAGGGGGAAAGGTGCATAGTGATCGGTAATCAGTGGACAAGTAATCAGTAATCAGTGGATGCTCTTTTGCAATCATTCAAAAATCTTGCGTATTTTGCGCTCTCTAGCGCAACTTCGGGCGTTAGAGAACGCCCAGTACGCTTCAAAACACATCTTTGCAACAGAGCAATCAGTGGACAGTATCTATTTCAAGGCTTTCTTCATGTCGCGGTAATGAATCTGGTTGTGCAGGTAGAGCATCTTGATCATCTCGCGCAGGGTGGTCATGCCGAGGTAGGGATGCCGCCCCTGTTTGTCGAGGTCGGCTTCGCTCAGCGAGAGGGTCCAGGCAATTGAATCGGCGCGGACGGCTTTGAATTGTTCGAGAAGTTCCTGCGGCGACAAGTCCTTCGTCTTTTCCTGCTGGGCAGCGTTGTAGCGGTCAATCGAAAAATCATCCGAGACGCCCTCGCCCGTCAGGCGGATGCGCTCGAACAGCCGCACCAATCCGCGCTCAGAGGTGACGAAGTGCGAAAGCACGTTGCGAACCGTCCACGTTTCGCCTTCGGTGTACACCTGCGCCTGCCATTGGTCGTCGGTCAAGCCGGCGAACAGGGCAAAGAATTTTTCGCCTTCGGTTCTGAGTTTTTCGGCAAGGTCATTGAGTTCGGACATGGTTTTCTCCTCGAAAAGACAGGCGGGAGCATTCCGCCTCTACACCAACGAATAGCCTCCATCCACGACGATGGTTTGCCCGGTGATGTATTGATTGCGAATCAAAAACTCAAGGGCGGAGGTCACCTCTTCGCTTCTTGCGGGACGTTTGAGCGGAATCCGCCCAATGAGCCGTTCCCACTCCTCAGCCGTGACCACATCCGATGGCAGGACGAAGCCCGGCGCAATGGCGTTGACGCGGATTTTCGGGGCGAGGGCGCGGGCGAGGACGCGGGTCAGCGATTCGAGCGCGGCTTTGCTGACGGTGTAGGACGGGTAGCGGCTCCATGCTTTTTGCGCGCCCACGTCCGTGATGTTGACGATGAGCCCGCCTTCGGTCATTTTTTGGGCGCAGGCTTGGGCAAGGAGGAAGGGAGCGCGCAGGTTGAGGTCGAGGGCGGCGTCCCAGTTTTCGAGGGTGAGCGAGTTCACGTCTCCGTGCGGCATGAAGGCGGCGGAGTTGACTAAAACTTCAAGGGTGGAGGATGAAGGTTGAAGGATGTCGTCAAGATGGGAGGATACGTTTTGAATTTGGTCTGGCTGGGTCAGGTCGGCTTGGACGGGGAAAACGTTCCTCGAGAGCGATTCAATTTCCAGTCGGGTTTGAAGCGCTTTGTCCTCCGAGGCGTGGTAGTGGAGGACGATGTCGTATCCCAGGCGGGCAAGGGTCAGGGCAAAGTCTTTGCCAAGCCGGTGCGCGGCGCCGGTGACGAGGGCAAGGGGGGGCATGTCCCCATTATAAACGTTCCCTTATCCCAGCCCTCGCTGCGGCGTTTACTTGCGGAAGAAATTCGAGAGGAAGAACCAGATGTTGGCGGGACGCTCGGCAAGGCGGCGCATGAAGTAGGGATACCAGTGCGTGCCGTAGGGAACGTACACGCGGACGGGGTAGCCCTCTTTGACCAACTGCTCCTGCAGGTCGCGGCGGATGCCGTAGAGCATTTGAAATTCGATGGCGTTCTTCGGCAGTCCCACTTTGTCGGCGTATTGTTTGGCGAAGGCGATGCGCTTTTCGTCGTGGGTGGCAATGGCAGGGATGGGCGGGATGCGCCCGTCGGCGCTCAGGGTGTTGGCTTCGGCTTTGAGGGCGGCGTCTATCAGGATTTTGGTGAGCAGGTCGTAGTTGGCGTCCACGTCGGCTTTTTTGGGGAAGGCTTTGTCGGGCGGTTCTTTGTATGCGCCCTTGACGAGGCGGAAGCGCGTGCCGAGTTCGAGCAGAGATTTCACGTCGGCTTCGGCGCGGTAGAGGTATGCCTGCGCCGCCATGCCCACCGTCTGCGGGGTGAAGCCGCGCTCCAGCACGGATTTGTAGATGGAGATGGTCAGGTCGGTGTAGGGGGTGTCTTCGATGTCAATGCGGATGAAGTTGCCGTGCTTGCGCGCCTGTTCCAGAATGCGCAGAAGGTTTTGACGGCAAATTTCCTCGTCCAAGCCCATGCCGATTTGGGTCAGTTTGATGGAGACGTTGGATTTAACCCCCGCTTTATCTATTTCATCCAAAATTGCCAGAATATCGTCCGCCGCCTTGTTGGCTTCTTCGACGGTGGAGGTGTGTTCCCCCAAATGATCGAGCGTGGCGTTGATGCCTTTGGCGTTCAGTTCGCGCACCGCCCGAATGGCGTCTTCGGGCTGTTCGCCCGCAATGAACCTGGATGCCGCCCGCCAGGCAACACTCCAACCCGTGACCAGTCTCTGCGCCCATGCCGCTTTGGAAAGATAGATGAGAAAGGAGCGTAGCATCGTCCCGTCCTTTGGAATATTGGAATCTGCCAGTTTCCTGGCGAAAAGCAAAAGTATTCTAGCACAAACGAAAAATTTGAGTGTTATACTTTTTCCGTTACGAAACTCACCTTCGACGGTGAGGCTTTGATTTGAGGTGAAACGTTGAGAAATCGCAGTTCCGTACCCGTTTTACGCGGTATTTCCATCGCCTTTTTGAGCATCGCCATCGTCATCACCATCGTGGCGCTCATCGGCTACAGCCGCACGCGCAACAACTACCCCAGCGGCATGACCATCGGCGGCGTGCCGGTGGGAGGCGTCAGCCCGCAAATTGCCGCCGAGCGCGTCCTGCAGGTCTATTCCTCGCCCATCGAGGTGCGCTACGGCGACGCGGTCATTCACATTGACCCGTCGGTGGTTGGCTTCGAGGTGAACATCGAAAGCATGATCGCCGCCGCCGACCTTGCCCGCACGGGCGGCTCCTTCTGGGGCGGATTCTGGAACTACCTGTGGAACCGTCAGCCGCCGCCGGTGGAGATTCCCCTCAGCGCTTCGCTCTCGGAAGAGAGGCTGGTTGCCTACCTCCAGAACGAAATCTCCGCCCGCTACGACCAGCCCCCCACCCC
>JABRVZ010000038.1:0-69403 GCA_039961775.1 Chloroflexota bacterium
CTCGAACCCGCAGCTTGCAAAATCGGTTGCAAGCTTGCTTACTCGGCACTCGCCTCAAGTGGTTCAACAAATAAGACATACGTTTTTCAAAAATCAGTAACCATAGGGAGTCTCGACCCAGCGTTGATTGATCCTGCCGGGCATGGTTCCAACCACTTCCCGAATCCAGGGGATAACCTGATCCTCATACAGAGCGCCCACGATCTGTTCATTCCCATCTGGGCGCGCATATACATCCACCTTGCCAACCGTGATACGCCCCAACAGTTCCGACTGTTGTAATTCTGAAATCCCCTGCCAGGTAAATGGTCGAAAGGCAAGTGCGCCGGCGCCCAATGCGGCGATCTTTAGAAAATCACGGCGAGTGAGTGGATGTCTTGTCATGGACGGAATGATCGTGATGCTGGTCCGGCTGGCTGTTGTGATTGTGCATGTTGCCCATCATGAAAAAATGAGCCAGCGGGCAAAGCAATGCCAGCCCCACATAGACGACTGTATTGATGGGGACTTTCAGGAGCAGGACAGCTGCCAGACCCAGAATGGGAAGCAAGCAGCCAAGCAGCATGATCCAGATATGACGTTTATTCATGTGAACCTTCCTTTACCCTTTCCGCTTTACAGGCGGAAGGGAAACAATGAGATTGCCATTTTTTATTTCAGCAGTGAATTCATCCAGAGGACGCGGCGGCGGACCGCTGACCACATTACCAACCATATCAAAATGACCGTCATGGCAGGGACTGATGTAATGTCCCTGGTCAGGATGCCAGGTAACACGACAGCCAAGGTGGGTGCAAATGTTAGAGAATACCCTTACTTCACTTTCACTCTTACGCAGAACGAACAAGCCATAGTTGGTTGCCGTCCGTTCCCATCCGTTGACCCTGGTGCGGGTAAATTCAAACCGGGTTGGAATGCCAATCGGATATCTTTCAAGCGAGCCAAGATCGATGATTAAATCGTCTTGCGTTTTTTCAAGCGATGGCGAAAGAAGATACAAAATGGAGGGAAGACCGATCCCAATGCCGATGAGCATTCCGACGAACCCGGCAACCGATTTGATGAAGTCACGACGGCTGATATCTGTTTTGTGCGCCATTTCTTCCTCTTGCTATTTCAACTCCCATTCAAAGATGCGGGTGGGGGCATCCACGTTGGTAATGGTGAGGGTGAGCTTTGTCGCTCCATCCAGAATGGATTTACCATCCTGCGCCGCTGGAAAAATCAATTTTCCTTCCACATGATGACCACCGCGCGGCGCATCCCAGAGGGTTGAATTCACGCTGACTCCTGTATCGGTTAAGAGCGTTGCAGTTGCGGCTAGATCCATGCTCAGGTCAATCGAATGGGTGGTCAGGACAATATTGAACTCAACAGATTCGGTAGTCGCTGAGTCCAAGTTAAGTGGGGTGACTTCAAAGATAATCGCTCCCTGGTCGTCCATGCGGGTGGCAGAGTCAAATTCGGGGGAGGCTGATACCGTCGAAACAGGATCAGATGGCGGCTGGGTTGGAAGCGGGGATAAAGTCGCTGAACAGGCTGTGATAACAAAAGTCAAAATAATAAGGGCGGGAAGTAAGAGTCGTTTCATTTTGTCTCCAGAAGTACAGGTTGAAGTTTTTGTCGTTCACGATAAAGCACGAAGAGCATGACGCCAATTCCGATGAGGTTCATGGCGAGTCCGATAAGCATGAAGGGGCGTTGATAACGGGTGAGAAAACTTGCCGCCGCACTCAAACCAAGAATGGGTAAAACATCGGTGACATGATGAATGCAACACGCGACCATCGCAGTGGCGGATGTGCCTCCGCTCGCGCCTATCATTGAGCCGGCATGTCCTGTGGATGTAACTGGAATGAACAGGCGGAATCGCAGGATGGAATAGAGCGCGGCTTGGATACCAAAGCCGAGGATGATCGGGATGACATACCAACGGTCACGGATGAATTGAGATGAGGCGTAGTCCCAGCCCTGCGCCCAGGTGAGGATGCCGATGTAGAACGAGGCGATCAGCGCCGAGCCGAGCAGGAATGCCACAAATGGAATGAAGAATCGTTTCATCGAAAATATTCCTTTTGTGTCATCATAGCCCTTGCAGTGGGCGGCGTCTTGCGCCAAGTGGCTGAACAAAGCGTAGGCAAAACTGCCTATGTTGATCTTCGATAATTCTTCATGTGTTTTTTACATTCATCGGGTAGGATTTTCAGCCGTTAAGTAGTTTCCATGTGTGATCGAGGGGAACTCAAAACGAATCGAACGCTCGCTTTTGTTCTTCATGCGGTGAGCCAATAGGAGACTAGAAGTATCATGAATAGTTTTAATATGCGGAAATTTTATCCGACCGGGCAGGAGTTTGAAATCGATCCTGTGTGTGAAATGAAAGTCGATCCAAAGAACCCGCCCTTTCAGGTTGTTCACAAAGGGAGGACTTATTACTTTTGCTCCGAGGTCTGCAAACATCTTTTTGAACGTGTTCCCGATCAATATGTTCGAATTGAAGAAGATAAAGTTTGAAATCGAATTTGTGAGTAATTTGGATAAAGCATGACGTATTAGGCAAAAATGCGTATGTTCAACTTGAGGGTGGGTGCTGTATAAGTGCGGACGATATTCGATCCAACCAGAAGGAGTTGAACCATATGAATAAGTTTTTGATTTGGAAGATTATGCCCGCGCTGATCATCGCCACGGTTGTCTTGAGTGCATGTGGCGCGCCGGCGAAACCTGAAATGACCGAACAACCCGCCCAGACCCAACCGGATCAACCCGTTGCAGGATTGGATGGAACAGTTTGGGTGGCAGACGAGGAGGGCAACAGCATTACCGTGATCAATGCGGCAACGAATCAAGTCCTGACCACGCTTACCGGAGTCGAGGGCGCCCACAACCTACAGGTTGCCCCGGATGGCAAAACCGTCTGGGCGGTGAGCGGGCACGACTCACTGGCGATTAAGATCGATGCCGTCACTTTTGAGGTTCATGGTGTCGTGCCAACTGGGATGATGCCCGCACATATCGTGCTGACACCCGATGGCAAAAAAGCGTATGCCACGAACGGCGGGGATAATACGGTCACTGTGATTGATGTGGAAGCGATGTCTGCCATTGCCACGATCCCGGTCGGCGAGTATCCGCACGGTTTGCGCGTCAGCCCCGACGGGATGTGGGTTTACGTTGCCAATGCCAAATCCACCACCCTGAGCGTGATTGACACCGCGCAGGATGTAAAGGTCGCCGATATAGAAGTTGGCGAGCATCCTGTTCAAGTGGGCTTTTCGCCCGACGGGGAGTTTGTTTACTTCTCCCTCAACGGCGAAAACGCGCTTGGCAAGGTGGACGTTGCTGCGCAGGAACTGGTCGGCAAGGTGGATGTGGGCGGAGGTCCGATCCAGGTTTTTGTGACCCCCAACAACAAGTTTGTTCTGACCGCCAATCAGGGGACAAAGGATACCCCAAGCACCACTGTGTCGGTTGTGGATGTCGCGACTTTCCAGGTGATTGCAACCATTGAAACAGGGCAGGGCGCACACGGAGTCGTGATTGATCCATCGAGCCAATACGCCTACATATCGAATATCTATGAAGACACGGTATCGGTCATTGACTTGGAAAAAATGGCGGTTGTCGCCACCGTCCCAACGGGCATGGCGCCCAATGGCATTAGCTTCTCGCCGCTTCCCGCGCCGGGGAATGCCCCTGCGGAAATTCAACTTGAAATCCCGGAGGGTGGCATGAATATGCCCATGCCGTGAGAATCTGAAGTTTGCAGCCCAAGAAATCCCCTGTCGGTACAATGACAGGGGATTTCTTATAGGCAATATTGCCTAAGCCCGAATACGCCACGCGGCTCTCCTATTCGATTGGAAACATACCTACAATGGAGAACATCCAAATGATAGAGGTGTTCCATGACCACATCTTCCTTCCTGATTGTTGATCTGCCCTGCGACATGGCTTTGCAGGCAGCGAAGAAAAAATTATTGCAAGGTGGTTTGCGGGCTTTGCAAACCTTTGACCTGCATACCGCGCGACATACCCAGCAGGATTGTCCCTGCCCGCATCATGGCACAGCGGACTGTGATTGCCAGATGGTTGTTCTAATGGTTTATGGGGAGTCTGCTGAACCTGTCCCACTGATCCTGCACGGAAGTGACGGACAAACGCGCTTCTCCATTGCCGATGACCCATCCCAACGGATAGATAAAAAGTTGGTCGCCTCCATCAAAGAGGCATTGGATATCAGGGCGGCAGTTTCTGTCTGATATTCACATAGGCAATATTGCCTATGGATTCCCGCGTCAAATTGCGCTGGATGGATCAAGGGGAAATCCTTATATTCAAGCACTATTCCAACTTTGCAGAGGAACCATAATGAAGAAGATTTTATTTTTTACAATAACGAGTCTCGCTTTGATATTATCGGCTTGCGCGCCAGCCACAGCCTCCAATGGGGACATGCCCATGAATAATGACAATTCAGGTATGGCGGATGGGACGCCCACCCCGGGCAGCATGATGATGGAAAACCCCGAAGCGGCTCATATGATGGAGCCGATCACTGCTCCCAACGTCCAGCCTGCCACCGAAGCTGATGGCGGACAGCCCTTGGAATACCGCCTGGAAGATGGCGTCAAGGTCTTTGAGTTAACCACCAAGGCTGTTCAATGGGAAATCCTGGATGGAGTGACCGTCACCGCATTCACATATAACGGAACCGTTCCCGGACCGATGATCCGCGTTACGGAAGGTGATCAGGTTCGGGTGATCGTAAAGAACGAATTACCCGATCCAACTACGATCCACTGGCATGGAGTCGAAGTCCCAAATGCAATGGACGGCGTTCCGGGCGTTACCCAGGATCCGATCCAGCCGGGTGAGACGTTTACTTACGAGTTCACCGCCAAGCCGGCTGGGACGTTCATGTATCACTCGCATTATGAGGGCGATGTGCAGGTTGGCGCCGGGCTTTATGCGCCCTTCATCATTGACCCAAAGGAACCGGATGCCAATCCACCCGTTGTGGATAAAACCCTGATGATCTCGGAATGGCGTATGACGGATGGGCAAACGTATGCCGCCATGCCCATGAGTGGGATGGAGCCCAATTACTTCACGATCAACGGCAAGTCCTTCCCTGCCACCGAAACCATCACTGTCAAGAAAGGCGATCTGGTTCGGCTGCGCTTCATTGCCATTGGTCAATTCATTCATCCGATGCATCTGCATGGTGTACCCTTCAGGATCGTGGCGACGGATGGGCATCCTGTCCCCGAGGTGGCACAGTTGACCAAGGACACGGTCAGTGTCGCACCGGGAGAACGCTACGACATTGAGTTCGTCGCCACAGAGACCGGACAATGGATGTTGCACTGTCACATCCTGCACCACACCACCAACGACAATGTTGAACCAGGTGGTTTGATGTTGATGATCGAAGTCGTTGAATAAAATACTCAAGGAGAGAGTAAAAATGCGAAAGATGTTCTTTATCAGTATGTTGGTTTTACTGGCAGGTGTATTGGCGGCTTGCGGCAGCTCCGCACAGCCTGCCGCCCCGGTCGAGTCAGGATCGTCGAGTCCGGTAAATATCCAGATTGAGACCAATCCCAATCCTGCCATGATGGGCAACATGGAATTGATCCTGACGATCACGGATGGAGATGGCAAGCCCATCGAGGGTGCGACTGTGGATGTTTCTGCCGACCACACGGACATGACCGGCATGGGGATGAGCGGTCTCGCCACTGAGCAGGGTGAAGGGCGCTATTCCATCAATGCCAACTTCAGCATGAGCGGCAATTGGAAGATTACCGTGTATGTCCGCAAGGATGGTCTGGATTACAAGGAAGATATCGAGTTCAAAGTGCAATAATCAGCCGTCGAAGGCAGGCGTTACCCGATGTGACGCCTGCTTTCCAGCCGGCAGAGTGAATTCATGAACAACAAACAAAGACGACAACACATTCAACAAAGAAATAGAAAACAAAAACTGCTTGCAGGCATCATCTGGGGCGGAACCGGACTCGCCGTATTGGTGATCCTTGGAGTCATGGTCTGGCAGGGGATTAAACCAGCCGCAGGGGAGGCAGTTGCCATTATGAAGAGCGATCCGCATCTCCCCACCGACTCTGACCCGGGACAATATAATTCCGACCCGCCAACATCCGGATTGCATTATGCAACCGAAGCCCAGGCGGGGTTTTATGAAGAGAATATTTATACATATCCTGCTGCTTATCTTGTCCATAACCTGGAGCACGGGTATGTGATCATCTGGTACAACTGCGACCTGCTGAATGAGACGGGATGCGCGGAGTTGAAATCACAGATCCGCACGGTCATTAACGACCTGGGTGGAGTGAAGCTGATTGCCTATCCCTGGAATTCCATTGATGTTCCGGTCGCATTAACCTCCTGGGGGCGGATTCAAAGGTTCGAGATCTTCGACATGGATTTAGCCAAAGCTTTTTACCGCGCCAACCTCAATCGCGCCCCTGAACCAAACGCCCCATGAGGGAATAAAATGTCAACAACCACCTTGAATGCCCCTAAAATAACGAATGCCTTTCAGTGGATAGGCACTCATTGGTTTGCCGTTTTTCTGACCATCTATGGTGTTTGGGTATTTGTTCCCTTCCTTGCGCCGGTTTTCATGCAGATCGGCTGGACGGGTGCAGGCAGGGCGGTCTACTTCATTTACTCGTTCTTCTGCCACCAACTCCCGGAACGCTCCCTCTTTTGGTTCGGCGAAAAGACCATGTATTCCCTGGGCGAAATCCAGGCGGTCTGGCAGAACACATCCAATCCCATGATCCTGCGCCAATTCATCGGCAACGAACCGATGGGCTGGAAGGTGGCGTGGTCGGATCGCATGATCTCGTTCTATACCAGCGTCTGGCTTTTTGCGGCATTGTGGTATCCCTTCCGACACACGATAAAGACTTTGAGTTGGTGGGGATTTGTTCTGCTCCTGCTGCCGATGGCGCTGGATGGTGGAACACACATGGTCAGCGATTTTGCCGGTATCGGAAATGGATTTCGTGATACAAATGCATGGCTGGCAGTGTTGACAAACAACACCTTTCCTGCAACGTTTTACGCCGGTGATGCGCTGGGATCGTTCAACTCGCTCATGCGCTTCCTTACCGGGCTTTTGGCGGGGCTGGGTCTTGTCTGGCTTGCCTTCCCGTTCATTAATCAATCACAAGTTTATAATCAGCAATTGGATACATTAAGCCATGCCAAAGTCATCGAGCAAATCAAAAACCAAAATACGCATTCTCCTGGCGGATGACCACCATATCGTCCGTGCAGGGGTGCGACAACTGCTTGAGAGTGCGACCGACCTCCAGGTCATTGCCGAGGCAGGAGACGGGGAGGAGGCGCAGGTCTTAATCCAAAAACACAAGCCGGATGTTGCCGTGCTTGATATTCAGATGCCCAAAGCCAGCGGTATTGAAGTCACACGCTGGGTGCGTGCCCATCTGCCCGAAGTGGGCGTGTTAATCCTGACCGCTTATAACGATGATCCCTACGTGATGGCGGTTTTGCAGGCAGGTGCAAATGGCTATGTCCTCAAAACTGGGCAGGCGGATGAGCTGATCCAGGCGGTGCGTGATGTCTATGAAGGTAAGTCTGCACTCGATCCATCCATCACCAGCAAGTTGATGTCCACCATCTTCAAAGGACCGGAAAAAAAGATCGTCGAACCATTAACTGACCGTGAACTGGATGTGCTGCGACTCGCGGCGAAGGGGTTCACCAACAAATCCATCGGTGTGCAACTGAATATCAGCGACCGCACCGTGCAGGGACATCTTGCGCACATCTTCGCCAAACTGCAATCCAACAGCCGCACCGAGGCTGTCATGCGCGGGGTGGCGCTGGGGTTGATCTCACAAAGCTCGGGCAATATTCCAGAAGAATGAAACGAATCCTGCCAGGCTGGCGCGGTCTGACGCAACTCTTTGCCGTCACGGTTCTGCCGCTGACGCTTTTGTTATTGTTCATTGCGTTCGGCGGGGTCAACATGCACCAGCAGGACATGCGCACCCTGGTCGGGGAACGTGACGAACGCGCCGTGCAGTCCGCCGCCGCAGCGCTGCAATCCGAACTTCATCATCGCATGGCGACTGTTTCGAGCATGGCGGTGCTGGCATCCGAGGATATTTCCTTCAAGGATATATTTGCCACCACCACCGACCTGGCAAAGGATTTCAACGGGGGGATTGCCTTTCTAAATACGGATGGACACTTAATCGAGAAAACGGGGAATGACAGATTTTGGGGATGGGTATCTCAAAACTCCAGGTCGGTCAAACTCGCTTCTTCATCCAGCCCTCAATTTGTTTTCTCCGACCCGACCCTGGATCCAAACTCCAACCAACTCTTTGTCATCATCTCAGCCTATTCTGACTCCCGCGATGTGATTGTCGCCGGCGCGTTTTCACCCGAGACACTCGCGTCCGAAACCCTGACACCCACCTACCCGGCGGGCAGTCACGTGACCATCTATCTATTGGATAATTCCCGCCGTATTTTGTTCGTCAGCGGTGCGCTCGAACGCGAAAGCCTGGATGCGGACCATCCTGGAGTGGCGGAAGCTCTGGCAGGCAGGAGTGGCGTTCTGTATGTGAAAAAGGAAGCGACGGAACATGTAGTCGCCTATAGCCCCATTGAAACTGCAGGCTGGGCATTGATCACGGAGGAGGAATGGGAAATGGTGATCAGCCCCTCCCTGCAATTGACCCAGATGGCTCCGCTGGTAATGGTGCCTGCCTTCATCCTGGCATTGATTGCCATCTGGTTCGGCGCCAAACAGATCGTCCAGCCCCTGCAAAAACTTGAGTCCAAGGCGGCGGCGCTGGCATGGGGGGATTTCGAAGCCATAAAGGAGTCAGTTGGCGGCATATCTGAGGTCCAACACCTGCAAATGGAATTGACCGAAATGTCGCGTAAAGTGCAGGCGGCTCAGGAGGGATTGCACGATTACATCGGCGCGATCACTTCGGCACAGGAAGAGGAACGTGCCAGACTGGCGCGGGAACTGCATGACGACACCATTCAGGCGGTCATTGCATTGAAACAACGGGTGCAACTGGCGCAGAGATCGGTCAAGGATCAAAATGGAAAACAATCCCTTAAGGAACTCGAAAATCTGGCGGAGCAGACCATCGAAAATCTGCGCCGCCTGACGCGGGCGCTGCGTCCCATTTATCTCGAAGATCTGGGACTGGTCACTGCGTTGGAAATGCTGGCGCGGGAGATCAGCCAGGTTAATTCTCTGATCGTTGATTTTCAAAAAACCGGTAACGAACGTCGTCTCTCGCGCGAGGTGGAATTGTCGCTATATCGCATTGCGCAGGAAGCGCTCAATAATGTGGCTAAACATTCCGGGGCGACTCGTGCCGACTTGTCCATCCGTTATTCTGATTCGGAAATAACACTGATGATCTCTGATAATGGCCACGGCTTTGTCGCTCCTGCCAGCCCGACGGAATTTGCTCCCAACGGGCATTTTGGACTGCTCGGTATTCATGAACGTGCGGACCTGATCGGGGCACGGCTGGGAATTGAGTCCACCCAAGGACAGGGAACCAGGATCGAAATTCGCTTGTAAAGCGATAAAGGTCATAAGCCATTTTGCCTACCGATTTCCCCGCCATCCTGCGCTCATGCAGGGGCGGGGATTTGCGTATCATGATGTTATATCCTTATTGAAAAGGAAGACTCATGACCTCTGATACTGCGATTCCCCCCTTTCCATCCCAAACAGAACGTTTGAAAATATTTTTACATGCGCTGCTCTTCGTCCTCGGCTTCTCATTGGTGTTTGTAATCGGCTGGGGCGGCTCGGTGACGGCGCTGGGTCAATTGTTCGGCGCATACAAACGGGTTATCGCGCAATTAGGCGGCGTGATCGTGATCATGTTCGGACTGGCGACTCTGGATGTAATTCGCCTTCCCTGGTTTTATTATGATACCCGGACGGAATACACAGGTCAGCGCGGAACCTATGGTGGCTCGGCGTTAATGGGCATTTTCTTTGCAGCAGGTTGGAGCCCATGCATTGGTGCCACACTGGGCGCAATCCTAACAATGGGGCTCAGCCAGCAAACGGTCGGACAGGCGATGTGGCTATCTTCAGGGTACTCGCTTGGTTTGGGGCTTCCCTTCCTGGCGATGGCGCTTGGTTTGGAGCGCGCTTCAGGCTGGATCAAACGCATGCGACCCTATCAAAAGTATTTCAAAATTGCCAGCGGTGTTTTCATCATTGCCATTGGTGTTCTGCTTCTTACGAACACAATGAGTCTGATAGCGATCTGGGCATTCAAGAATGGTCTATATATCGAAAAGTTTACCCTGTTCTCTGCCGCGCCGACATACTTCACCGCCATCCTTGCCGGTCTATTGTCATTTCTTTCACCTTGCGTCCTGCCGCTCGTGCCTGCCTATCTTGGTTATCTGAGCGGGCACACGATACAAAGATCATAATATTTTTAGAGAAGATACCCTTATGGATTCCCCCATTAATTCGGAAGATACCATCACCTTTAAACGAACCCATTTTTATTCGGTCCTGGTGATACTGGCTTTTGCCATCGGCATATTGACGGGTTATGTTGTCTGGGGGCTTGCCCCCCGTTCACAACAAGCGATTGTCAATAATCCATCTGTTGCCCAGGGACCCATTGTCGAAGCCCCGGCAGCGACACAGGCACCGCAATTCACCCGTTATGAAATCCCATTCGAAGGCTTTCCCAGCCAGGGACCGGTGGATGCACCCATCGTAATTGTCGAGTTCAGCGACTTTCAGTGCCCGTTCTGCAAACGCTTCCAGGATGAGACGGCTGCACAATTGCTGGCGGCGTATCCCGGTCAAATCCGTTTTGTCTATCGTCATCTTCCCCTGACATCCATTCATCCCGAAGCCCTTCCATCGGCGGAAGCCTCGATGTGCGCCAACGAACAGGGGGCCTTCTGGGATTACCATGACAGGATTTTTGAGAATCAGGACAAACTTGGGCGTGAGTTGTACCTGCAGATCGCCGCTGACCTCAATTTGGATGCAGTCACTTTCGAGGAGTGTCTCAATTCAGGTAAATATAAGGACGCCATCCAACAGGATATGGATTTTGCGCTCAACCTTGGCGTTCAATCCACCCCAACATTTTTCATCAACGGGCTGGCAATCGTTGGCGCGCAACCTCTTGAAGCGTTCAAACAGATCATCGATCTTGAGTTGGCTGGAAAAATTCCATGAAACAGATACTCCTCATATCCTTGTTTCTGCTTGTGACACTGACCGCCTGCCAGAGCAGCGTCGAAGAGATTACGGGCAAAGAGGTTACAACCGTTGACGGTTCCTATAAAAACATCACTCCTGTCGATTTGGACACGATGTTGAAGAACACGGATCTTATCCTTGTCAATGTGCATACTCCTTTCGCAGGGAACATTGCCGATACAGACCTGTCCATTCCCTACGACCAGATCAGTGCGCCGGAAAATCTGGCGCAGTTGCCAGCGGATAAAAATGCAAGGATCGTTCTGTATTGCCGCAGTGGTCGCATGAGCGCAATTGCGGCAGAGGAACTTGTTTCGCTCGGGTATACCAATATCTGGAATCTCGAAGACGGCATGGTGGCATGGGAACAGACAGGACGCGAAATCGAGAAATAGAATAGGCAGAATTGCCTATAAGAGCCTCAGTAATATGGCTCTCGTTGAGGCTGTCTATTAATTGCATAATACAAAGGAAAGGAGACCAGCTTATGACAACCACTGTACATGACCCCGTTTGCCACATGGATATCGACCCCGCTACTGCTGCCGGCACATCCGAATACAAGGGGCAAACGTATTATTTTTGCTCGCTTGGCTGCAAGAAGGCGTTTGATGCCGATCCCGAGAAGTATCTCAGCAAGACTCATGAACACGCGCATCATCATTAATTCCATCCTCTTCTCCTCAGGTAACCTGCCCACTGGGCAGGTTATTTTATTTTAGACAATTTGCCGAAACAAAATCTTCAATCACTCTTTGCCGTGCCTTTACACATTCTTTAATCATGCCGGGTATTCTTGGATCATCGAAAGGAGTACAGTATGTTTCTCATGTGGATCGTCCCTTTAGTACTTGTCGGTTTGATCGTCTACAGCGTTTCTGGCAATAATCTGGTCAATGCGCTCAAGCCCGTTGCAAGCCGTACCTGCCACAAATGTGGACAGGCTGCGCAAAACGACTGGAAAAACTGCCCGCACTGCGGACAAACTTTATGAAAGGAAGTCAAAATGAAAAAAGGTAACTGGTGGATCGTTGGCATCGTAGCTGTTCTTGCTGCTCTGTTCCTTTTCGGAGGCGGCATGATATGGGGCAACCGTGGATATGGCATGATGGGCGGTTATGGCATGATGGGTAACTGGGGCTACTCTCCCTTCGGCTGGTTCGGAATGGGATTGGGCATGATCTTCATGTGGCTCATCCCCATCGGCATCCTCGTGCTCATTGGGTTTGGTGTCGCATCCCTGGTGCGAAATACAGGAAATCCTCCCCAAGCCTCATCCCTGACGCCCTGCTCCAACTGCGGAAAGGGCACCCAAGCCGATTGGCAGACTTGCCCCTACTGCGGCAATTCCTTGAAGTAAAGTAACCTCGCGTTCTCAAAGTAGCCTGTCGGAAGATAGGCTATTTTGCTTATATACCACTAGGCTGAAATCCGCTCCCTGCCATCGTCTATTGGATATACACTATTGGCATCTTTATAAAAGGTAGGCAACCATGACTGTCCGTGACCCTGTATGTGGAATGGAAATTGAACCCCAAAGTGCCTTCGCCGAGCGCGAACACATGGGGCAGACGTTGTATTTTTGCTCACAATCCTGCGTGGAACAGTTCGATATCGACCCGCACCATTATGTGATGACTTCGGCAACAACGGGTTTTAATCCCGAACGGACGCTCACCCGCATCGAACTACCCGTCGCCGATCTGCCGTTTTACAAACCTGTCACCGCCCTGGAATCTGGTTTGCGCGCCCTGGAGGGCGTTCATCAAGTAACCACCAATGCAGGTGCGGGTGTGTTGCAGGTGGAATATGATTCCAAAAAGGTGAACATTCCGCAAATGGCGGCAGTCATCCGCTTGGCGGGGTTTCAACCTGGCGGGTCGAATCTCAAAATCGGAATCGAGAACCTGCGTTGTGCCTCCTGTGTGAAGTTCATCGAGGATGAACTGAAGTCCACAGATGGCGTATTAAGCGCAACGGTCAACATTGCCACACAGGAAGCGAGCGTGGATTATCTCCCCCAAAAGGCAACCCTTGTACAATTGAATGCAGCCATTGAGGCTTGGGGATACAAGCCACGTCCTGCGCTGACTGGCGCGCCAATAGACAAACAAGAAGAGGCACATGCCCGTGAATACATCCGGCTGATGAGAATGTTCTGGTTCTCGGCAATTGTTTCCATTCCGGTGTTGTTATTCGCATACCCGCAATACGTTCCCGGCATCCGGGATTTGTCAATGGAGACCATCCGATGGTCATGGGTTCTTTCCGCCGTTGCAACACTACCTGTGTTGTTCTATTCCGGGTATGACTTTTTCACAGGTGCGTGGGCGGCCTTCAAACATCGCTCAGCCAACATGAACACCTTGATCGCGCTCGGTACCGGCGCGGCATGGTTGTATTCAACGTTTGCCATTGCATTTCCGTCCGTGTTTCCTGAAGGGACATCCGAGCCGTTTTACGATGTAGTTGCAGTTGTCATTGCATTGGTTGTGTTGGGGCAGGCACTTGAACTACGCGCCAAGGGACAATCCAGCGCGGCGATCAAGAAATTGTTGGGTCTACAAGCGAAGACTGCCCGCGTGATTCGCAATGGAAAAGAACTTGATCTGCCTGTAGAAGAAGTGTTGGTCGGCGATGTGATCCAGGTCCGTCCCGGTGAGAAAATACCCGTGGATGGCGTTATCGTCGAAGGCAGTTCTGCCGTGGATGAGTCGATGCTGACGGGTGAGTCGTTGCCAGTTTCCAAGAAACAGGGAGATGAGGTGATCGGAGCGACCTTGAACAAGACAGGCGCGTTCAAATTCCGCGCCACGAAGGTCGGCAAGGATACGGCTCTCGCGCAGATCGTGAAGATGGTGCAGGACGCGCAAAATTCCAAAGCACCAATTGCCCGTCTTGCCGATACCATCTCTGGTTATTTCGTACCCATCGTGATGATTCTCGCCGTGTGGACGTTCGTCATTTGGTTCGTGATTGGACCTCAACCGCAATTGGTATATGCACTCGTTACCAGTGTAACCGTGCTCATCATTGCCTGCCCCTGCGCTTTGGGTCTTGCCACGCCCATGAGCTTGATGGTCGGCATTGGCAAAGGTGCGGAACATGGGATTCTCATCCGCTCTGGCGAAGCCCTGCAAACTGCGCGAGCCATTCAAACCGTGGTGTTGGATAAGACGGGCACGATTACAAAGGGAAAGCCTGAGTTAACGGATGTCATCCTTACCAATTCCATGAATGGTAACAGCCATCAGTTGTTGCGCCTGGTGGCATCCGTTGAGAAGGTCAGTGAACATCCCCTGGCGCAAGCCATTGTGGACGGAGCACAGGCGCGAAAACTGGAATTGACCGATGTGCAGGATTTTGAAGCCATCCCTGGACATGGCGTTTCCGCGAAGGTTGAAGGACGAAATATCCTGATTGGCAATCTCAAGTTGATGAACCGAGAGAACATCGCGCTGGGCGAGTTGGAGAATAGATCCAAATCGCTCGCCGACGATGGCAAGACCCCAATGTTCGTCGCAATTGACGGCAAAGCCGCTGGTATTGTTGCCGTGGCAGACACGGTCAAGGAAGATTCTGCCGAAGCGATCAAAGCTCTGCAAGGTATGGGCATTGAAGTTGTGATGATCACCGGCGATAATCGCCGCACCGCTGAAGCGATTGCTCGCAAGGTTGGGGTCACGCGCGTGCTGGCGGAAGTATTGCCCGAAGATAAGGCAAACAACGTTCACCTGTTGCAAGCGGAAAACAAAAAAGTCGCGATGGTTGGCGATGGCATCAATGATGCCCCCGCGCTCGCACAAGCGGATGTCGGTCTCGCCATCGGAACAGGCACGGATGTCGCCATCGAAGCCTCGGACATCACGCTGATCAAGGGCAGTCTCAAAGGTGTGGTGACTGCCATCGAAGTCAGCCGCGCTACCATGACCAACATCTACCAAAACCTATTTGGCGCCTTTATATACAACGTGTTGGGTATCCCTGTTGCTATGGGAGTATTGTTCCCGTTCTTTGGATTGTTGCTCAGCCCATTGATCGCGGGGGCAGCAATGGCATTCTCATCCGTGACCGTAGTTGGCAATGCCAACCGCCTGCGAGGCTTCAGACCGAAGTTTAGTGTAAAGTGAGCTGTTATGAAAATTGAACTTCTCTATTTCGATGGTTGTCCCTCCTGGGAAGCTGGTTTGGAAAGTCTTCGGACTGCTTTACAAGAGGAGGGAATCTCCGCCTCTGTGGAAATGGTGAAAGTAGAGACCGATGAAGATGCGGAGCGTTTGAAATTCCTCGGTTCCCCTCATTTTCGTGTTGATGGTATGGATTTATGGCATGAGGAACGCGAAACGTATTCGATGAGTTGCCGCGTCTATTCCACGCCTGAAGGCGTCAAGGGATTTCCCACTGTCCATATGCTGCGGGAAAAACTGCAATCACTGTCTGGAACACCATAATGAAAAACTCCCGCTTTATCACGTGGATGACCTGGGCTTTGATTCTCGGAATGTTCTGGACTGTTTTCTCGCGCGTCTCGCCCGACCGGCCTAAAGCGCAGCAGGATGCAGTTGCCAAAGAAGGCTTCACTGCGCCCAACTTCGCCCTCGACCTGTTGGACGGCAGCACAGTTGCGCTTTCCGATTTACGCGGCAAGGTGGTGCTGGTCAACTTCTGGACATCGTGGTGCCCACCCTGCCGTCTGGAAATGCCAGCCATCGAAAAAGCGTATCGAAGTTACAAGGACATTGGCTTTGTGGTGATCGGCTTGAACCTCACCGCCCAGGATTCAGAACAAGCCGCGGCTGATTTTGCAAAAGAAATCGGTTTGACTTTTCCCATCGCGCTCGACCGCGATAATGCGACTGGGAACCTGTATCGCATCACTGCCCTGCCGACTTCGTACTTCATTGATCGCAAGGGAGTAATTCGTTCCGTTGTGGTCGGCGGACCCATGAGCGAGGCATTGATTCAATCCAAGGTGGAAGAGCTATTACGGGAGGGCGAGTAATGTTCCCTTACCTTCGACTTGGACCCTTCCTGCTTCAAATGCCATTGTTGATGTTGTTCATTGGTTTTTGGATCGGCTCAACATTCACCGAGCGTGAAGCCGCCCGCCTTGGTTTAAACAAGGAGAAAATCAATAACCTGATTGGGTACGGATTGCTCGGCGGGATTCTCGGAGCAAGGCTTGTCTATGCTGCGCAATACGCCTCAGTTTATGTGGCAAATCCATTGGGCTTGTTCTCGCTGAGCACAAGCACGCTTTCTCCCATCGGGGGTTTTCTAATCGGTATGTCCACAGCCTTGATATATGGATATCGTCAGAAACTTCCGTTTCGCCGATCATTGGATGCGCTCACGCCTGGGTTGGCATTCTTCATGATCTCAATTGGTGTCTCCCACCTGCTCAGCGGAAATGCCTACGGCTCGCCGTCTCGTGTCCCCTGGGCAATGTACGTGTGGTCTGATTATCGTCACCCAACGCAACTTTATGAAATCTTTCTTGCGCTGGCGATCTTTACACTCGTGCTTCCAAAAGTTCTTCCAGCCCACGCGCCAGGAATTCGCTTTGCGCAGTTCGTCTCTCTTTCCGCGCTGGCGCGAGTCTTTCTCGAAGCCTTCCGCGGCGACAGTGTACTCTGGCTGGATGGTTATCGCGCCGCGCAAGTGATGGGGTTGCTTGTTCTTATTATTTGCATTGTCTTGTTGAGACAATGGGAAAGGATCGAACCAAATGAGGCAAGCATCTGGTAAAAAACGTTATATCCCTGCCTTGAGCTTTCGCTGGCTCACGCCATTGTATGATCCTCTGCTCAAATGGGTCATGCGCGAGGAAACTTTTAAACAAAGGTTGATCCAACACGCGAACATTCGTCCAGGCATGAAGGTTCTCGATCTCGGCTGCGGCACAGGTACGCTCACCATCATGCTCAAAAAAATCCATCCGAACGCGCAGGTTACAGGCGTGGATGGCGACCCTGATGTATTGAAAATTGCGCTAGATAAATCTCGCGGTTCGGATATTCAATGGGATGAAGGACTCGCCTCCTCCCTGCCCTATCCTGATTCCACCTTCGACAGAGTAGTCACCAGCCTGGTCATTCACCACCTCATCACGGACGATAAACGACTCGCATTCAAGGAAATCCATCGTGTGCTCAAACCAGATGGAGAATTGTATGTGCTTGACTTTGGCGCACCGCATTCTTCAACGACACGTTTCATGACGACCTACATGCGTCGTCTCGAGGAAACCGCCGATAACTTCGACGGTTTGATCCCGCGCTTCGTGGCAGAGGCAGGCTTCGGGTCTATAAAAGAAGCGGAGAACTTCGTCACGGTGTTCGGTCCGTTATCCATCATCCAAGCAATGAAAGGAACTTGATATGACTCAAATCCAAATCTTTGTGATTCTTTCGGGAATCGCGTTGACCGTATTGATCGCCTGGTATTTCTGGTTTGCCCCCAAGGCGCAGACGCGTGTTGCGGTATCTGCATCTGGCGCACAGGAGGTGGCAGTCACGGTCAAGGGCGGATACACACCCGATGTGATCGTGGTGCAAAAAGGACGCCCTGTGCGGTTGACGTTCACACGCCAGGAAAGTTCAGCGTGTTCTGAGAAAGTGTTGTTCCCTGACTTCAATCAGAATGCTTTGCTGCCAGAGGGCGAACAAGTGACACTGGAATTCACCCCCGAACAATCTGGCGAATATGGCTTCCAATGCCAGATGGGAATGTTACGTGGCAAGTTGATCGTGGAATAATGACGAAAGGAACATGTAAAAATGAAACACGAAAAAATCCATATGCCAAACCTTTCCTACATTGCGGCATTTGTCATTGGCGTGATCTTTTTCGCCGTATTATGGAGGATGTTATTCGGCTCGGCATCCGGTCTGATGGTTCTGGCTGGCATGATTGGAACCGCGACCGCTGTGACTATCTTCTGGCTCAGGAATGAAAATCAACATCATGGAAAGGGAAAACAATGACGTTGGACCAAAACGAAATCCTCCCTGCCCCTCCACAACCGGAATATATAACGGCTTGTGGAGGAAAAATCAAGGATCCATCCAAATATCCCAGCGCAGAGTATCACGGCGAGAGGATATATTTCTGTACGCAGGCATGTTTGGATGTATTTCTTTTGAATCCCGACCCTTTTATGGCTGGTGAAATCGAACACCCTCTTGATTAATTCAATATGACAATCAGGAAATCATTCCTGATAAATATCATAAGCAAATCAGCGCATTTCGAAACAGGTCGAAATGCGCTGTTGATTATTTCATGGGAGTTGTAAGATGAGTTCAAAGCAAGACAAAATTCATCCTCAAAGGAGAAAAAATGACTACTCAAACCTTATCCCGGGAATATCAACTCGCTGATGTTCCCTTTACGAAAACCCTGTTCGAAGGCAAGGCGTTTGCCTGGCTCTGGCTTGCCATCCGTCTGTATCTGGGATACCAATGGATCGAATCGGGTTGGGGCAAGATCACCAACCCCGCCTGGATGCAGGGCGGCGAAGCATTGAAGGGCTTCTGGGAGCGCGCCATCGTTATTCCCGATGCACCTGCCCGCCCATTGATCGCCTTCGACTGGTATCGCAATTTCATCCAGTTTATGCTGGACAGCGGCAATTACGTCTGGTTCGCCAAACTCGTGGCGGTGGGCGAATTGCTGGTGGGCGCGGCGCTGATCCTGGGCATCTTCATCTGGTTCTCCGCTTTTATTGGCGGTTTTATGAATTGGAATTTTATGATGGCGGGCTCGGCTTCTGTCAATCCTGTCTTCCTGATCCTCTCGATCCTGCTCATCCTTGCCTGGAAAACCTCAGGCTGGATCGGACTCGACCGCTGGCTTCTGGTTCAGGTTGGCACACCCTGGCAACCTGGATTGATCTTCCAAAAAAAGTAATTCTTCGTTCGGCGCATCTCTCCTCCTCAAGCGACATCCGAAGGTGACTTCGGGTGTCGTTCTTGATATTCTCTTTTTGAATTCTTCACACTATCTTTATAGGCACAAACTATACTGCCGACCTGAATATACATTATGGAGCAAAAACAATGACCAACTCGACTCAAATTTCGCGGAGAGACGTTCTTAAACTGATGGGACTTGGCGCGGGAGGGGCGTTCCTCAGCGCCTGCGGACTTCTCCCGTCCGCCTCAACCAACCCGACAGCGGCTCCTGTCTTCCCGACTCCGCTTACCCCTTTGCCTGATCTTCCGATTCTGTCTGCGGAACTGACGGCTGGGCGCGGCACGCTCCCCATTTTTTCGGGGAAGGAAACGCCCGTTTGGCGGTATCAGGCTTCGGTTAAGGAGGGAGGCGGGGATTTCATCCAAACGTTGAGCGGCTCGTATTTGGGTCCAATTTTCAGGGTGAAACAGGGACAACGAGTCCAGGTTCGGTTGAACAACGAATTACCCGACCCGACCATCATCCACTGGCATGGGTTGAAAATTCCAGAAGAGATGGATGGGCATCCGCGCTATGCTGTCGCGCCTGGGAAAAGTTTTGACTATGATTTTCAGGTGATCAACCGCGCGGGCATGTATTGGTTCCATCCTCATCCGCACCAGTTGACAGGACCCCAAGTCTATTACGGGCTGGCGGGCTTGTTCATCGTCAGTGACGAAGAGGAAGCCGCGCTGGGTTTGCCTGCGGGCGAGTATGATCTGCCGCTGGTGATTCAGGATCGTATTTTTGATTCGCAAAACCAAATGGTCTATCTGGCAAACGGCATGATGGATTCGATGATCGGATTTCTGGGCGACACGATTTTAGTCAATGGTTCACCCAATGCAACACTGGATGTCAAAGCCAGCGCATACCGCTTGCGCCTGCTGAACGGCTCAAACTCGCGCATCTATAAATTCGCCTGGCAGGATGGCACACCCCTGACCGTGATCGCCACCGACGGCGGCTTACTGGAAACACCCGTGACCCGCGACTACATCACGATGGGACCTGGCGAACGCGTGGAGTTGTGGGCGGATTTCAGCGGAAGAAATGCAGGCAGTGAAATGAAATTGGTCAGCCTGCCATATACCGATTTCAGCGGTGGAGGCGGCATGATGGGCGGCGGGATGATGGGCAGTTCTGGATTGCCAAATGGTACGCCGTTCGACATCCTGCGTTTGATGATCGGCGAGAAAGGAGCGGACGTGAACCCGTTGCCCTCGCAACTCTCCACGATTGAACGACATGCTGTGAACGATGCAGTCAATGGAAACAATCCGCGCTCGTTCAGGCTGGCAATGCAGGGCATGGTTCACACCATCAACAACCGCCTGTTCGAGATGGACGCAGTGGCGCAGGATGAGATCGTGCGGCTGAACGACCTGGAAGTTTGGGAGTTTGTCAATCTCGAAGGCAGCGGGGGTGGCATGGGAATGGGCATGATGAATATGGAAATGCCGCATCCCATGCACATCCACGGCGTGCAATTCCAAGTGCTTGAGAGGCAGATCGCGCGCGGATTTGAATCCGCGTATCAAGAATTGAGCGGCGGCTTTGTGGACGAGGGTTGGAAGGATACCGTGCTGGTGATGCCAGGCGAAACCGTTCGGGTGCTTGTGCGCTTCGAGAATTACACAGGGATATATCTTTATCACTGCCACAATCTCGAACATGAGGATGCGGGCATGATGCGAAACTACAGGATCAAAGGTTGAGTAGGAACAGGCTCCAAAAATCGGAGCCTGTTTTTTTTAGAAGGGCGATACGCAGAATTGCTTATTCCTACATCAAGCCATTCTGCGCTTCAATAATTCCAGTAGCGACTCTACAATCCAACCGTCAGATCACAACCAAGGAGTTTCGATATGTCATTCAAAGATCCCGTCTGTGGAAAACGCGTCAATCGCGGCAAAGCCCATATCACCATCGAGTTCGAAGGTGTGAACTATTTTCTGTGCTGTCCGCAATGCCAGGCTCAGTTTGAACGTTCCCCAAAAACCTTTGCCAAGCCCGAATTGGGAGAGAAGGCAAGGAAAGTCCAGCACTATCCCGTAAAACAACACAATTAAAAGGAAACCATTATGAGCGACAATTGTCACGTTGAACCGATCCAAAAGTCCGCGCTGGATCATGTCATCCAGTCTGCCAACCGAATCCTGCTGTCCGTTTCAGGGATGGGCTGTCCCAACTGTGCCACAAGGGTACGTAATGGACTTCTGTTACTGGATGGCGTCCATGACGCTGATGTGATGTTGAACATGCGCATGGCGGAAGTTTACTTCGATGAGAATATGGTCTCTGCCGAGATGCTGATCCAGGCGGTAATTGGAGCAGGGAACGATGGACGTCACAATTATCAAGCGCAAGTGATAGCATCGTAAATGACCTTTCGTCAGATGACATTCATCATAAGCCATTTGGCGTATATCCCCACCCGCCGTACTGCGCTGGAGATAACTTAATGGTCAGACTACTATTGGGTCATCCGAACACGGAGGACCCAATATGTTTTCAAAGACCCGAAAGTTCCTTTTCCTTCTCGTTATTTTGGCGCTGACCGCTACTGCGGTTTCTGCCTGCTCCACTTCCAACCCTGATGACGCGCATCTTGCCATGATGCCGCTCGACCAAATGCCAATGGAAGTTCAGTCCGCGCCTGTGGCAGTGCAGGAAGCCTACCAGTTCAATACCGCCAACCCAGACATCATGCAGGACATTCCCTGCTATTGCGGATGCGGCGACATCGGTCACACTTCCAATTACGATTGCTACGTCTCGAACATCGATGACAAAAACAACATCACCTTCGACAACCATGCCCTCGGCTGTTCCATCTGCGTGGACATCACCCAGGATGTGATGCGCATGTTGCGGGACGGCAAAAGTCCGCAGGATGCCAGGGTTTACATCGACGCAACGTATTCCAAGTACGGACCCTCCAACATCCCCTAATCTCATGCGCCTTCATTTCTCTCTTCTCCTTCTCGTGATGGCTGGACTGGTGGTCGCGTTCGCGCCTCTGCCAGTTCCAGCCGTTGCGCCTCAGGAGCGGACCTTTGAGGTGGACGCGCGCCAATATGCCTATTCCCCCTCCGAACTGAAGGTCAACGCTGGCGACACCGTGACCATCAAACTGGTCAGCACAGATGTTGTTCATGGGCTATATGTGGATGGTTACGACATTTCCGTCGAAGCTGACCCCGGACAAAGCGCCAGGTTAACCTTCGTTGCCGACAAACCCGGTTCCTTCCGTTTCCGCTGTAACGTCACTTGCGGAGCCATGCATCCCTTCATGATCGGGAAAATAACCGTTGGCACAAACGATTGGCTTTATCGCTCAATAGGGTTGGCGTCTCTTGCAGTCATTGGCTTCTTTCCTCTTTCGTCTTTCCTGAATCAAAGTAAGAAGAAAGATGAAAGAAATATTGCTTCCTAACATGAACCGCATCGAACTTACCCGTATCCCTTTTATAAAGAACACTCTCAAAAGCCGTTACCCGCAATTGGCAGTCTTTATCGTCATGCTGGTCGGTTACATCTTTGCCATCCTTGCGGGACTCATCGGAACGCCTGTCGGCAGTCACAACTTCAGCATTGTCTTTGTTTGGATCGCGTGGTGGGCGATCCTCATTCTCGTCGCGGTCCCCTTCTTCGGACGCGGCTGGTGCGCGGTCTGTCCGATCCCGCTTCCAGGGGAATGGCTGCAACGCGGCGCGATCCTTGCCCCGCCAGATAAACGACCGAAATGGTTGAATCTCCGTGTGCCAAAAATGTTCCGCAATATCTGGATGCAGAACATTTCGTTTCTCCTTCTGGCTCTCTTTAGCAGTGCCCTGCTCACTACCCCAAACATCACTGGCATTGTCCTGGCTGCCATGCTCTTTGTCGCAATCGGACTGAGCGCCATCTTCGAGCGCCGCGCCTTCTGCCGTTATCTCTGTCCCGTGGGTGGATTCATCGGCTTGTATTCACAAACCGCGCCCATCGAACTACGCATCAAAGATAAACAAGTTTGCGTGAAGTGTGTGGGCAAGCCCTGCTACAACGGCTCGGACGCGGGCTACGGCTGTCCGTGGGATGTCTTCCCCGGCGGCATGACCAAGAACACCTATTGCGGACTTTGTATGGAATGTATCCGCACCTGCCCGCACGACAATATCGCGGTCAACCTACGCCCTTTCTCTGCTGACCTTGCCAAACCGACAGCGCGACTCGACGAAGCCTTCAAAGCCTTCATTATGTTTGGCGCCGCCATGATCTACGCGGGCGTGTTGCTTGGTCCGTGGGGCACACTCAAAGACGCGGCATACAACGTCGGTACAGGCGCATGGTTCATGTATGCAGTAATTTTTCTTGCGATCATCTTTATCGTCCTGCCTGGGCTTTTCACTTTGGGGATTATGACAACCAAAGGCAGGCAATCTCTCAAACAACGCTTCATGTCTCTTTCCACTGCTCTCATCCCACTGGGACTCATGTTCTGGGTTGCTTTCAGTCTATCCTTCGTTCTAACAAATGCTTCTTACATTCTCGCCGCATTGTCCGATCCGCTGGCGCTTGGCTGGAATTTGTTTGGCACCGCAAATGCCGCATGGCAGCCCATGCTCACCACGATCCTTGCGCCCGCGCAGACACTCGCTCTGGTCGTAGGATTGGTCTGGTCGGCGCGAACAGCCCAAAAGGTGAATGAAGCGGGGACGTCCACAATCCCTGTCATCGTCTACTGCTTCGTCGCCACATCCATCATGCTATGGTTATTGCTATGAAACGTCCCGAACTCATCTCACGCATCCTGATTATCACAGGGATACTCCTTGCCGTTGGTGCTCCATTGTTTCTTTGGGCGCGCACGCCTTTGATCCACGCCCGCATGGCGGAGGATGGCGGCTGGAACCCCGATGTGATTCAAGCAGAAACGGGCAAGCCCCTTCATTTGAAACTCACCTCCGATGATGTTGTGCATGGCTTTGCAGTCGGTCAGATGGACATGCAAAGTGTGGACATCCTCCCCGGCAAAGTCACCGAGATCACGTTGACCTTCGACAAGCCTGGGATCTATACCTTCTTCTGCACCCGTTGGTGTGGACTCAATCACTGGCGCATGCGCGGCACGATAGAAGTAACAGGCGGTTCGGATATCATCACCGCAGGGGGCTCATCCGAGCCTGCTTCTGTTCCCCTCTACGTTTCTCTCGACCTGGACATTGACGCTCCGCACGACTCGCCTGTTATTCCAAATGAAAAGCCATCAGCAATGAATGGTCAATTACTTGGAGCTAATTTACCAATCGACCAATCACTCGATTACTATCTTTCTCACTCCCCCTACCAGGTCTTCACCGACTTATCGGACACATCCTTAACCGAATCCCAAAAGTGGGATGCAGTTGCCTATCTTTGGCAATCCAATACCACACCTGAATCGCTTGCCAACGGAAAAGAACTCTACGCCCAAAACTGTGCGGCGTGTCACGGCGAAAACGGCGCGGGCGACGGCGTCTTTGCCGACGACCTTGCCGAAGCGGGCGAAGCCTCCATGCAAACAATGGAAGGCGCAACGGATATGGTCATGCAAACCCCTGTTGATTTCACCGATCCAAGTCGAATACTTGGCGCGAGCCCAGCATTATTGCAAGGGAAAATCTTGCGCGGTGGCATGGGAACAGGCATGCCCATGTGGGGCGTAATTTTTACTGAAGAACAAATCTGGGACCTGATTGCGTACATCTATTCGTTCCAGTTTGAATATCAAAAGTAAGGAGGCTCAATGAGCAAAAAAAATAAGAAGTATCAAAAGCAGAGAAAGAAGAATTTCCCCTGGTTGTTTGTCGCACTCGGTGGGATTCTTCTGGCAGCGGCGGCGTTTTTCTTTGCCAACCAAGGCGGTGGCAATGGAGGAGGGACGCCATCCATTGCGGTGGATCAGCAACTGATCGATTACGGCGATGTGAAGTTCAACGTCGAGAAGACTTTCGCCATCAAAGTCACCAATACGGGTGATGGCACACTGCGTTTCAAGGAAGACCCATATGTTGAAGTCGTGGAGGGGTGCTGACCTCCTCAACTGACCATCGGTTCGATGGTACTTAAACCTGGCGAAAGCACGATCATCGAGTCTAGCGTGTTTATGATGCACGCAGGCATGGACGGTCCGCATAACTTTGCGGTTCATCTTAAGACGAATGACCCTGAAAATCCAGATATGATCGTGAACGTATTGTCTAATTGGATTCCATAAAATCCACAAGAGTCAAAATAGCGGCGAGATTGCACAATCCTGCCGCTATTTTGATTTTGCGATGGGTATTGTGAAGTTGAATACGCTTCCCAGCTCTTCACCTGCCGACTCTACCCAGATACGTCCGCCGTGCGCTTCGATGAGGGCGCGCGCGATCGTCAAGCCGATGCCGCTTCCACCACCTGTCTGACGTGAACGGGATTTGTCCACGCGATAGAAGCGGTCGAAGATGTGCGAAAGATGTTCGGGCGGTATTCCAATCCCCGTGTCACGAACGGAAAATTGGATCGCATTACTGATCCTCTTTGCGGAAATGGTGACTCTACCACCGTCTGGCGTGTATTGCAAAGCATTGCCTGTTAGGTTGGTCAACACTTGCACGGCGCGATCTTCATCAGCCAGAACATGTGGAAGGTCAGGAGACAGTTCAAAGTCGAGTGTGATGCGTTTTGATTCCGCGTGAGGGAAAAGGCGCTTGGTCACCGTTCGTACCAGCGTGGAAGCATCCAATGGGCGAATATCCAGTTGATAGGCGCGGGCTTCAACGCGGCTGAGTTCCTGCAGATCGTTTACGAGGTGATTAAGCCGCTCTGCTTCTGCATGGACCTGTTGATAGGTCTCGTCTGTCGCGGGCAGGACACCGTCCATCAATCCTTCCATCGAACCTTTGATGGCGGTGAGCGGCGTGCGCAATTCGTGGCTGACATCACCGATCAGTTGGCGACGCATGGTTTCAACCTCATTTAGCTTTTCAGCCATCTGATTGAAATATACTGCAAGTTGTGCGAGTTCGTCATTGCCATTGACTTGCACGCGCTCGTCATATTGCCCGTCGGCAATTCGTTGTGTGGCAAGCGACATGGCATGGACGGGAGCGATCACACTGCGACTGAAGAATAAGCTGAGAATGGATGCGGCGAGCATGGCTGCCAGCGTTGCATACGTCAGGGCTTCGTTGAAACTGGCGCGGAAATCCACATACAGTTGTCCCATCGAATTGTTCATACCCATCCCCATTCCCATGCCGCCATCCATCATTCCATTCATGTGGCGGTTAAAGGATGTTGGCAGGATGAATTGACTAGCGATCACCAATACCAACACCCCGACCACGATAATTACAAGATAGGACAGTAACAGCCTTGCGCCCAAGCGACGTCGGAAATAATCAATCATCATTCCTCACTTACAACGGTTCATCTTCAAATCTATAACCGACGCCGCGCACCGTCGCGATTAAATCTTCATGTCCCAACTTCTGACGGACATGTCCGAGATGCACATCCACGACGCGCATTTCGCCAAAGTATTCGCCGCCCCATACTTTCTCCAGCAACTGCTCGCGTGTGAGTACCCTGCCGCGGTTTTCAGCCAGCGTTTTCAACAAATCGAATTCAATGGCGGTCAATTCAATCTCTTGATCATCGACCTTAACGATGCGTGCGCCAACATCCATATGTAAATGACGAAAGGACAGCACGCTCGTTTCGAACCCTGAACCTGATCCCGTTTGAATGCGCATGATCGCGGCTTTGACTCGTGCCACCAATTCGCGCGGGCTGAAAGGTTTGGTCACATAATCGTCTGCGCCAACGGAAAGACCAACAACCTTGTCGGTCTCTTCGGTTTTCGCGGTCAACAGAATTACATACACTTCTGATTCGCGGCGCAAGCGTGAGAGCAGTTCAATTCCATCCATGCCAGGAAGCATGATATCCAGGATGATGAGTTCGGGCTTGAAAGCACGGGCAGACTTAAGACCCGACGGACCATCCGTCGCTGTGTAAATCTCATAGCCTTCGGGCTTGAGATAGGCGGTAACAAGATTGACGATGGAAGGCTCGTCGTCGATGACCAGGATTTTTGTCATGTGCTACTCTTATAGTTGGATAATTGGTTGAGGAGTTTGCCAGTATTGTAACTTCACCTGCATAAATTAAGATGCGCCGAATGGCTTATCTCGGCGCATCTTATAGTTTGAGTCCGAGTCTTACTCGGTTTCCTCGATGAAGGTCCCATGCCAGGTGTGCAGGAAGATTTGTCCACTGTAGCCATTGACACTCAACATGCCAATGATCTTGCCATCCTTCTCGAAATCAAGAGTGTAATAACCATAGAACTGTGCAGGATCAGTCGCGGCGGTTGCACCCGCATAATTTGTATCAAGATATTGTTGGGCGTATTGAACAGCCTGTTCGGGAGTGACTGTCAGTTCAGCAGTGACATCTAGTGGGGTGGCGCTGTTCCAACCATTCATCATTCCATTATTGCCGCCCATCATGCCCATCATTCCACCGTTGACGCCCATCATGTATTGGTGATTGAGTCCGCTGTATTTCAGGTTCCACATCATGTTTGGACCATGCTCAGGGTAGACAATCTGCGAAGTGGGGTCTACAAGCAACTCGAAGGCGCCGATCCCCGTGCTGATTTCCTTGACGATCACATAGCCGTTGTTATCGAAGATCATGATCTCGGCAACCTCCAGATCGGAATTATCCAGATTCGCCATATATTTCTCAGCGGCGGCTTTCGTCTGGTCAATGGTGAGAGGAGTAACGTTGGTGGGATTGTAGCCGTATCCGCCCATCATGTTGGGTCCCATTCCAGTACTGCCATTCATCATTCCACCGTTGCCACCCATCATATTGGGTCCGCCACCATTCATCATGGAAGGTCCGTAGGCATTGTTATTGTTCCAACCGTAACCGCTCATCATGGACGGTCCAAAGGCGTTCGCGCGGGCATACATGCTCCCCGCGAAGAAGACGACTGCAGCCAGCGCAATGACTGCAATAACGGTCAGGGTCATACTTAAAGTTTTGTTCATGGATAATCTCCTATTTTGATGTTTCACACGGTTGTGTGTTGTTTTATGACACCAGTATAGGATTGGTGGTTGAAAAGGGTGTAAAGCGACTATAAAGATATGGTAAAGGTTATTCGAGCGGTCGGCAGGAAGCTAACCCAGGTGCAGTAACTAGGGCAACGCATACACCCATAAACGATCCATATGTAGTACATCCCGTCCAGTCAGCCCCTTCCATGCAAGTGGTAATTCCAGATCAAAAAGAAAACCGCCATTCAACACAGATACTTCCTTCACCGCGACGTTGCGCGGAAGGGTCAATAATGGATTTCCATCGGCAAATTTGGTTATCCGACTATGATTCTTATACGCCAGCCTGCGTATTGCATCAGGAGATAATGGTGTCAGGATAATATTTTTTCCTGATTCGGAATAGGTGCATACCATCACTGCAGGACTTTCAAAGACTTCAACTAACTGAAAATCTCCTTCAAGGTTACATGTTTTTGAAATCACATTTTTGAACCAGCCCAACGGATGTTCAACCTTGACATCACGCGCCAATTTCTCTCTCTTGATCTGCAAATCATTTACAGCCCATAAAAAGACCTGTTCGCGCAAGTTGTCTAATGCCCGTCTTTGGCGTTCGTTTCCCATACTGATCAATGCGCCAAAGAAGATCACGGCGGATGCCACCACAATAGCAAGAAGTATTTCCATTTTTCTTTTCCTTTTCCTTTTCGTTATTTGTTATTAATAGATTCGTCTTTTGAGCTTTCAGACATGTTCCTGAACGTTTCACCCAATCTTTCCAGCGCTTTGGGGCGAGGGTCAACTACACTGGCAGACGCGATCACCATAAACAATCCCAACAAGCCAATGATCTGCCAAAGTGGCAGGGAGGACTGAGCAGGTTCAGTTATCTCCTCTGGTACAGGTGTGCTCAATACCAAGGTCGTTGTTGGCGGTATTTGTGTTGCCACCGGCGTTATCGAAGGCATCAAAGTGCTGGTCGCTGTTGGAGATGGAGTCAGAGTGGCAGTCAATGTTGCCACCTCTGGGATCACGATCCTGCCCGCATCCTGTCCGCATAACCCATTTACATCACAAGCTTCTGCCAGAACTGGGTATTCCCCAACTGGCGCCAACGTTCCATCCCCAAAGCGCCGATCCCATTTCACTACATAGGAATTCCTGCCGGGATCAAAGTCCAACACCAACTCCTTCCAACGCTTTCGCGGATCACGGATGGTCACCTGGATGCTGGCAATCGGAAAGTGATTGGGGGAAACCTTCAGAGTTCCGTTTTCCCAAATCCACCACCGTTCTGTGATGGACACGGCGGGCGGGGCATTGTCCACAGTCAACGCAATCGAAACCAAATCGCCAACATTGCCGGCGCGATCCCTGCCACGCATCTGGATGGTGTACTCGCCATTGGGCACTTCACCGGAATGCCAGATATAAGACCAGCCATCTCCTGCGCTCATCGAGACTGCCTGCCAGGTATTTCCTCCGTCAACCGAGACTTCACCTCCATCCGGACCGGACATGCCATCCACCAAACTTCCAGCGAAGCGTACATCACCCTGCACAACCTCTCCATTGGAATGGGATGTGATTTGAGCGACCGGAGGAACCGTGTCTATGCGGATTACCCTGGATGCTGTCACTTCATTTCCAGCCACATCCCTGGCATATATCAGGACAGCATGTGACCCATCTGTGAAGTGCATCGGTGGAGTGATCCAACTTGCTCCACCATCAGCGCTTGCCAGCAGGGATGAAAGTCCAGAGATCACATCTGTTGCCGTAGCAGACAAGTCCACTTCCGAAACATACCAACCATTCCTGCCATCAACAGGCGGAAGGCTGACTTCAAGATCAGGTGGCGTCCAATCCCGCTGCCAGGTGGACGAACCACTCGCAGCTCGCCCACTGGTGGATGTCACAGTGTAGTTGGCTGTACCAGTTCCTTCTGGCAAAGGCAAGTCACAGGAAGCGCCACAGGTAAACGGTTGACCGTTCAAATCACCAGTGATCGTCACATCAAATCCCTGTGGATCACTGGCGGTGAGTTCCAATGTTTCATCCCCCCTGCACCAACCAGCATCGCCCCATAGATCACAAACTACCACGCCTGTAATTTGAGGCGGCAACGGAGTGGGTGTGGGCGACGGCGTATTGGTGAAGGTCGCCGTGGGCGTGTACGTCATGGTCGGCGTGAAGGTCAACGTCGGCGTCAGACTGGGTGTAAAGGTTGCTGTCGGTGTGCGAGTTATGGTCGGTGTGAACGTGGGTGTCCGCGACGGGGTGGGTGTGGCAGTGGACGGTGGACCGATGTATTCCACGTCGATGGAACGAAAATCCACATATCCACCTGATGCGGTTAAAGACCAGGAACGACAGCCAGCTGGAACAGCAATCGCCATACTCACAAACCCTGGGAGTCCAGAGCCTGTTTGCAAGTACCATGTATCCACAGAGGAACATGCCCGCAACACGGCATTGCCCACACTTGAGTCAGGCGTAAAGCCGACCATGATCTCGAAGTATGAAACATCGCGGTCAAAGGAGCCGCTGGCAACGCTACCATTGCCCAGCCGCGTGACCCACTCGGAACAATTGGAACCACAAAATGTGCCACCTTCCTCGGGTGGAAGTGAGGATCCATCGCGATGAGTAATGTACACGTACTGGGCAGAACCACTCCAGTCGATGTAGCCAGTATTGTGAGCCTGGTCATAAGTGCGTCCCTCCGGCAATGAATACGCCGCCAGAGGCGCTGCATGGGTGGACGCGGATGTCCACAAAAAGAGAATGGGAAGGAAGAGGATTATCCCAATCCATTGATAACGCTTCATAACTAACTCCTAATATTCCTGGAAATCCCGGATGCCGAGATGGAACAGGAAGAACAACAAAATCACCAACGCCAGAAGCACAAGACAGGCGATCATGAACACCTGGAGCGGAATCACAAGTCCCAGCAGATACCCACTAAAGATGCCGACACCCAGGCCGGCAAGGAAGCGCATCATCTCACTGCCCAGTTTCCGATTCCACGATCATCTTCAACCGCACAGGGTCCAGGTTGCGCCACCAGGCAATTTCAAAGGAAATGGTGCGGTATTCCCAAAGCATGCCCTGCGCCGGCAGGGACTCCAGCCAGGTCTTCAGAGCTGACTTGAATCCTTCCTGCAAGTCTGTCCCTCGAAGCACGGCGATGTCCATATCGAGGACATTGCCTGCGAGGACCTTCATGCTGCCGCTATGAGCCGCCAGCCAATTCAGGAACATTCGCAAACGTGGATCATCGAGCTGAAAGACATGCGTCCCGATATCCAAAACCATTTGGTCGATCAACACATTTAACTCACTCATCGATCCCATCCATTGTCTCGCCGGGACATTCTCCAGGCGGAATAAATAACGCCAATACACGTCAATACGCAGGCAAGCGAACCGCCACACGTCACCAACAGAAAACGCAAGGTCATCGCCGTCATCAGAAACCCAACCGCCTTTCATCTTCCTGTGGCGCTGGCTGCTGTATTTGGGTATTGTTTTGCTCCTCGATCCACGCCGCTAAAAATTCACCCAGGAGGGGCGCCAGAGCCTTGGGGAGCATGTCCTTCAGCGCACGTGATGCCTTCTCCTGCCAGCCGTTCGCTGGCAGATAATCACGGGGATGGACAGCGATCACTTCCTCGATCAATGCCCGGACTCTTGCGGTATCCGCACGCGGCAGAGGTTTGATCTGTGTCAGGGTCGGCGGCTGCCAGCGCCCACCAATACGCGCCCGCAGCCAGCACTGCAACGAAGGCAGGTCAAGGGTCATGTTCCCGTAACGCACCGTGGAACTCAAGGTGGCGCGGATCAGGTCGGCATCCTCCGGGTCGGGGGAAAAGAACATCTGCGTGGAGGTATTGGCAAGCATTGCCTGTACGACCGGCTCCATGCCTTCCACCTTGCGCATCATCGAAAGCGACTGCGCCAGCACGAACATGCGCGCGCCGAACTTCGCGCCTTCTGCCAGCATTGACTCCAAGCGCATGCCCGAACCGATCTCCTGCGCCTCATCGACGATGAAGTAAAAGGGGACAGGTTTCTCCAATGTCGCCTTGCGATAAGCAGCCTCGAAGACGTTGTAGAGCACGGAGGCGGTCAACCTTGCCCCTTCACGTCCCATTTCACCGGAAGGCAGACGTAATACGATCCAGGCGCGTTCGTCGATCCATTGATTGAGGTCCACAAAACTTTCCTGGTGCATGGCGGAGAACAACCACGGCGAGAGTTCCAATGCCATGACCTTGGAGAGCACCGGGCTGATCACCTCCGTGATCCAGCTCTGACTCTTTTTATCCTCCTCCCCGATCTGACCCAACAAGGCATCAAGCGCCAGGGCACCCATACGTTCGCCGGGCGGCAGCAACGCCATTGCCGTGTGCCGCCATCTCTTATTGAAGGCCATGAAAACGATATGCAAGAGTCCCAGCCCGGCTTCTGGATGGTGCTGGTTCCAGACATGTGCGAGACGGAACAATCCCAATAGCGCCGCCTGCATACGCGGACCCCAGTAGTCATCCCAGATACGCCGACCGACCTGCACGATGGCATTACCTGCCCAGGTGAAATCCGGAACGGCCAGTAGATTCAAGGGAATGACCTGCGGTTGATCCGGGGTAATGACTCTCAATCGCTTGATTGCTTTTTGCTTCTGCTCTTCCGGTAATTGTGCAATTGCATCCAGGAAGGCATCTGCCAATGAAACATGCGGGTCCACTAAAAATATTCCCGGTGCATCATCGCCTTTGGCGATCAACTGCTCCAGCATGGAATACACAAAGGAAGATTTACCCGAACGGCTGCCGCCTGTCGCCAGACCATGTCCATCCGGATCGACGCCGACCAGCGCGCCAGTAGCCACGCTCTGCCCGATCTTGAAACCAGCTTCGAGCAACGGTTGGGACGGCGGCGGCGCCGGCACTTCCTGCCAGACGGCGCGATCCAACAAGCCCGAACCTTCACCCAGTTGTAGCGGAGCAATCAGTCCGGCAAGTTCGCCGACAGGCAAGGGGAAGGTGTGTTTCTGGATTGCAGGCCAGACTGATTCAATGGGATGCCAAAATTGTTCACCAGCCAATAACGGAAGTTGGATCGGTTCAGAGATGGAAAAGGCTACCTTCAACAACGGCTCCTGTATCCGTCTCTCCACAACTTCCTTGGGGATCGATCTCCAGGCGAGCCAGTCCCGAATACCAAGTGCCGAAGCAAGGCAGATCGTGATGCCGGCGATCACGAACATGGAGACCGCAAAGGGATTGAACCAATCTGCGAACAAAATCCCGCCGCTGATGCCCGCCATAATCATCCCGAAAAATAAGCCTGCCCGCAGGAAGTCCAGTTGCATGCCCCAGGAATTCGGCGTGTCATTGCCGACGCCACCTTCGGTGCCATACGAGTAGGAAGACAAGCTACGCAATTTTTCCTGAAGTTGATCTTCATTCCCAAGCAGCCATAGGCGCAGAGTGGCATCCTTTCCTTCTCTTGCGGCACTGATCAGCCGGCTGCCAATGGCAAGCAGGGGGTCGCTATCTTTGGCAGAGGCGATCAGCGACGGCAAACGGTTCGATGTGTGTAGGGCATATCCATCGAATTGAATCTTTGCCACTCCCAAACTGCGCCATCTGGAATGCTGCCCGGTCATGGCAGACCAGGAATTCATCACACCTTCTGCCACATGCGGCGGCAGATACAACCTGACACGCAATCCTTTTGGTGATGCGATCCATTCCATGAGAGTGGGAAACGGCAGTTGCGCGATCCAGCCCATGACCTGCGCACGCAGATCCTCCAAGGCGTGCGGCGCAAAGAGTAGCTCCCATCCCTGCCACTCCCCTTTGCACAAGGGACAGTGATCTGGAGCGGTGGCGTGTTCATAACCGCAATTGATACAGATCATCGCTGAACTCCCAATGCCCCAAGCTGTTTCCAGAAATGGATCCATGTCGGTGGAATGGAGACAAGGACAGGGAACAAAGCACCACGTCCCGCAGAAGGAGCTGCCAGAAAGACTCGCGGCGGTAAACGTGAGGTGGTCTCAGCATTCTTCCTGGCTTCGCTTTCAGGCACGCCCAGTGAACGATAGAAGGTAAAGGCTTCCTCCGGTCCGAGCCGACCGATGAAAGCTGTGGATGCCAGACTCAAGGAGGTGGGGTTTTTCATCAGGTCGGCGGGCAGATGCGTGATGAGCGTCACGCCGACCCCACGTTTGCGGGCGCGTCTGCCAAGCTCATCCAGCAAGTCGGTGAATGGACCACTGCGCAACAAGCGCCAGCCCTCATCGATGAAGATGTCCATCGGTTGTTTACCGACTGTGACGGCATGATACAAAAACCATGCCAACACCGAATGCACAATGGCACGGTTTTCTTCACGCAGGGAGGACAGATCGAAATTCCACCACTGACCGGCGGGGAAGTGCGGAGATAATAGAGCTTTGGGTCTGTCGAAGAACCCTTCGAAGAGTCCGCCGCGCATAAAAGGTCTGAGTAATGCCAAGGGCATGGCGGCTTCCGGGACATTGATGGTTCCCAATGTTTCCACGAATTCCGCAATGGACATCGCGCCGGGTCTGCGATCCCAACGTCTCTTTACCGCTTCATGCAAGGCAGCTTGCACACCGGGGGATAAGACCGACTCACCGGCAAGGGATGCGATTAGGAAACGAACAGCCAGTAATAACTCCGCCGGGTTCTCGCCTTGCAGGGGATGAATGAGGCAGGTTTCTGTGTCTTCGGGAATGCCAGCCGGCACGATTCTCCCGCCCACGGCTTCACACAGTTTGTTGTTCTCGCCTTCGGGATCGATGGAGATGACCGTCCTGCCTTGTAATAAACGTTGCAACATGATCCAGCGCAACAGGCTGGTCTTGCCCGCACCGGGTTCACCGAGGATCAGTGTGGTGGCATGGGGTGGAGGTGGAACGGCAGGATCGAGTCCTTTGGTGAAGGAGAAGTGGATGTCGCGTCCATCGCGAGCGTGAGTCCCGATCCAAACCGAATCCTCGACCGGCATGACCTGCCGGGAAGGGGCAGGCAATAATGGAAGTGTTTCTTCCAGGAACAGCGTCGGCTCATCCAATCCTGGAAATAACTTTCCTCCGGGTTGGAAGTGATGCAAGGCACGTTCGGCAATATAGAAGAGTCTTTGGGCTGTGAGCCCACGCGCGCGAAGATTGGACTCGATCACTCTGCGTGCGGCTTCTGCTTCTTCAAAGCGATTACGCTCGACAAAGAGCGAACTCATTAGGGCGATCTTGAAGGCGGGTTTACCAAAGGTCAGTTCCGACTCGGCAGCATCCATTGCGTGATCGGCGGAACGTTCCGCCATCGAAGGACGCCGACCGGTCTTCTCCGCCAGTGCCATCATGAAGCCTTCGAAGAGCGTGCGGCGTGCGCGCAGGGAACCGCGCAAAACATCCGGCGGTTCACGGTGCATGGATAGGGAATACATCACCGGCAGATTGGGATAGAAGACATCCGCTGATAAACGTGACCAGGGGCGGTCGGTCATGCCGGGCACACCCGTGCCACGGGCGGAAAGAGGCAATAGATATCCACCCGGAAAGAGCAGATGATCTTCCAGCACTTCCACGGCTTCTGAAGCAATGGAGGTAACGAATTGGTCTTGAGGTTCAGGCATGAACGGCATGATACAAAAAGACACGGACGGGTGCTCCGTCCGTGTCGCTAAGGATGTTGCTCTATTTATTACGGAGTTCCGGACCTGCGCTCCCATGCCTGGATTTCCTTTTGGATGATCTCAATCGGGAAGTCAGCTCCATGTGCCGGGTAGACCTGTCTGGCGCCCATCCCGATCAGCCGCTTCCAACTTTGCACCACCAGATCCATATCCTGTGCCAGGATCGGCAGCCCCGGTGTCGAACGCAAGTACCAGGCATTCATGGCCAGATCACCCACAAAGACCTCGCCTGATTCAAGCAGAACACTGATTGAACCGGGCGAATGACCTGGCGTGTGAACCACCTGTCCTGGGACGCCATAGCCCAGCTTCATCAGGGAGGATAGGGTGGTGGTGATGGAATAATCCACCGCACGGGGATACAGACGGGGTTTGTATAAAACCTGCCCCAAGCCAGCCAACATGCGCCCCCATAGAGTGACGCCAGGCGACAGATCCGGTTCACCGCTTTCAACCCAGGCACACTCCGCCTCATGCATGGCAATCTCCGCCTCCGAGAGGGTTTGGATTTGATGCAAACAGCCAATATGATCGGCATGTCCGTGGGTCAACAGGATGAGTTCGATCTCCCGCAGCGAAATGCCGAGGCGATCCATGCCGCGCATAAACTCTTTCACATGCCCCGGTGCGCCGGCATCGATCAGGATGGTGGTTCTCCCGCGCAACAGATAACAGTTGTCAATCCCGACTGGAATGCAATGAAACTCAAAGGAAGGATGCCGCATCACTGCTCCCCTGTCTGTACCGGGTTGAACCTGCGATAAGCATACATCATGCCAACGCTGGAGATCAGCAGAAAGGCGGAGGCGCTGCCATAGATGCCAAATGGCTTGAACGCGAGGATGCCTCCAATCAATGCCAGAGTCAGGCTGGCGATCCGTAACACATGAAAATGATCCAGGGTGTAATGACTCTTCGAAGCCATCGCAATCGCGGTTGCCGATGCGCCTGCCAGTTCGAGTCCAGCCACCAGCAGCCATTGCATCGGCGCGATGCCCAGTGGGATCATGGCGGCAAACACCATGAAGTTGATGATCCGCAAAGGCACGCTCCACTGAAAGAAGACGCGGGTTCCGTTGACGGATGCCAGGATGTAATACAGTCCCATCGCAAGTGACGCCTGGGAGGTCGCCATCAGAAATAGTAGAGTGGCAGAACCGGTGTCCGTGATACCCAACACAGTAAGAAGAAGTTGCGGTGCGAGTAACCCGGTCAGACCGGACCCCACGATCACCATGCCAAAGACCAACATGGTCAGAGCGGCGATATCCATTTGCCTATTCTCCTTCCGGCACATCGGCGGCGATGTATTCCATGAAGTCACTGTAGGCAGACTGTACCCCGGCGCAGGAAATGATGTCCTCGCCGCCCGTCAGTTCGCTGAAACGCTGCACGTTGTCCTCGATCCACGGACCCTTCCAGCCGCAGTTGCAATCCTCGTCATAGTGAACCGTGATGCGGTCGCCGGTCAGGATGCCGCCCCAATAGGTCTGGGCGAGCAGATCGAAATAGCCAGCGCGACCGGTCTGCACCCCAGTACGGGGTAAAGGCGTGCCGTTTTGATTCAATACCATCGGGATATTCCAGGGGAAGACGTGATAAACACCCTTGGAACAGGCGATGTTATAGGTGTTGAGTTCGGTCATGCCATAGGACATGAAGACCTGATCGACACCGTAGAACTTTTTGAGGATGTCCTTCCAATCCGAAATGGTCTGGCGTCCCTTGAAGCCACCGCCCGTCAAAAGAACGGAGTCGGACGCAAAGACTTTCTCCTGTCCGGCAGCCAGGCCCTCCACCGCCACATCCAAGAGATCCGTGGCGGAAGCCATCAGGAAGACCCGTCGACCGCGATACTCGCGCACCATCTTGTCGAAGAAACTTTTAGTGAGACCAGCCTTGCGTGTTTTGAGCGTAACGATCTCGCCCTTCGTTTTGAAGATGGCTTTGATCGTATCCATCGCCGTCAGATCGCCGTGTTCCTGGGCATGTTTCATGCGCATGGCCAGCGACATGAAATCCGCCGACATAGGCGCGTTGAACAGGCTGTGATACTCCGCCTCACTCCCCGCCAGCGCCGGACCGAAGTGCGTGATCAGCCGCATGGACGCCTGCCGCCCGCTGCGATAGGCAGGCCAGAAGACCGGCAGGCGTAGATCGCGGATGCCTGGCATGAAGGCTTCCAGGAAGGTATATGTGCCTTCGACCCAGGCTTCCTTTTCGGTCTGGCTGCGCGGGAAGAAACTCAACTTGCCGCTCGTGCCGGTCGAGTGAAAGACGAACATGCCGGCTTCATCCAGAAGGGTTAGCCATTCATCGATGGTGTTCACGCCGCGCATGTCCAAGCCACTGAGGTCATGCGCAGTCAACTTGTTCAGCCAGCGCGTCAACTCGGTGAACAACTTCCGTTCAATGAAGGCAAAGGGATAGTTCTTGTAGACCTGGTGGGTGAAGAGAATGGTTGCAAGAGTCTCGAAGTCCGTGATGATCTTCACGCCTTGCTTTTCCGCTAATGCATCCAGGGCGGGAATGCGCTCCTGCAATTGTTGAAAGCGGGTTTGCGCCCAATGCAATTGCAAATCATCCAATTCCAGTTTGGATAGCGAGAACAGGGTCTGGACCGGCAGGCGTGTCCAGGATTCGGGCGTGCCCGAAAGAATGGGGTCAGTCATGAAGTAAATCTCCTAAAAAATGTGGTGTTTGATGATCTGCCAGGCTTTGCGCAGATAGAAGCCGGGCAGTTCCCATTTGGATGGGTAGGACTCATCCAGGATCCAGCGGCAGGCGCGCCGCATGATCTCGGTTGAATTGAAGGGACCGCCGATGGAATACTCCACGGTATGTCCGATGGAAATGAAACGGCACACGCCACGTGCGACCAGGAGGTCGCGTAATGGCTGCTTGAGAGTTTCGGGGTAGATGCCAACCGTCTGTGTGGAAGGATGGATGCGATCCACGAGCTGAATGGGATCATCGAATGGGATGACCACCACAACTTTGTGCATGGGGAAGAAGTCGGGCAGTTCACCGGTCAGACTTACCACTACAGCGCCTTCGTTCCTATCCCCGCCGACAACATAATAGAAATCATCCTGGGCGCGGGCAGCATTGATCTCATCGCGCAAGTCTGCCGGGAAATTCTTCGGCTTGGCGCTCAAGGATGGGTCCTGCTGCTGCATGTGATCGTACAAGCGCCGGGCATATTCCATTGCCTGATCCAGAGACGCCTGCACAAAATGGAAGCGCGATGAACCGCAGGACTCCATGTTGAAGGAACCTGCATCCCTGGCGGCACGTTTGGCGATCTGATTGATCTCCGCACTGGATTGAAAGGCTTCACGCCCCAAAATGGAAATACTGAACTTCGGACCGAGGGTGATCACATCGATGCCCGAGGCTTGCAGATTGCCGTGATTGAGGGTCGAGTTGATCCCGCCCAGCGCGCCGCCCCAGGAGATGATCTTTTCCAGATAGCGCGGCTGGATCAGTTCATGTTCGAAGTCATGCAGTTCCTTCGACCAATACACGACTGAGAAATGTCTGGTCACGGGATGATTCGGATCGACATCCATCATCGCGCCGACGATAGCGGAGGCGGTCAGCGGATCATTGGGCGTGACCTTGAGGATGTTGTCCGACTTGATCAGGGCGGCGCGGGCGATGCTCAGGGCCGCCACGACCGGGACATTGCCGGAGATGAAATGCAGGGTGCGTGCGCCATAGGCGCGTCGTCTGGCGATCTTGTCAGTGTAGGGCATCTCGACCCAGCCGTCCAGATACTTTGAACCGATCTCGTTCTCGACCATCGTGCGCAACGCCAGCTTCGAGAACACCACAGGGATCAGGTCATAGCTGCCACGCACGATGGACTCCGGCAGGGCGCTGAACGGAACGCTGAAACGACAAGCCTGCTCCATGCGGGCATGCTTGAGCGTCATGGCTTTGCCGGCTTCGGCAAGAAAGTCGATGATCTCACTGACACGCATGGAGGCAAAGTCGCGCTGGATTTGGGTCGGATCTGAAAGCACGATCCGGTCAAGTAGAGGACGCGGGTCGGGGTAATGGAACTGATTTGTTCCGTCCCGGCTTTGGTACAGCAAATCCTTTGCGGTGACTTCCTGGCCGCGCAGGATGAAGGGGATTTGGATGGGGTGATCGAATGACATGCGCGGGATGATAGCGGGCTGGGCATGGGGGAGTACTGCTCATGTCGCTAATCAATGGCGGGAACGTTTACAATTGCCCTGATGTATGTTCATCTCACGACCCACTCCGCCTTCTCATTACAGGAAGGCTTGATGACCCCGACTGAATTGGTGCAGGCGGCAAAAGCCTGTGGCATGTCGGCAATTGGCTTGACCGATCACCATCTGCTGACAGGCACGATTGAATTTGTCAAAGCTTGCAAGGACGCCGACATTCAACCTGTGATCGGGTTGGAGATCGACCTGGAACAAGGACCGCTTCAATTGCTGGCAACCAGCACCGTGGGCTGGTCCAATCTTTGCAGGTTGAGCAGCGTGCTGGCTCTAAGCGATCATCCTGATGCCCCCTGTTCGTTGGAAACGCTTTTTCAATATTCCAAAGACCTCATCGCCTTATGTGAAAACTCGCAGGGATTACAAGATGGATTTGAAGATCGTTTGTATATCTCCTTGCGAAAGGTATCCAGCGCTGGCTCATTAACCGAGCAGGCACGCAAACTTGGATTGCCGACCGTGGTCGCGCATCCGGTCTATTACCAGACCCCGGAACAAGCCCGATTACAAAAAACACTGGCTGCCATCCGACTGAATCAAACGGTTACCACTATTTCCCAGACAGTCCTTGCCCCGGCAGGTGCCTGGTTCATGCCTCCACATATCATTGAAGAACACTATAAGGAATTTCCCGAAGCTCTACAAGCCACAATCGAAATAGCCGAACGATGCCGTTTCGATCTGCCGCTTGGCAAATCCCAGATGCCGGTCGTGCCCCTGCCAGAGGGCTTGACTGCAGCACAACATTTACGCGATAAAGCCACAGCTGGAGCCAAAGAAATCTATGGCGAGATCACAACACAAATCCAAACGCGCCTCGATCATGAACTCGAAGTAATCTCACATATGGGCTTTGAGCCGATCTTCCTGATCGTCGAGGACATCCTGAACTTTGCGCGTGAAACCGGAGTGCCTTATTCCTCACGCGGTTCAGCAGCCTCTTCTCTCGTTGCGCATTGTCTTGGCATTACCAGTCCTGATCCCTTACGCCTCAATTTGTATTTTGAACGCTTTCTCAATCCAGCAAGAGTGACACCACCGGATATAGACACTGACCTTTGTTCACGCCGCAGAGATTCGGTCATCCAGCATGTCTTCGATACCTACGGCGCCGACAAGGTGGCAATGGTGGGAACGATCAACCGTTACCGTCCACGCTCCGCGCTTGGGGATGTTGCCAAGGCATACGGACTCGAACCTGCGAAGGTGCGTGAACTTGCCAACCAACTGCCGCATGCCTGGTGGGCACGATTTGAAGACTCCGAGGATGGAGAAGATGCGCCCTCACCATTTGCCGACCTGCGAACTGCTTATCCCGCTTATCAGTCCATCTTCGATGACGCCGAAGCCATCCTGAAATTGCCACGTCATCTTTCCATGCATCCTGGCGGTGTCATCGTCTCACCGGGAGCATTGACCGATTTTGTACCGGTCATGAACTCGGGCGGCAAAGGTGTTGTCATCACCCAACTCGATCTCGATTCTGTGGAAGCTCTTGGCTTGGTGAAGATCGATCTACTGGGTATTCGAGGTCTCACTGTTGTCGGCGACGTGGCGGAGTTCGTGCAACAAAGTAAACCCGAACAATACGCGACTCCTTTATCTGTCCTGGACTCCACGCCCTCCGTCGATGAATCCACCTCCAATCGCATTGAGAAGGGCGAGACCATTGGCTGCTTCCAGATCGAAAGTCCGGGGATGCGCGCGACCTTGCGTGAAATCCATGCCCGCACGGAAGATGACATCATGGCAGCGTTGGCGTTATATCGTCCCGGTCCACTGACCGGTGGACTCAAAGATGCTTTTGTGAGGCGCTTCAAGGGCGAGGAGCGAGTACGTCATCTTCATCCAGCGCTCGCGCCCTTATTGGATGAGACCTTTGGGGTGATCCTTTATCAGGAACAGGTCTTGCGCATCGCTAATGAACTTGCAGGTTTCAGTCTGGCTGAAGCCGACCTGCTCAGGCGGGCGATGAGTCATTTCGATCCGGGCAAGAAGATGCAGGAGTTGGAAGGAAAATTTGTCAACGAAGCACAAACCCGCAGAGGCATTCCCATCGAGACCGGTGAACGCATCTGGGAAATGATGGCAGCCTTTGCCGGCTATGGTTTCCCCAAAGCGCATGCCGCTTCGTACGCCAGGATCGGCTGGCGTTCTGCCTGGTGCAAGCAATATTTTCCGGCAGAGTTCATGGCTGCGGTGCTTGCCAATTGGGGCGGGTATTACAGTCAGCGTGTTTACTTGAGTGAAGCCAGACGGCTGGGTTTGAAAGTCCGCCCTCCGCATGTGAATTATTCCCGACATCAGTTCTCGGTGCAAAATACTATGATCGGTTCGGAAGATCGTGCGCTCTTTATGGGTCTTGGACAGGTCAAGGAATTAACCCAACGTACGATTGGAAGAATTATCCAATATGCGCCATTCACTTCCCTGGATGATTTCCTTTCGCGTGTGGATCCTCGCAACCAGGAAGCGGAACATCTGGCGAAGATTGGAGCATTGGATGGCTTTGGAAAAATTCCCGCTATTCTGAATCGATTACAAACCGGCGGTTGGCAGAGGGATCAGATGAGTCTCTTTGCCTGGTCGGATACCATTGAAGAGGATTGGACCCTGCAACAAAAGGTGGATTCCCAATTGGAAATTCTCGGTGCCAGTCTTGAGGCACACCCACTTGAATTGGTATTGGATAAGATCAGCGGAGCGATTTCCTCCATTGACGCCGTGGAGAAAATAGGTCGGCGCGTGACCGTTGCTGGCGTGCGTCAGACCTCCCGCCGCAGTCGGACTGCGAAAGGGGACATGATGCTCTTCCTGACCATCGAAGATTTGCAAGGGACGTTGGATCTCATTTTGTTCCCGGAAGTATATCGGAGTGCCACATCCTTCCTTGAATCAAATCTACCCTTGTTGATCACAGGGGTGATGGAGATGGACAAGGAACGTGGGGAACCTTATTTGCGGGCGGAAAAGGTAGCTTCCATTTCCTAATTTGACATATAGCTTGTTTCTCATTATAAGACCCCGCTTGGTTGATCGGCATTTATTCAAAGACTTCAACGGTATGTATCATCGCCCTCATAATGGGTAACTATATTGGATCGGGGATGACGAGAATGTTCACCCAGAAAAAAGTCCAAGGCATAGAAAACTGCTTAGGATATACACAAGCGCTATGGACAGTCATAATCGTCAGGTAGTATCTTTGCTCAGCGCTTTGTTAGGCGCTGGTTGTATTAGAATTCGTTTCAATTCTTTGCACGACTTCCGACATTGCATAGTGAACAAATTGCTTGCCAAGTTCTGTGAGAACATATGGTTTCGAGTCGTCAAATGCAGATTCCATAGTTGTAGGTCTGAAACCTTTAGTTTTTGTGCGCGGCTTTCTGAGAAATTGCCCGTCAGCAGTTGTAGCACGTTCTTGTCTGATCACGCCACCAATACTTAAATCTCGAATCAGCATTTTATACAAATCTGCTTCGGCAGAATCTTCTCGTGGAAAATTATCATATATTGCTTCCCAAATATCATATCGAGTTGAGCCAGGGTTTTGATAAATCTCTCTGATTACTGCAAGATGTGCTTCATGGTAAAGGTCTAGCCAATCTATGAAAAGTCGAATGACATCATCCGATGTAAGTTTTGTGCCGCCTGCATTGGTAATTAGATTTGCAATGTATTTTCGTTTTTCATCTGTATCGGCTTCATCCCATGTGCGGAAAGCCTTTCTTACAATATCCAAGTATTGTTCACTCTGAATTCGCTCGTCAATTTGTTCGCCTAATGTTTCAAAACGGGAGGCAATGTAATTCAGTGTTTCTGATAATCTTGCTAATTTTCTCGTATGTTCTTCTAGCCATTGAGTTTGTAGATTATCTTCCCGCATATCTCCTTCTTGGAATTTGAAATCTGCGGCGGCACTCAAAAAACCACCAACCCAAGGAATACTACCTAAAGCCGCTGAAACAAACTTTTCAAAGACTCTTCGTTTTGTCGACGGAGATGATTTTACAAGTTCGTCGCGGATTTTTTCTACATTTTCATCGTCTGTTTGATTATTCAGTACCATTTTATATTCCCATGACTAAGCGGTAACTCCGCTTTAACCAAACCATTCGGCTTTTTGCCCCTGCGGGGTGCTATGCCGAATAGTTCGGTATAACATGCTTTGTACAGATAATACAAATTATATGCCACTCCTGCCAAAATTTGCACCAAAGCGACAGACCAAAAAAACTCTTCGGGCAATCACGAGAAGCGATCTAAAATCAAATATACCCTTGTTCTTCAAAATGTAGCTATTGCTGTCAACCCCCTTCTGAATTAAATGGACAATCCTTAGAACATACTACGCACACTATGCCCTGTATTCTAAATTTGGATTCAGTACCCAGCGGGCCAAACTTTCGATAGCAGTCTGATCCAGGTACCGAATCCGTAACCCAAAGCCGGCACATAATCCATTCAATCCTTCCCACCAGGCAATCCCCTCATCACCGGGCAATACAAATTCGAATACAGTGCGACGTACAAAGGGAAGCGGGTATTCCTGCATGGCAAGGGATAAGCCCTGGTGCAAAATATCCAAGCCCTCTGTAGCAGGAGTGTTCCATCGTTGGACCTGTTTTTGGAACTCCAATCTCGGTTCCGGGTCAGGCCAGAACAATTGGAGTAACCGCAATGTCCAACCCGGTTGCATCGAGGAAAGGATCGCCTTGTATGCCTCCTGCGGTCGCACATCGGGGCGATCCGGGTCGGCATACACTTCAGTAAATAAGCGCTTGGTATCATCTTCACCCATCAAAGCCGAGTGATTGCCGACCTGGATAAAACCCTTTGTCAATACAAAGGTTCTCGTCGAACCAATGGTCTGCTCTGCCATTACAACCCTGCCTTGAAAATAGACTCAGGGATATTCAAGTCATTGGCGCGAAAGCCCGGTCGCATGGGACGGTTGCCTGTTGGCATCAACCCTTTACCGGCTTCATACTTGAACAACGGCGAAAACGAAGGACGTGCGGCGGTGCGTTCCACAATGGTGGATACTTCCACGATCTCACGCACAATTTGTCCATGCTGATGATTGCGCTCGATATATACCGCTGCGGTCACCGCTTCCGCAAAGGACTGTGCGATCTGGATTTCGGACATGCGTGCCGCATCAGGGTGAGCTTGTACCACCTGCAAAAAGCGTGGCCAGACATGCTCGGCGCTGGTGGCGTGGATTGTGAAAGCGCTATGTCCATGTCCTGTGGCTGCTGCACGAATGAGTTCCCATGCTTCCGCGCCACGCGCTTCGCCAATCACCACTCCGTGCGGACGCGAACGTAACGCAGAACGGATCAGGTCATACATGGTGACCGGTGGTGGTCCACCACGAATTTCAGGACGGGTTACGGTGTAGATGATGTTTCCTGTGTCTGCCTTGCCATCTCCATTCCAGCCATTCAAGATAATCTCGTTGCTGTCTTCCACAATAAACAAACGGATCGCGCCACGGGGGTAATAGTCCAGCATCTCCTGCAAGATACGTTGACCCACAAAAGTCTTACCCGAACCGGTTGTGCCGGCGATGACGAGCGTCCCGCCATGCACCATCACACTCAACAAATAATTCGCGGCTTCCGGCGTAAGAATGCCATTGCCACGCGGAAAATCTTTCGGATCGAACTTGGGACGTGGCACAGGTGGGAGTCTGTTTTGACAAAGCAATGCCAAACTGCCCTGGGTTAGATCGGATGCTGTCCGATAATTGGAGACACGCAAGGTGATCGTGTCGCCATAGGGTGAAGCAGGAGGCATAACGTAATTGATACGCACGCCTTTCCTCCGCACGGTTCCATCCATAAGCGGAACCATCACCTGCAACATCGCATCGGCAATTGGATAATCAGGAGTCGGTGCGCGTTGCCCGGCCCGGTCGATCATGACTCTGAGTGCATCGCCAATGCCATCCGGCGCGGGACCCGCATGTTCCCAGCCATTGCTTGTGGTGTACACATAAATATGTCCGAGGTTGATGGCAATGTCTTCAATATCCGAACGGGCGATTAACTCCAACAAGGGTCCCATCCCGGAGAGTTCACCGATCAGGCGCAGGATGTATTCTTTGGGTAGGGAGACTCCTGCATCCACCGCGCGTGAACTGACTTCTTCAAAGACCTGACGTGCCAGGGCTTCGATCTCCGTGGAGGTCATGCTTTTTTGTAGAGACTCAATCGCCTTCCTTGCACGACCTTCTTCTGCAAGAATATTCCACCAGCGTTCCATCTCATCCGAGGATCGTACCTCCGAGACGGGCTTCATTGTTTTGCCTGCAATATCGAACATGTCTACCCTTTCCCAAACCAACTACGTTTTTTCGGAGCGTTCGGCAATAGCCCAATGCGGGATGCGCCTTCACGCACAGCGGGCACAAAGTGGGAAGCAAAACCCAATAATGAATCGGCGAACGGTCCGAGCTCCTCCAACTTCTCCTTCTTGTAGCGCCAGATCAAAACATCCTCACGCCGATCCGAGTTCACAGCTTGGGCAGCGAGGCGTGGATCGACAATCGGAATGATGCCATTTGGGATCAAGGCGAGTTCGATCTTGTCCTCACTCAAAGCTTGTTGCAACATCTTGTGTGCCGCCTTGAAACCATCGCCCACGACCTGGTTGTAGCAGAGCTTGACGCGGCTGCCGACGAATTCATGCGCGCTGCCCTTGCCGACCACACTTGCCAGGGAGTTGATCATCCTTGCGATCCAGCGGCGCGTTTCTGCAAGATCGGGAATTTCCGGCTTGATCACAATGGCAATGCCTTCGGCGGCTTTCAAGGCGGCACGATGCACGACATGCGCAGGGTTGATGCCGACATCCATGATGACCACACCGCCCGCCGCGACGCCGGCTTCATACAAACCTTGGATCACTTCGGCAACCTTTGCCTCCTGTTGCAGGACTTCATCTCCAAGATCATCGGTGATCAATCCGGGCAGAACTCGCAAGGTTGGTAAATTTTCCAACGGCGTAAAGGCATTGAGATAAGCTGCTCCCGATGCCACATCGCCCATCACGCCTTTATTGGCTTTGGCGATCTCACGTCGCAAGAGTCCGATCATGGTGGTATTCATCCGTTCCATGCGCATGTGATATTGGAGCGCACCGGCATTGCCATCGGCATCTACCAAATAGGTCGTGATGCCTGACAAAGCAAGCGCCACCGCAAGATTAACTGCCACCGTAGTTTTCCCCGTTCCACCCTTGGGGGATGTGATCGCGATCTTACGAACTGCCATCCCCGATTGAATGCGCGCCGACATATCACTGCCCAGCACTGCGCGGCGGTATTGGTCATCTGCCGCGAGATTGCCAGCATCTGCCCTACGCATCTCTTCATACAACTTATTGATGTCCACATCCGAAGGTGGGTATGCAATGGATGGCACACCCACGCCATTCGCCCAGGAAGCCATACCATCACCAACACCTGCGATGACGAAGATCAGCTTACCGCGTTCAGCAGCTTTGACCAGACTCTCCGGGGACACCGAGGACTCAGGCGAGACCACCACCAGGGCACGGAAATCAAACAGGTCAATATGTTGCGGCGTGAATGCCGCGATCTGGGCAATCACCGAATGACCCTGCTCCGCGAGTTGCATGTTCAAACGAGAGGTCACGGTTCCTGCACCAAGTAAAAGAACCTGCATTACTGCCCTCCTCCCAGGACTTCTTCACGATCCTGCTTGAACAAGTCCTCGAAGTCCCAATAGGTAAAGCCGGCAGAGGGTGTTTCATCACCGCGTGCCATGAGGGAGACCACCAAACGATCGCCCTGTTGCAAGGCGAGCGACAATACTTCACGGCTTTGATTGGGAACGAGCAGGATCAACATCTTCGGCTGGGTATCCAGGTTGAAGGAACCACTGTCTTCAGATGACTCGGTTTGTTGTGGAAGTCCCTGCACCGCGATCACGCGCACGCCCATCGGGAACAGATCTTTGGCAAGTGGCGGAAACGAGCGGTTGATGGCATCTGCCTGTTCCAGTTCAAGCGGCGAGGGTTGGTCAGTCGGCTCGATGTTGTATCCCGGATCGATCACCAGTTCCGGTATCGGGGTAGGGGTGCTCATCTGTTGCGGTCGGGTGCTGATCACGACTGTGACGCCGATCAGGTCACCAGGCAGAAACGCTTCCGCATCTGGCGATACAAGGTTCATGGCATCCAATGGCAAAGGGAATAAGCTATGCCCGGGAAATTGTGCCAGCACAGCAGATAGTCTTGTGCCTTCGGCTGCCTGCGCCAGGATCGCGGATCGAAAGATGGGCTGCCCATTGAAGATGGGTTGCGCGACCACTCCGCCGACCACCCCGGTCACTTCCTCACCGGGGATATACATACTGGCATTGTCATCCTGAAAGACGGTCTTGACCGCCAGGTCATTTTCCATAATGACATCGCCGATGTTTAAGTCACGTGTGGCGGACAATACGGAAATGGTGGGCGGCTTCTGTGCCGCACCCAGAGCGTTCAAAGCGATGAACGCCACCAGAAAGATTCCAACCGACACGCCCAGTACCACCAGGTTCACACCGGTCGAAGCAATACGTTTCAACATGTTTCTTCTTTTCTCCATTCGTTGGTTTTTTCAAATGCCTGCCGCAGGGCAGGCGTTTCTTCGATGATCTCTTCGAGTTGTTCAAGTGTTTTGCATATCAGTCCATGCAGGGTCAGCATGATGAAATCCGTCTTGATGTGATTGGACTTGAAGACCTGCTGATGGGTCTCTGCTACGGTGCGCACGACCTGCATCACGTCCGCATCTGCGAGCGCCTCCGCCGACACACGCGGCATATCCGGAAAGCACTCTTGGATCAAATCCGCTACATCCTGTCCAATGGATGCAGAGTGGGTCTGTGCAGGCAGTTCTGTTTCAGGTTGTGCAGGAGGGTCGAGCAGTTCTGCAATGGAAGTCTGCGGGTCGGCGCGTAATTGTTCAATGGCACGCGGCAATCGCTTGAGCCCGGCTTGAACGGCTTCCAGTAAACGAGTCTGTGCCTGCGGGGAAAGCGCTGCCACGGCTTCGATGTTGCGCACGGAGACGTGCGGACGAAGTCCCTCGGGCATTGACTCCAACAACCGTTGCCGGCGTTCCTGTTTGGACTGGTACGACTCACTCATGGGCGTGACTATACTGTTCAGGAGGACAAGGTGGGTTGCATGTGTCGCTTACCGTTCCCACAAAAATACGCCCGGTTCACGACCGGGCGTATTGATATTGCCTGTTTATTCCCGAACCTCCTCAAAGATCCGGATGTCATCCAGATGAAACTCCTTGTTCCCGCCATCCTGGAAACCCAACTCAAGAACCGGTGCAATCTGCCACCATCGCTGCGGCTGGGTGCTCACCAGATAATTATCGCTCCAGACCTGGATTTCCACTGGTCCAAATGCCGGCATCGTCATCCGACACAGTTCCGACCCATCCACCGACACGGTTCCCATCCATTTGATCCTGCTGACTTGATGCAGACGGATTTGATAAATGTGCCACACTTCCGGGTCCACATTCATGGCTTCGACCTGAACAGGCACCCAATTGAGCGCCAGATAACAAACCGAACCATTGGCGCCATTGAAGGAGGACTCATTACCGATCACTGAAAATCCGAACATATCGAATGGCTTGGCAAAGAGACCGTCTGCCTGAAGGGTCCCTTGCGGCTGCACGACAACTCCTGCCGTCCCATAAAAATTTTCATCCACCCGGCTTTTGAATTCCACGATCACGTCGCTCGATGATGTGGGCTGGAAGCCACTGCCGCCGATCAACGTGACATTGTTGTATTGCTCGCTGGAGGGTTCGTGCCAGTCCGCGCTTTCCGTCTCGAACTGCGGGTCCTGGGCATGCCGGAGCGTGAGTTGATGATCGATCTCCATTTCCGCCGCGTGCCAGGCGGTTTCGTTCGATACCTGCCCGGCGCCATTGATGATCGTGAAATCCCAAAAAGCTGTGGAAAGTCCAGCTTCGAAATCATCCATCAGCGGCGCAGGATTTTCCACGCCCTCCGGCGCAAAGGCGGCTCGTCGTTCCAGTTGCCGGGTCTCATTCGAAACCGTCCAGACGGAAACCAACTGCTGAAAGTTAAGTCCAGCGAATAAAACTGCCGGCGTCAAAACCAGAAGCGCAATCCATGTAAAGCGTTTTTTCCATTCTTGTTTGGTGTCCATTTCGTATCCTTTTTCGTTTTTTGCGCGATGATACGAAAGGCTGCCAGGGGGTATGAGGAACGTGTCGCCTCTGATTAATTCCCGGAATGGGGATTATTGATGTGTCCAATGGCATCCTATGGTTGCATTTCCCGGGTCCCACACACAAGTTCACCCGTAGGGAATAGGGGCGTTTTTACAGGTCGCATAATGATATGCAAGAGGAATATCTGCCGCCTACGTACTTTGACAGTTTTCTCAAACTCCATATAATCCGCATTGTTCCTATTTTCCACAATCCATCCCTCTCTTCAAGAAGCCTGGCAAACCGCCGGGCTTCTGCTGTTGTATCCAATCCCCACCATCCATTCAACGAAAGGAGTCCAAGTTCACCATCCCCAAATCAATTCATCCGTATCATCCACTTTCCCATATACGAAACAGGCTTGTTTGGAAATTCGCATGAACCCACCGAAGGAAATCTCGAATGTTTGGAAAATGGGAACCCATCGGAACAGGTTCAACCTTCCCCAACAAGCCCTACGTCAATACCGACACACTGCATGATTTTCATGGGTGTGTCGGTGAAAAATATTCCCTGGAGACCCTCATAGGAGGCTGATCGAACCAAAACCAATACTGAATACTCCCCTCAACACAAACGGGCGTTGTGCATGGACTTCCCATGCCAACGCCCGTTTTCGTTTCTTACCGCACAAGCATGCGGCACAAGACAGCGAGGACTCGCCGGGGTGAGAGGCCCGGCAGATAAAAAGTGAAACCGCCCAGTTAGTGGCTGGACGGTTTCGGTATACAAAAATGTACAAGCCTGATCATATCACAACCGTAAAAACCGTCAAGATTTACGCGCCTTTTCCGCTCCCAGCCAATGAACGTATGGTGATCGTAAACGGCAAGGCGATCAATGTCGCCGCCTCCGCCGGACGACAGCAAGGGGACTACCTGTATACCGCCGATATTACACTGCTGCACGAAGATGCAGCCGTGTATACCACCGCGCCCAGTTGGGCGAGCGTGGAGGTGGAATGAGCCGACACACTGGACTGCGCGGATGCGTGATCATGCCTTCTCCCTGGGACTATTTAATCCATTCAAACAAGGAGATAGATCATGAGAACCTTCGCAATGCTTCTCATCCTGGTCGCCATCGCCGCCAGCCAGCCTCATCACTGGCTCACGGTCCTCATGGCTGCCATCGCACACTGTATCGGCAGATAACCAGACGTAAAGGAGGTCGCAGAAAAGCACATGGAAAACATCCTGTCCGCCGCCGAAGAAATTTTGGGAACGGCGGTTCGAGTGGAGGATCATCGCAATTGGGCCATCTTCTGGTGTCCCTTCCATAACGACGCGAGTCGGGAGGGAACAGGCGGGCAACCCAACTTCGGTGTCAATCTGCAGAGCGGATACTGGAAGTGTCTGCGCTGTGGCGCCAGTGGCGGTTCGTTGAAGTCATTACAAAAAAAGCTGGGTCAGGTCCCACAAGGGGATGCCAAATGGAAGCCAAGTGTATCGGCAACCACACCGACACGCCCCAAACGCCCGCCGACACAGGTGCAGTTGCTCGATGAAGCCGTGTCGGAAGCGCGTTCCATCGTCCAACGTTCGCCTGCCTGGGATTATCTGGCAGGGCGCGGCGTGACGCCCTATACCGCATTGGTCTACGGGCTAGGCTATGGCATTCCTATTCCACGGGTTCATCGCGAGATCATTGAAGCCGCAAAACAATCGATGATGGTGCGCCGTGATGGGATCTGGTTGTGGGCCGGCGGTGTGGTGTATGCAGATCCGCCGACACAGCCAGCCGTGATGAACGTGCGCTATATCCCGGAGGAACAACTTCCCAAAGGCACACGCAACTTCACGCCGATCAAGAATCACAAGACCTGGGGCAACCGTGTTCAACCTCTGGGAGGCTGGCGCATCACCAATAGCACACGCACGTTGATTGTGCTGGAAGGGCTGTTCGATATGCTTATCACCGCCCAAAAACTTCATCAGCTTGGACGCGAAACCGACACGGTTGCGGTCTACACCAACGGCGCCAGTCCCTCCGCCAAAATGCACCAGTGGTTCCGCGAACATCCGCAGTACGACTATCTTTTACTGCGTGACCCAGATAAAGCTGGTGTCGAATGGGCGCAAAGTGTATCGGCATCCATCCGACACGGCGGTGCGAAAGTACGCACCCTGCGACCTCCCGATCAACTGGACCCCGACGAAGCCATCCTAAGTGGATGGTGGCCGTCCATTCTGTAAATTCAAATGCAACCATTCCCTGAATCGGGGAGCGATGAAACATCGCTCCCCGATTTTCATTTTCCTAAGGAGAAAACAAAATGTCTGCTCTTACCATCTTCGCTTCCATCATCGCCACCTTGATCCTGATCTGGGCGGTCTGGTTCGTTATCCGACTCATTCAATACATTGCCTCCGGCGAGTATGAGGTGGACCAGCGCCTGCACGACATCTGCAAGTAATTTCAAAAAACAAAATCAGAACAAGGAGACTCTCATGTCAAAGCAATACAACAAATCAGTGTTCGTCGGTCACCTCGGCGGTGAACCGGAAATGCGTTACACCCCATCAGGCACAGCCGTGACAACCTTCAATGTCGCGACCAATGACCAGTACAACAATGAGAAGGGTGAGACCATCAAGATCACAACCTGGTTCCGTTGCACCGCCTGGGGCAAACTGGGCGAGGTCTGCAATCAGTACCTGAAAAAGGGCAGCAAGGTCCTGGTCGAAGGTCGTTTGACACCGGACAAAGCCACGGGTCGTCCACGCATCTGGGTTCGTCAGGATGGCACAGCGGCTGCGGATTATGAACTCAAAGTCTTGGAGATTCATTTCCTGGACAACAAGAACAATGAGCCTGCTGTCGCGCAAGCAGATACCGCTGAGGATGACATTCCGTACTAGCCCATCAAATCACAAGAGGCTGTCCTGTTGGGCAGCCTCTCGTTTTTTGGAGATCACTGAATGAACGCTGAACAACTTCGCTCACTTTCCCGCGTCCTCGATTATCTCGCGCAGGACGAAGGATCCCACTTTGAAAATGCTTCGCCTGACGAACGCACGAACCACATTTACCTGGATGTCCTGATCCTGCAGGACTATCTGGAACAGCAAAAAGGAGAACCCAACCCATGATCACAATTCAACAAGATCTGCTTCACTCGGCATTGAATGCCGTCACCCGCGCCAGCACGAAGAGCACCCTGATGGCAGCCTTTTCCCTCGTTCGATTGGATGTGCATACGGACGGCATCCTACACCTCTCCTGCTTCAACGGTGAGACCGCCGCGCGTTCCACTGTGAATGTGGATTGCAGTGAAGAACTATCCATCTGTGTGGACGCCGCCACCCTGAAAGCCGTAGTGGAGACTCTGGCGGGGCAGATCCGCCTGCATGTGGATGGGACTTCCCTGGTCATTCAACAGGGAAACTCCAATCGCACCAGTCTGCGCATTGTGGATGAACCCCTGCCGGTGATCGGTGAGGAAAGTATTCAAACGGTTGCCACGTTTTCGGGAACCATCTTCCGCAGTCTGATGCGTGCGCTACCCTTCGCCTCCACAGATGACTCACGTGCCGTCCTGCAAGTCGTTCACCTGATCCTCAACTCCGACACAGTGATGGCCAAGACCGCCGATGGATATTCAGCGGGTCTTGTGCTGGAGAGCATCGAAGGTCCTACGGAACCAACCTCCGTATCTCTCCCTTTGAGCAGTGCGCGTCTGTTATCTACGTTGGTGGATGATCGCGACACGGTGTGCATGTGTACATCCGGTGAGAACCGTTACATTTTCCAGATCACCAACCCCAATGACTCCAAAGATCTGACTCTGGCAACTGTCACTGCAGACGGCAACTTCCCGTCTGAGCAGATCAAGACCCTGATCGAGGATGCGCGAAAGAACGCTGTTGCCGTCCTTCAGATCCAGCAACCGAGCCTGATGCAATCCATTCGCATGGTCAATGCGATGGGGACCCAAAGCACTTTCATCAAGGCAATTAACGGCGTAGCCAAGATCGCGTCAGCGGAAACAGAGACCGGGCAAGGTCGCAACATTCTGGAAGGGACTGCCAGCGGTGAGGATGCCCAAGCCTGGTTGTCTGCCACCTTTTTGAAACGCGCGGTGGAAGCCTGCAAGGGTGAGCTGGTCATGCGTATCACGAATGGCACAAAGCCGATCCTGGTGGAAGCCGGCAGTTTCACGGCAGTCATCATGCCGATGATGGTGGAAGGTAGCAAAGATCCATTCCCCGAAGATGAAGCCATCGCCATCAGCCTGCCTGAAATGGCAATGGCATAACCGGAGAATCATTTCCACACAGACGGCATGGAGCCAATCGCTCCATGCCGTCTGTTATTTCCAAGGAGTCCCATGAACGACAACAATTCCCTGCTGCTTCAACCTCCACCCACCTACGAGCAACCCATCCTCAAGACCATGCCTTTGCGTGAACAGCCCGCCTACCGCATTACTCAAAATGCCAATGCCTGTAACATCACCGAACTCGTGGCGGCAGTGATCGGCGGGCAGAAACAGATCGAACTCTCGCAGGCGCTGCTGGCGCGTTTCGATGGCGATATCCGCCGTCTGTACCAGGCGCATCCCTCCGAACTCGCCAAAGTAAAAGGCATCCATCAGGCAACCGCCATCCGCATCAAGGCGGCGCTCAATCTGGGGTTGCGTTTGAGTATGCCGGGTGATGAACGAACGGCAATCAACTCACCAGCCGATGCTGCTGCACTGGTGCAGGCTGAAATGTCGCTGCTCGAAAAGGAACATTTAAGAACGATCCTGCTGGACCGCCGCAACCGCGTGCTGGAGATCGTGGAGGTGTATCAGGGATCAGTTAATTCCTCCCAGGTGCGGGTGGGCGAGGTCTTTCAAGCCGCAATCAGCCGCCATGCCTCCGCCTTGATTTTGATTCATAACCATCCCTCGGGTGACCCCACGCCTTCGCCGGATGATGTGGCGGTGACACGCGCCATCGTGCAGGCCGGCAAATTACTTGACATCGACCTCCTGGATCATCTCGTGATCGGTCAAGGCAAATGGGTCAGCCTCAAGGAACGCGGGTTGGGCTTCAACTAGGAGGCAGGATGAAACAACTGACACTCAATCTCACCTTTGCTGTTGCACCCGCTGTAAAAAGCATCCTCACGAACACCACTTGGTTGAATGCGGGTTGGGCAACCGCCTGCCTCGGTTTCACCAAGAAGGTGGAGATCAGCCAGTCCCTGAGCGATGCCTTGATGCCCATCCATGCCGATGACGAGGATGACCACGACCAGCAACTCTATGATGCTCTCTGGATGGCGCATCACCATCTAGCGCTGGATCAGCGTCCGTCCTTCTCCTTCACGTTCGACTTCCTGCGCGATGACAAGATCAGCGGTCGTTTCATCGAGACCAGCCTGCGCCTGCATGTCGAGGAAAAGGAGCAATTGATTTTGCTGGGACTGATCCAGGATTTTTAGGAGGGAACATGCCATTCTATCTCGGCAAGCGTGAAGAGGATGATCTGATCCTGTTTCACTCTGCCATGCCACCCACAAAACAGACTCACGGACATTTGTACAAGGCTGTGATCGGACCCTTCAAAAGCAAAGTCGGGGCAGGTTACTTCGCACGCTATGGAAGAAAAAATCCAGACATCCGCACAGCCGCTGACGCCGAACGCCTGGCACGCGCCGACCCACGCATGGAACAGCTCATCGTCGAGGAAAACATGACGACTGAAGAACTCACCATTGCGTTGGAATGCGATGCGCAGGATCAAGCTGAATATTCACCAAACCCCACTCTGCCGGTTTTCAACCGGCAGGAAATTTTTAAAACACAAGGAGCAATCCCATGCCTAATTGGAATGAAAACGAACTGACCATCACTGGTCCCGATGTCAACAAGGTGCTCGAAACCATCCGTTCCCAATCCGGGGAGGATGAAGATGTCCGCATCCTGGACTTCAACACGATCATCCCTTATCCACAGATCTATCGCGATATGGATAAACGCGCGGAACAGTATCGGGAAAAATTAAATGCCATCGCAAACGATGACCCGCAACGCAAACAAAAACTCGAAGCGCTCGGCGCGGAATATGGTGTGGAACCCGGCGCACCGTGGATCAAGGATGGCTACAACTCAGGCGGCTACGAATGGTGCTGCGATTTTTGGCAGACAAAGTGGAATGCCTGTCATGTCCATCTCACCACACGCGCCGACTCCTCCAAACCTCTCCGCAAGACATCCAAGTGTGCCTACTGCCAGACGGTTCATAAGACCGAGACGATGGTCGTCCTGACTTGCCAGCAATGTGGCAGTCCATTGCCGGATGCCGAACCCATCCAGGCTTTCCTGGAATTCGATACCGCCTGGAGTCCGCCCATCCCCGTGGTCGAAAGGCTTGCCTCGATGTTTCCCGATCACACCTTCGAGTTGAAATACTTCGAAGGTGGCATGGGCTTCAGCGGACATGCCCGCTGGTCCGAGGGCATCGAGGAATTCCATCACCAGTACGACTACGACGGCCCGCGCGGCGGATAAATCCAATTCACAACTACAAGGAGCAAAGCATGTCCCACCATTCTGAACATCAAAAGATGAAACCCGTACTCGACCTGGCGCGCAAACTCGACATCGCCACCAATCCTCATTCTGCCGCGATCTTCGAAGCAGGCAGCGGCGGCTTCCAGGTCTGGTGTACACCCAAGGATCATCCCAAAGGCTGGGATGGCATCGTGATGAATCCCGGCGTGTTTTCCAAGCCCTGCGAGTATGTCGGCAGTGTGAATTGGAAATGGGAGGAGGATGCCATTGTCGGTCTGGAGATCGAGACCTCCGCCTACGCCCTGGCAGATCAGAAGCCGGATGAGTATTGCAACCTGACCGACATCCCCCGTGATTTCCACCGCCGCACGATCTTCAATCGCGACGCCGATATTGAGTGGCTCAAGGAAAAGATCACCTGGCTGTTTGGAGAAGCCGGTGTGTCCTTACCGCCATTCGAATACAAACAGGCGGCGCTCTCCGAGATCGGACCGTATATTCTGGCACACTACACCTCCGACTCCGATGAATATGTGGTGATCGTTTCTCCGGAACTCGACCCGCAGGAATTCTGCAAGCCCGGCTATGAAGTCGCGCGCACGCTCCCGATCTGGAAGGCAGGCGATTTCCCGGCGGATGTCATTCTGCGTCCCGATCACGAGTACCAGGAGGCGGACATCGAACCGGATGAAGGTCCACTCGTTGAACAATACGAGAACGCCTCCCGCCTTGGGGATGACGGTTGGCTGGAAGCCGCAATGGAAGACAGCATCAGTGGCTGGGACGAATAGATCAATAGACATTTGGAGGGCGACCACGTCGCCCTCCAATCTTTTTATGGAGAAACCAAAATGACCACACTCTTTCAAGAAACCATCGAACACCTGTTGAAGTCCCACAACCTGCTGGGTGATTTCCAAAACAAGGACTCCTTCCATGTGCGCTTTGAGAAGACCGGCTACCAGCCTTTGGTAATCGAACGCCACGGTGAGATGATCAGCGTCGCGCATTACTTCGAGCAGAACGGCGACCTGATCGCCGACCCGGATGTGGAATTGCATTATCCCTCCTGGGTGCCGACCGGCATCACCCAAGCCTTCTTTGGGTATCGCTCGAAGTTCATCGAGCGCGATGGAAAGACTTATGTGGATACCCGCTTCCACAAGCAGGTCTCCTCCTTCCTAAGCATGTGGGCGCGCAATATCAAGGCACAAGGCTGGGCGGAGGGAGGCAAGGTATCCCATGACTAACATCCGCTTCGTATACATGTACCGCGATGCCAGCAATTACAAGCAGCATGGCGAAGTCATCCTCCCGAATGAAACACAACGGACCGTTGAGGAGGTTGATACACAAATACGTTCCCTTCTCTCCGATGGATTGTTCTTCATCGCCCGGCAGGTGCAGATCGAGGAACGCTTCTTCGCTGTCGTGAGCGAGGACGATCATCCCTGGCATGAGTATGTCTCGGTGGAGGCGACTGCCGATCCCACCTTTGATCCTGTCCCTGAGCAAAAACGCAACATTAGCAACTTCCTGAAGGAACTGGAACAGGCACATCATACCGGCTGGGATGAAACGCGGGTGCGTGATGATCTCATTCAGCAGATCGAAAAGGAAAGGCAGGAGCTAAAGCGCTGGCTCGATACACGAGGGGACGGGACACCATGATGCCGACCAAACCGGACCTGGTCATCCTGCCCTTCAAGGCAACTCTGCCGGAGGCAGCGCTTCCGCTGACTCTGGAGCAAACCCTGTCCCTGTTGCGGAGCGGTGTACACGTCCAGATCGAGCGCAGTCAACCTGGCGCGCCGGATGCCATCGGCTGGACGATCTTCCGCCGTACATCTAGGAAGTATCTGTACGAGAACGAACCCCTCTTCCGCTTCGAACGCGGCGCACGCCGCTACATCCGCAAAGCTTATGCCATTCACTACTCGCAGCTTGGTGATGACGGCATGACGTATTCCCATCTACACCTGTAAAGGAGAACCATGTACGACTACATGATCGAAGAAATGGCGGATGCGATTGCCATCGAACTGCATATTGACAATAACGATGTGCTGCGTGTCCTGCACCGTTACTGGCAGGACAAGATCGCCCATGTCTGGCGGGCGGATCACATCGTTCAGTGTGCCTTCAACATGGGCAAGCCGATCCTGATGGAACATGCGATTGGATTACTCGATGAAGTGTTCCAGTTTCACGACTCGGACGAGGGCATTCGCTGGAACATGATGGAGGATGTGCTTCGCGATTATCGGCTGGATTTCAACAGGCTGTCTGTGGAACAACACGATGAGGTGCGGGGCGTCTTCAAGGTTTGGCGACAGGGAAACATTATTGCTCACCAGATCGGCTTGTTCCCTGACGAAACTATAGGCAACCTGACCAAAGCTATCGCTCTTGCCAAAACGCTGGCAATGGAGACGCCTGATGTACCAATCATGCTTGGTTGTGAAGCCTGGCATACCCATGCGGTGGAGCCGTGGCTTACGGTTACTCAAACCGATGAAGCTCTGCTCATCGAACAAAAGGAGTCAACATGCACGCCGTAAGACCGAATCAGCAGGTTTGCATCCTGACTATTCAGATCGCGGTCGCTGCCGATGCCGACCCAGACTCGGTCGCCGATGAAATGTCCGCACTGCTATCCGAGAACGGCATCTGTTCGGATGACAGCCACATCCTGGATTGGCGTTATCTCACCGAATACCAGCCTACGGTCACAGCCGGTGACGACCCCGAGGAAGGGGAAGTCTTCGGGCTGTTGGACTTCCATCTCACCATCACTACCCCGGAGGAATAATGTTCGCATGGACCGAACCGTATGAAGATGAATACATCAAGGAACGGATTGAAGATTTGAGAACCGCTCAAAGAGAGACAGCCGCGAATGGCAAGATCCTCGTTTCCTCCTATGAGCAGTTCTGGCTGCCCGCGTTGAACGATCTGCCTGATGTGGAGTTTCAGGGCAGGGATCGGTATACCGCGCCGTATGGAAAATTCGAGTCGGTTCCCAATGTCCCGTTTCATGGGGCGTTGTGGTTTACCCCGTCTCCCGGTGCTGATCTGCCGCCTGTCTTGAAGAACATCAAGGAGTGGCTGCCGGGGAGCGCAACCGTGGATATGAACGCACGCACCGTTCGCATTCAGGTGGAGGAGATCGAGATCACCTTCACTGCCATCAACGTGGGCTTGAACGCGCATGAACTGTTACGGGACATCAACCAGGAATTGGTACGGGTCAATGCCGGCGTGTACATCTATCGCATCGAACCGGTGGAGGATGTCGCTCCCGTTCAGCACCTTTACCTGGAAGGGCGCATTCCCGCCCTGACCAATGCCCATACGCGCGCTGATGTCACCGGCTTTGCGGTGATGCAGGATCGACCTTATCAGCACACACTGGTGTATGTCGGGATCGCCGCTCACAAGACCAGCGTGGAGAGTCTCTGGGCGTCGCTGATCCGTGGCAAGGGCGGTTGTTCCATGCGCGGCACTTCAGTGCTGGCAGACGGCGAAGTAAAGATGCTGACCCATCCCTTGCCGGAGTTCAACGTCCTGCACGCCGGGATACTCTGCCGCAAGGCCTTGCCCGGCAAGTGGGAGGCAAAGGACGATGCTGCCTATGCCCTGGTTTTTGAAGATGGGAATGTTGAAGCGCAATTGCAGGCGCTGGCATTGAAACGCCTGCAGGAGACGCTTGCCTTTCCCATCCCGGATGCGTGGGCAAAGGCGCTCTGGGAGTATGCACTGGATGCGGAATACATCCAGCGGCTGGTCACGGGCGGGGATTGCCGTGGGGGAGTCAGGCTCGATCTGTCCAAACCCTGGCAGGACCTGGTGCAGAACCTGCTGGAGCAGGAAGTCTTGAAGATATAGGAGGCAACCCATGTTACGTTCCATTCCCGCAGAGGAGATCTTCGATATGAACAAAGCCTTGAATTCGAACGACCCCCTGGCATACTGGCTGGCGCAAATGCGTAAAGCCGACTGGCAGCATATGTTGAAATTCGTGGATGTGAAAATTCCAGCGAAGACAAGGAAACAACTTATGGCAGAAGCCGCACTCCAGCGCTTCGAGTTCACCATCTGTGATGGACGTGGAGAAGTCTGGCAATTGTGGACCGATCTCCGCAAAGAACATCGCACGCTGGTGATCCAGTTCCGTCATTCGGAGTCGGACTGGTCTCGCGGATTGCCAGAGTTCGTTGACCTGGAGAAGAATGAACCGCTCGGCTTTGTGAACATCGCCGGGCGGTTGTTCTGTAAGGCGAAGTAAGAAAACAAAAATCAACCTGATCCCCCATGCCATTCGGTGTGGGGGATTTTATTTTCAAAAGGAGATTTGATATGCGTCCTCCCGCAATAGAAAAGTGCGGTTTCTATGAAACATCCCAAACCGTTGCTCAACTACTCACAAAATATTTCAAGCCTGCCGAGTCCGGCAGGCTGCTCGATCCTTGTGCCGGTGAAGGTACAGCAGCTTCCATTCTGGCAAAAGCATTTAACTGCCAGAGTTGGGGCGCGGAACTTTCCCCAGCCCGTGCCGCACTCGCTGCTGAAAAAATGGACCGCCTGTTCAATACACCCTGGAGTTCCTGCCATCTGACGAGTGAGTCCATCACGCTGTTGTTCCTCAATCCGCCCTATAGCCATGATCGTCTGGGTGACCAGAAACGCCTGGAATTGGAGTTTCTGAAATCCACCACACCCAAACTGATTCGCGGTGGGGTCTTAATCTACATCGTCCCGCATCCGTTGCTTCGTGATCTGGATGTGGCTTCCCACCTGGCTGGGTATTACGAGAACATCCGCATATACCGTTACCCTGACACCGGATTCAATCAGGTCATTGTGTTGGCGACCAAGCGGGTGAAATACAAGATCCCATCTCATGAGGAAGTCCATCAGGTGCAGGCTTGGGCAGATGTCGAACCGCCCATGTTGGTGGAAGTGGATGAACCGTTGTATGAACTACTTCCTGCAATTGACAAAGGATCAGGTGGACAACCCATCCGCTTCTCCCGCCTGGATTGGCAGCCGGAAGAGATCGTGGATGCCACTCAGAAACGCGGATTGCATTCTTCAAAGGAATGGTTGGACCTGCTCAATCTTTCGCGCGGCTTGGGTGAATTGAAGCAACCGGTCATGCCGCTCAAGAAGGGACACATTGCGATGCTGATGGCATCCGGGATGATGGGAACGTTGCGGTTGACCGATGAAGATGGCAAGCCAATGTTGGTAAAGGGACGGGTGGTGAAGGTTACAGAGAAGGTCGAAGAAAACACAGATAAGAAAGGACATGTGACCTCTGAAATCTTCCGCGACCGTTTCGTTTCCACAGTTGCCATCCTGCGCCAAAGCGGGATCGAGATCATTGATACCGTTGATCCGCTTTCCAAGTTCATGCATAAGTATGGGGATCAGATTGGCGCGCATATCCTGTCCGCGTACCGGCCTTTGTACAACTTCGATCCAACATCGGAAGAAACTGCTGTATTGGATACCCTTGGAACGAAGCGCAAGCCGTTGCCCGGACAGGAGAAGGCAGGGCTGTTGCCGGCACAACGGCATGCGGCAACAGCAATCGCTCGATCAATACGCAAGAATGGTGTGGGGAATATTCAAGGCGAAATGGGACTAGGAAAGACTCTTCTTGGCACAGCAACTCTCGAATTACTCAATGCCTACCCAGCCATCGTGCTCTGCCCGCCGCATCTTGTTCCAAAGTGGATTCGGGAAATCGAAGAAACAATTCCTGGCTCGAAGGCGATGGAAATCACCCGCATCGGTCGTAACGCAAATGATCCCGGCGATGTGAATGATGTACGCAGGTTCCTGCAACTTTACAAGAATGGAGAGCTTGGCAAAAAGCCCGTTGCCGTGATTGCCCATACCTCTGCGAAATATGGCGCGGGCTGGGAGCATGCTGTGATACGCAAGAAGTTTGTGGATGATGAAGATGGACGGGTATTTGAAGCTCTCTGCTGCCCGACTTGTGGTTCACCGATACAGATCGATCTACCGGGTGGCTTCGTCAAGGTTTCAACCACGTTTGATGACTTAGGCGATAAACGACGTTTTTGCGAGGCGGAAATTTCGGGCTATGAACTGGATGATCATAAACGTCTAGTGCGCGATGAGCATGGCAACCCTGTATGGGGTAAGCGAAAATGTGGAACGCCGCTCTTCCAATTCACAGGTCACCGTTGGGCAATTGCCGATTACATCGCCAAACATGCCAAGGGTGAATTCAAGTTATTGATCGCCGATGAACTGCACCAGTTCGCTGCGAAAGCCAGTGACCGGGGGGTTGCCTTCCATCAACTTGTTGAAGCCACAAAATATGCATTGACCCTGACTGGTACCTTCTTTGGAGGAAAGAGTACTTCCATCTTCTGGTTGCTCCATCGCTTGAACGCCGGCGTTCGCAAGGATTTTGCCTTCAATGATGAAAAACGCTGGGCGCGGTTATATGGTGTGTTGGAGATGACCCGCAAAAGCAAACGCGCCGAAGAAGATGTGGATGAAGATGGTTTTACAGGCAATCGACGGTATCAAAATCAGGCAAAGGAAAAGCCTGGCATTTCGCCTGCCATTGTAAACCGCCTGTTGGACACCACGATATTTCTCTCCCTGAAGGATCTTGGGCTGGCGATGCCACATTATGCCGAGGAGGTAGTGACGTTGGAGATGACCGACGAACAGAGCAGCCAATATCGTGTGATGGCAAAGAAATTGTATGACCTTGCCATCAAGAACAGGCGCTATCTCTCGACCTGGCTGCAGTGGACTCTGGCGCGCCCAAACTCTGCCTTCCGCGATGAGGTGGTTGAAGTGGATGAGGTCAATCAGAAAGGAGAAGTTGTACGCAGGAAACAATTGATGGAACTGCCGGCAGTCGTAAGCCATGAATCCATGCCCAAGGAGTCCTGGCTGGTGGATTTCTGTCGTACTGAACGTCAGCAAGGGCGTAAGGTGTTGATCTACCTGCGCCAGACAGGAACACGCGATATTCAGGATCGCATTTTGAAAGTCCTACGAGAAGGCGGGGTGCGTGCGGAAGTATTAACCAGTGGTGTCAACCCACGCAAACGAGAGGAATGGATTGCCAAGCGCGTGGTTGGTCTGGATGCGCTGGTGGTCAATCCACGATTGGTGGAGACGGGTCTCGACTTGATCGCCTTCTCATCAGTAGTCTTTGGAGAGATCGAGTATTCACTCTATACGTTATGGCAGGCTGTGCGCAGGGTGTGGCGGCTTGGACAAACCAAACCGGTGAAGGCAATCTTCTCGGTCTACGGCGAAGCGATGGAGGCAAGAGCACTGGCATTGATGGGCCAGAAAATGAAGGCAGCGCAACTCCTTTATGGGGACGAGGTCGGGGGCGCTATCGTTCCGGAAGAAGACGGCGACATCCTCATGAAGTTGGCACGTGAAGCCTTGGAGTCGGCTGATCTTCCAGATCTGCAATCGCTGTTTGCCGATGAAGTAGTGGTTTCCAATTCGCCAATGGGTTGCCCGACAGTTCCAAGTGCGCCGTTACCCGTTCCAGAAATACCTAAGACGGTTTCCTGGTCTGACTGGATGACCAACAAAGGTGTGGTGGGGAGGGCGGCAAGTCGAGTGCGTTCCAGGCAGGTGACACAAAATCAAGTGTCCCTTTTCTAAGCCCTGCATTCTACAGTCGCAATAAGATATGGAGAATGCAGGGAAACGACAGCAGTCCGGGTGGGCAGCCCGGACTGCGCTATCCTATGATGGAGGTCAAGATGGAAAAACAACCAAGATGCAAAAAATGTGGTCGGCGGTTGAAATCTCCCCTGAGCATTGCTATCGGCATGGGTCCCAAGTGTGCAGGGATTAGGTCCACATCTGGGAGAAGTGTTCGCGTCCAGAGCAAACCAAGTTCTCGCACAGCTTATCCTGATAAGACGCTAGTCCAGGTGCAGTCACCCTTCTTCACGGGTGAACTGCCAAAGAAGGGATTGAGCAAGAGAGAGTTGTTCCGCAGACGCAGAGAGGAACGCCGACGCTTGTTCGAGACCAGATTGCCATTCCAATGCGGATTGGTGATGCCGGCGAGGAAGCCGCTGGTATACACACCACTGGAAGATGGCTCATGGCGGGAAGACTATAGTGGAAGGGTGATCTCGCATGAAAGGTTGCAACAATACTTGGTGAGGTATAGGTTTATATAGACAGTTTGCCCCTGATTTGTTGAAAATCAGGGGTTTTTTGTTTTAACGTGCAGCCGGTAAATGGGGAAAAATATGATGCCTAATGAAAGTGACGCAACGGGGTATAGTGTTTTGGATGGTGTATATAGCTCAAGAAATAAATATTGTCAGAATAGTTCGACAAAGAAAGACGATGCGCACCAATACACTACCGAAACCTCCCTGTAAAAAGATTTAACAAGCCATCGATTGGAGATTGATTACTATTGTTATGATTTGCCTACAGTCTAGGAAATCACATTTTTCCGAGTCCACTCTTCATAGAGTTGAGCAGCCAGTGGGATATGAGATTTCATATATAAATAATCCTCACATTTTTTTGAAACAGACTCGCGTCCCCAATTTGCGTTACGTTGATCACTTAGATGTGCCCCACACCACTTGATAGCTGCCGTTTGCGCGGTTTCATTCTGAATTTGACTTAGGGCACACATCGCAAGATAATCAATCGGAGTTCCCTGTTCAGAGGGGAAAGCTTCATATTTTTCTGTTTCATCGCTTTCAAGTTTTTTTATTAGCGACTGGACGGCAGCTGATGAACCGATGCTGCCAAGAGCGGAGACAGCTTTAGAAACGATAAAAACATTGTCAGAATAGAGCTTGCCAATCAACACAGGTACTGCTTCTGTCGATTTGATTGCACCCAACGCCTGGATCACTGCCATTTGTATTTCGTCATTTGCATTTGTCAGCAACGCGATAAACATATCATTTGCTTCGCTACACTGGATTTCCGCTAACGCGTTTATCATCACGATCTTGAAATGCTTGTTAGACGAGTTGGTAAATGCATCCAATAGAGACTTTTTCGTAGAACTGTTCTCTCTATGCTGCCTCAGTAAGGAATAAAATCTGAAAGGTGCATCGCCCCAGTTTGGTGTGCGCAGTGGTTTGGCGTTTTGATGCGAGAATTTGCGCACGCCATAACGAAATAGATTTATCAGTACAGGAACGATAGCTGGACCTGCAATCTGTGCATGCGACCAGAGTGTTTTACCGTCATCATGATCATGCTGAAAAAGCAGGGTGTCTCGCCACAGGGCATTGATCGTAGGTTCGCGGAATTGGAAAGCTGCTACCATCATGGCTATCAGCCTAATATCCCGATCGTTAACTTTCAAGAGGGACATCAATATGGGCAAGGCACGTTGATCTCCAATTTCACCAAGTGCCAATATGATATAGCGTTTCGAAGTTTGTGCGGTATCTAATTTCTTGATTAGAAGCTCGACCGCATTAGTGCCAAATTCCGCAATAATCTTTACCAGATCGAGATTCACATTTTCAACATAGTTCTTTTCAATTGTTTCAAGTATCTCATCTATGCAAGATGGATCATCGCGGAGTTCGCGAAGGAGTTTGGCAGAATCCGCACTGCGTTCCTCACCTCCAGAATGGACATCCAGCATATTGGCGATAAGCCGGTTGTATGTGGCGAACCTGATCTCCTCCGATATATTGTCAATACCGCTTACGATGCATTGTGCTGCAAGGTATGGATCAACAAGAATCAATTTCTCAATATAAACAGACGGGTTTGGAATTAGACCACACAAGGTTGTGGAGATGGAATCCTTGCCGGGGTCCAGCCGATTCCAGTAGCTGGAGTGCCAACCAGTTTTTGATCCTTCGATGATCGTATCCACCGGATATCTCGAATTGTTCAATGCTGCAAAATAGTCAGACCAGACACCTGGTGTGAAACGGAATGCCTTGCCGTCACGCTTGATAATGTGTGCTTGTTCTGCTAGCCGCAGGACAGACTCTGCCCGGTTTCGGCGAATTTTCAGGAGCTTTTCAATCCTGTTGGATATCCAGTAAGGTGTGCTTATAATGTAATAAAGAATAGTAATTGGCAGGAGAACGAACCAGCGCAAGAAACTTGGAACTCTTTGTGCGCGATCAGATACATCAGCAAGTCGCGAGTAAAGCTTTAATTGAGACTTTCCCCACCAACCCAACGGTTTACCCCACATGGTTTTTGTTCCCAAGATATCCAGCATTTCGGAGTAAGCAGCTTCCTCGCCATGTATTTCGCGATAAAAGGATTGAGCGGGATATTCCTTTGACGGGTAATGGCTGCTCGCAAGCTGGGCAAATGCGAATTGGATCTGTTGCAAGTCAATCCAATTCTTATTTCCTAGTTTCTCCTGTGTCCACTGCACATTGATCAGTTTCTCTAATAGAGTTCCAATATTGCGAGGCAGTTGATCATTAGATTTCTCAAACACCTCGATAAGACCGTCGAACGAGAAGGGATCAGATACCAATTCGTTAAGCGAACTGGCATTTCTTCGATTAGAATGAATCTGTTCCCAGAATCGCAAACAACGTTCGTTTCCCAGCATCTCCCTCGCAAATTCATTCGCTTGTTCGCTTTCCAGACGAACGAGCGATTTGCGCATTTCCTTTCTCGCTAACTCTTTTTGACTTGGGCCTGGAGGATCAGGAAATAGCAGTTCGCTGACATATTTTCCTGCATCCAGGGCACCTCGAAGTGCAGTGAATAGACCAAGCACATAAAGAAAAATCGCCAAAATATGATTTGAGCCTTCGGGTAGGAATGCTATGTAATACCGATTAATACCCCAGATGATGAAGGTGGTAACAACAATGAGCAGGAGGATGTTGCGAAGCCGCTTTGACATGGTCAATTTCCTATCTGACTTTTGATGCAGATATCTTGTTTTCCTTACTGGCATCTATAAGTATTATGTTGGGGGCACTTTTGATTCGTAGTTTTCTCAAAATATCGTAGACTTTACTTTTCTCTTTTTCGTTGAAATAGAGAATGACCTTTATAGCATTCTTCGTATTATTTGCTCTTTTATAAATCTCTACCTGGTTTTTGAGATTAGCCTCAAGTTTGGTATTCCTTGCAAGTTTAAATTCCACGACAGTCGTATCTTTGCTGCCTTTAGAAACTTTATAGTCAACAGGTCCGCGTCCGTTATTTACTTCGCGATTTACATCCAAATCAGTGGCGAACCAGGTCAATCTGTATAAGATTTGCAGATCGTTTTCGTTCTCAATCGGTTTGCCTTCGTGATACAAATATTTGTAACCATCCTTGTTCTCAATCACATCTTTCAGGAATTTGACTCTTTGCAGTGACTCTTCGTAGGTTCTGCCCTTACTATTGTAAAAACCTGACTTTTTCAGCAGGTCTTCAGAAAGCGCTTGTATTTGCTGGATGTATTGAAACTCTGCTTCCTTCACTTTATAAGTGCTACTAGTATTTGCGCTGTCTCCGTTTTGCTCTTTATATCGAATATAGTAATCTAATAGCTGAGGAAAGTTGTTAACAGTCTGAAGTTTTGCCTTATTGATATCTTTTTTTGTTGGATCTTCTGGGAGCAAGGACTTGAAATAATTATCGATTTGTGCTCGGAGCTGGGCATTAGGGATAGCTTCTGGTATATCCTCAAAGTCGTCAAATAGATCCTCCTTGTTTATCCACAGATCATGACGGGTTAATAGATTCTTAGGTGTCAGAATCACATAATCATTATTTATGTAGGGCAGGGTGAATGTTCTTCGCTCCCATGATTCTGTGTTGTAATTGAAGACTACTTTGTTGACTGCAATCCTTTTTTTATACTTTCGTGGAAGGTATTTAACTGCAAACTCTTGTGTATATTGCAGGAGAAAGTTCTTAATAAGGTTCGTGGTGAAGTCACTAATTTTGTCGCGCCCAACTCCTCCCTTGATGAGACATAATTTTTCAAGATGACTTCCCTTGGTGATCTTCTCGTTTCCAAAACCTGAAAATATCTTGTTTAGGTTGGCGTGTAATGAATAAGCAAAGTCATCTCTTAACCCGGCCTCCTTATTACCCGAAACTGAAAAACCGAGCCAATTTTGCTTTACTTCAGGGAAAAAATACCATGCTTGCAACAATCCGTCATCCAAGTTGATGTCTGTTGATTTGTCACGTAGAAATCTCACATACTTAGAACCTATCCGAAAAATAGTTGAAAAAAGAGACGAGACCTGATAGAAAGGGGATTCTCTACAATCCTCTAACAAGGTCAACGTCTCAATGTCCAAG
>JABRVZ010000039.1:0-13541 GCA_039961775.1 Chloroflexota bacterium
TGGAGATGGTACACAGCCGCACAGGCGGGCTGCGCCGGTGGTACTGCCTGCTCGCTCATTCCCTCTGGTCTCACCCTCCCCAACGGCGACTACAAGTGGCACATCCGCGATTACGGCGCTTATGGCTATGGCGTCTTCACTCCCTACACCCTCTTCACGCTCAACCGCTGACCCTCATGAAAACCACTCTCCCCCTCCTTCTTATCATCGCCGTTTTACTGGACGCTTTCCCCGTCCACGCCGCAGGAACAATCACCGTCACCACCACCCTGGATCAGATCGCCGACGACGGACAATGCTCCCTGCGCGAAGCGGTCATTTCAGCAAACACCGACACCGCCACAGGAGGCTGTGCGGCGGGCAGCGGCGCCGACACCATCGTCTTCGATACAACCCTCCCCTCGCCGGCAATCTTCACCCTCACCCTGACCGGCGTCAATGAAGACGCTTCCGCTTCCGGCGACCTGGACCTGACGGGTATCCTCACCATCCAGGGCGCGGATGCGAACCGCATCATCATTGACGGCAACAACGCCGACCGCATCTTCGACATCCGCCCCGGGGCAACTATCACCCTCTCGGGCGTGACCCTCCAAAATGGGAATCCCGGCAGCAGCGCCGGCGGAGGCGGGGTTATCGTCAGCGGCGGCGTTCCGCGCGCAAAACTGACGCTTCTCAACAGCGTGGTCAGGGACAATCGCGCTTCCCTCGGCGGCGGAATCTACACCGCTGGCAACGGCGGGACCGCCGTCATTCAGGAGAGCCAGATCGTTGCAAACACCGCCCAAACCTCCGGCGGCGGAATCGCCAACAGCGGCGACCTCACCCTGCTCAACAGCACGATCGCCCAAAATGAGGCGCGAACCGGCGGCGGCATCGAACACTTTGGGGTCTCGATGAAACTGACCAACGTCACCATCAGCGGCAACCGCGCCAGCGACAACGGCGGCGGTCTCTACAACCGCGGCGATGCCCTCATCCTGAATGCCACCTTCAGCGGCAACACAGCCAGCGGTCCCGGCACCGGCGGCAACATCTTTCAAGACACCGCCTCGCTGGCAATCAAAAACTCCATTGTTGCCAACGCAGACAGCGACGGAAATTGTTTTCGCAATGAAGGCTCTCTCACATCCCAGGGCAATAACCTGGACAGCGGCAACACTTGCGGATTCAACGCGGACGGCGACCGCATCAACACCGACCCCCGGCTGGGTCCCCTGCAAAATAACGGCGGCTTCACGCTGACACATGCCCTGCTGGCGGACAGCCCAGCCATTGACGCGGGCAACAACAACGGCTGCCCAGCCGCCGATCAGCGCGGACTCCCCCGCCCCGCCGACGGCGACCAGAACGGCACAGCGGTCTGCGACATTGGCGCATACGAAGCGCAAGCCGTCCCGCCTCCAGTCACCCCCTCTGCCACGCCGCCTGCGACCGATACGCCCACCCCACTTCCGCAAACTCCGACCTTCACCCCTTCCTCGCAACCTCCCACCGTCACACCTACGATCACTCCTGTTCCGCCAACACCTACGCCAATTCCTCCAACAACGCCGTGCGCCGGCGTCGGCGTCGGCGCATTGCTCGCAGCGCTTGCCTTATTCCTCCGCCGCCGGACAATTGGTTTGTGAGCAGTCAAGTCAGCGCAGGAAATGCGGCAATGCTCACGGATAGAGAACTTTACAGGGATAATCGAAAGTATTCGCGTTGATGCCTGCATTCGAACATGCAGGCATCAATTTTTACTCCCTCTTGATCAAGCCTTCCTGTAATACAAACTTCACCAGCGCCGCCCTTGTCCGCAGTCCCAGTTTTTCCATACCGCGGGCGCGATAGGTCTCCACCGTTTTGGCGCTCAAGTTGAGTTGTTCGGCGATTTCTGCGCTGGTGTGACCGAGCGCGACCATTTTCAGCACTTCCTGTTCGCGCTCGCTCAGGCTATCCCACTCGTTTTGTTGTTTCGCCAGCGGCTTTTCGAGCATGTCGTCCAGCAGGATGCGCGTCATCGAAGGGTGAACGTACACTTCTCCGCGCAGGACGGCTTGAATGGCGGAGAGCAGTTCGGAATCGGCGGCTTTCTTGAGGACGTAGCCGCTCGCCCCGTGCTTCAACGCCTGACGAAGATACTGCGGGTCGTCGTGCATGGTGAGGATGAGTATCTTCGCGTTGGGAACAAGTTTGCGGAGCGCGGGAAGCGCATCCAAACCGCCGAGGGCGGGCATGCTCAGGTCGAGCAGAATCAGGTCGGGTTGAAGTTGTTCGGCGAGGGCGAGTGTCTCCGTGCCGCTGGAGGCTTCGCCCACCACTTCATAGCCGCTTTGGCTGGTGAGCAGGAGGCGCAAGCCAGAGCGAAGCACAGCATGGTCATCGGCGAGGAGGATGCGGGGAGTCATGAGTCGGATAGTCGGAGAGTCTAATAGTCTGATAGTCGGATAGGGGTTATTTTTTCTCGATGAATTGCACGCCTTCGATATTCTTGAAGTGTTCATCCTGCGTCCAAAGCGTGGCGTTATGAAGGCGCGCGGTGGCAAGGATGATGCTGTCTGCCATGGCAAGTTTCAGGCTGCGGGAAATATGCGCCGCCTCGATGGCGATATTGCGATTCAATTCGATTTCGCGTCCGTGCGACATGAGTCCAACCGCCAGCAGAGCGGCGTCTTCATCGCGTTCCACCAGCAGGCGTTTGAATACTTCGTAAATGCAAACCGATGGAACGAGCAGTTGTTCCGTTTTTTGAATGGGCGCGGCGAAAAAGCCCGCGTTTGCGCCTTCCGTAAAATATTCGAGCCAGCCCGAAGAATCGACCACGTTCATTGACGTTCCTCATCGGTTTCTTCGCGGAATCCCTGCGTGTTCAAACCTTTGAAAATGCCCCGCGCCTCCTTGATGGAAGGGACAACCACCAGCCGAATGCTGTTTCGATATGGAATGAAGATAACCTTTTGACCAGGCTTCAAGTTGAATTGCTCGCGCACTTCGCGGGGGATGACAATTTGATATTTGGCGGAAATGGTGGTCAGCGCTTCCATTTTACATCTCCTTTATCGAACATTATTCGTAAAATAAATTGTATCATGGTTTGCCCCCTACAATGCAAAGTGCGTCAAGGGAGAACGGCAAGCGGTTCAGCGGCGAGGGGGATTTCGATGAAGACGCTGGTTCCGCTTTGCGGAGCGGATTCAATGGTGAGCGTACCGCCCAGCAGTTCAGCGCGTTCGCGCATGCCCAGCAAGCCCAGATGACGCTCGCCGCGCTGGGCGGCAGGGTCGAAGCCGACGCCGTCGTCTTCCACGATGGCGCGGACGGAGCCGCCGCGTTTTTCGACGAGGATGCTGGCGGATTTTGCCTGCGCGTGGCGGGCGATGTTGGTGAGCGCTTCCTGCACGATGCGGTAAAGGGCGGTTTCGATTTCGCCTGGCAGACGTTCATCCAACTGAATGACGACATCCACAGGGATTTTGTAGCGCGCCTGCCATTCGTGCGCCAGCCGTTCGAGCGCGGCGGCGAGACCGAGATCGTCGAGGACGCGCGGGCGCAGACGCATGGACAGGTCGTGGACTTCTTCGAGGGTGTGCGAGGCAACCTGGCGCAGGTCGGCGGCTTTGGTGGGCGAAGTGCATTGGGCGCATTGGGCTTCCATCATCCGCAAGCCAACGATGAGGGAGGTGAGGTTTTGGGAGGTGGAGTCGTGCAGTTCGCGGGCGATGCGGCGGCGCTCGTCTTCCTGCGTGGCGATGACCTTTTCCATCAACTGGCGGCGCAGGGACTCGCGCTCGCGGCGCAGTTCGTCGGTGTGCGCCAGTTCTTCGGTCATGGCGTTGAAGGCGTCGGCGAGGTCGCCGATTTCGTCGTCTGCCCAGCGCGGGACGCGGGGGGTGAAATCGCCTTTGGCGACGGACTGGGTGGCGGCGACCAGCGCGAGGATGGGGCGGGTGAGAATCCAGGTGAGGAATACGGCAACCAGAACGCCCGTCGCTGAAACCAGGCTGATGGTGAGGAGCAGTTGCGCCGTCAGCGTGGATAATGCCGATTGCATGGAGGCGTCCGAAAGTCCGATGCGAGCCGTGCCGATTTTGCCGCCGAGGATGGGAACGGCGGTATCCCAGACGAGTCCTTCGTTGGTCTGAAGCAGGGCGGTGTGGTGATGTTCGTTCGGCGCGGCGGCGTTGAGGGGGAGCAAGTCAAGCGGGAAACCGCCGTCAAAGGTGTGCGCGATGACCTGTCCGTTTTCATCCACGAGGAAGGCGTAACGCACGCTGGGGTTGTTGGCGAGGGTTTCGTCGAGCAGGTCGTGAAGGCTGAGCAGGTCGTTGAGCAGGATGGGGTCGGCGGCGCGCGCCGCAAGGTCACGCGAGACCGAGACGCTTTGTTCTTCGAGTTGGGCGGTCATGGTGGCGGTGAGGGCGTAACGCGCCTGCAGGGTCACGCCCGCGCCAAGCAGGAGGATGAATCCCAGCACGATGCCGAGGATTTTGGTGCGGACGCTGACCGCGCCCGCAATCGCCCAGAAGCGTTCGAGAAGCGCGCGCGGGTTCATGGCGAAACGGAAACGGGAACGACGCCCATCAGGTCGCGCACGCTGTCGTAGGCGCTGTCGTCTATCAGAACGAAGCGTTCGACGCCGATGGAGGCGAGGGCGTCACGGGCGGCGGGGTCGTCTGCCATGCCAAGCAGGAGCGATTGCAGTTCTTCTTTGACCTGCGGGCGCGTGAACGGGCTGACGACGACGGGGGGAATGCCGAAATCGGGCGAGACGTGGATGACGCGGACTTTTTCGGCGAGCGAGGGGTCGCGCGCGAGGGCGAATTCATAGACGAGGGAATCCACAGCGGCTCCATCCGCCACGCCGCCTGCCACTGCCCGAATGGCTTCGTCGTGGCTGTAGGTGAAAAAGGTGCGGGCGAAGAATTGTTCGGGGGCATAGCCGAGTTGGTGGAGGAGGTAGGTGGGATAGACACGCCCGCTGAGGGAGATGGGGTCGGTGAAGGCGAAGACTTTGCCACGCAGGTCGCTCATGGTTTGGGCGGGGCTGTTCGCGGGGACGATGAGGTAGGAGTTGTAGGTGGTCTTGCTGTCCACTTGCGGGGCGGCGAGCAGTTCCATGCCGAAGGTGTTGTGTCCCTCCACGTAGGCGCTGGTGCAGACGAAGGCGAGGTCCACTTCGCCGTGTTCGATGAGGTCGTTGACTTCGAGGTACGTCCGCCGCTGGATGAGTTCAACAGGGCGGTTGAGTCTGGCTTCGAGGTAGTTGAGAAAGGGCGCGTAGGATTCCACCGTGCCTTTGGGGGAGATGACCGCCGCCACCGCCACGCGCAAGGGAACGGCTTGCTGGTTTGGGGTGGGGAGAGGCTGGAGGTCGTTGAGGTCCACCGTGCCGACGATTTGCGGCTGGGGGAGGGGGGAGCAGGAGGCGAGGAGAATAAGGAGAAGGAGGATTCTTTTCATGGTTTAGCATCGAATGACACGAAGGACGCGAAATTCTTTTGTTTTTAGCATCGAATGACACGAAGAACGCGAAGGGCGCGAAGTTATCGGTTTATGCGGGTTTTTGGTAATTTTTGTGATGGACGAGGCGTTCCTGATGGAGGCGCGGTTCGCCAAAGTTCAAGAGAATGGCGAGATCGTAACCTGTGGCGGCAAGGTAGTTAATGGCCTGTGCTTTGTGCGCATCGGTAATATCGGAAACGGCTTTGATTTCGAGGATGATTTTACCGTCAATGACAAAGTCGGCGATGTAATCGCCAACCAGTATGCCTTTGTACATGACGGGTAAACGCACCTGCTCTTCAAACGGGATATTCCGCAACGTCAATTCATACGCCAGCGCCTTTTGATAGACCGCTTCCAGAAAGCCCGCTCTCAACAGGCGATGCACTTCCATCGCCGCAGCGATGATGGCAAACGACAGTTCTTTGTGTAGGATTTCCGCCATAGTTCCTTCGATTTTTTCGATTCATTCGCGTCATTCAATGCAAAAATTGATTTTTTTCGATTCATTCGCATCATTCGATGCAAAAATTGATTTTTTTCGATTCATTCGCATCATTCGATGCCAGGCTGGATTGAATGTAGCAAATCGGACAAAAGTTGTCCAGTGATGAATATCACTTAAACCAGTAGGTTCCCACCGCCAGAATGAGAATCACCCCCAGCGCACGGCGGACGTTTGCGCTCGAAAATTGGACCGCGCCCAGGCGGCTGCCAATCAGCGCGCCGATGACGCCGACAAACAGCAGCGGGACGCCGAACTCGCCAAAGGAAAAGGCGCCGCTGCTGACGCGCCCAATCAGTCCGCTGATGGAATTGATGGCGATGAACGCCCCCGCCGAAGCGGCGGCTTGTTTGGAGTTGCCCCATCCCGCCAGGATGATGAGCGGGGAGAGGAAAATCCCGCCGCCGATGCCAATCATCCCCGAAAGCAGACCAATGACCGTGCCGCTCGTCAGCGCCGCCCACAGCGGGACGGGACGCGGAGTCCAGTCCGATTTGTCGGAGAGGACGGGGAAGAAGGTCATGCGCAGGGCGAGGTAGGTGAGCACGGCGTAGAGCAGGGAGGTGTAGGTTTGCTCGGTCAGTTTGAAGGTCCCGCCGAGAAACGCCGCAGGGATGGAGGTAATCAAAAAAGGAAGGAGCAGTTTGGGGCGGAAGTGTCCGGCGCGGTAGTAGTTGATGAAAGAGATGGTCGAGACGAAAATGTTCATCACCAGCGCCGTGCTGGACATGACGTTGGCTGGAATGCCGAAAAAACTCATGACGAGCAGATAGCCCGAGGCGCCGCCAAAGCCCGCGCTGGAGTAGAGGACGGCGACGAGGAAGACGAGGAGGAAGAGGAGGGAGGGCATGGGGGTTATCAGTGATCAGTAATCAGTGATCAGTTGTCAGTGAGCAGAGGAAGAGGCGCGGGGATGGAAGCGGGGATGAGAAGCGAATAGTAAGCTCCGCCCGCGCAGGCGCGGCAGAGGGTGAGTCCCTCTCGCTTGATTTCGCGCTCGTTGATAATCTCCTCGCCGCAAACATCGCAGTTGACGCGCACGCCCGGACGCGAGACAATGGCTTCGATGGGGGTCTTCAACTGCACCTCGCTGACGGTGAACATCTCATCATCGGGCATGATTTGGTAAGCCTGCATTTGCGCGAAGTAGTGACGCGGCTCGGCGGGGGCGTAGGCATACGCCTTTTGGCGCACGTCCAACGCGGGGGCGACGCGCACCGCCCGACCCGTGAGGGTATCCACGAAGACGGCGGCGGTCTTGCCGTAATCTTCCACGCGCAGGGTGCGGTGACCGACGGTGCAGTCGGTGGCGGCAGTGACGCCATCGGCAAAGCAGCCATCGCTTTCCACAATGACTAGCAGGCGTTTTTTGGGCGGAGGCGCGTCGAAGCCGAGGGTTTTCATGCCGAGCAGTCCCATGCGCACGCCGAGAATCTGGCGCGGGCAGAGGTGGGAGTGATCGCGGGAGGATTTTTCGAGGTAGTCTGAAAGTTTCATGGTCTTATAGTCTCATGGTCTGATAGTCGTTGGTCTTATAGTCGGGTAGTGGTCGGTCAATAGTCAGTCGTCAATGGTCGGCATTACAAAAAACGCCGTCTCGGAAAAGAGACGGCGCAAAGGGCAAACGGGCGGCGGGGTCTCCTTTCCAAGTATGGGGGGCAAAAGCGTTTCCACTTTTACCTGGTAGCGCAAAATACGTTTTGCGGTACTGTCCTGCCGCCATGGCGGCGCAAGATAAATCTTGTGGTACTTTAGGCGGTCAGGCTTCGGAGAGATGAGGCTAGTGTAGCAGAAAAGTTGTTTAGTGTAGAGTGATAAAGGTCACACGGTTTGTCACAGGGCGCGTAGGGGTTTTCCTGACATTGTAGCAGCAACTCAATGAGTTGCTGCTACAAGTTTTCCAACACTGTTCAGGCGATTTGTTTGCCCATCAATAAGCGATAGCCCGCCAGGAAAATTAACCCAGCCAGGGAAACTGCCCAGAGCGCAACCAGCCACTCGCTGGAGGTCGGAAAGTATGCCAGGCTCAAACCGGGCCCCACGTAAGCGGTGCGCAAGCCTTCAAACTCTGGCACAACCAGCGCGGGCAGCACCAGATTGAGTTTAGTGGTAATCGCCATCAGCGCAGCCAGCGCGCCGCCGACAGCCAGCGCGGTCGCGTTTTTCGGCGCGGCGGCAAATAGAATGAGCGGGACAAGCAGACCCAGTCCAAGATGGGCAATCCAGAACACCCACCAGTATTTGCCGAACAGAACAATTTCCAGGCTGGCGGTCTTGGCAGGGATGTTGGCATAGAAGGCGGTGAAGTATTCCGAGATTTCCAGGACAAGCACGGCAAACAGCAGAGCAATCGTCAAATTGCGCAGGAAGGGCAGCGGTTCACGCTCGCCGAAGAGGACACTCAGGAACAGGATGAGCGCCACGCCGCTGAAAGCGCCTTCCACCAGGAACAGGATGGGGGTCAATCCCGATTCCCACAGGGCGCGGGCGCTGACCACCCCGAAAAGCGAGCCTTCCGCCCCGCCGAACAGAATGGCAAACGGCAGACCAATCCAGCCGAGAAGGCGTAGGGCGGAACTGGCGGGCTGTTTCCATGCCAGGTAGAGCATGACCAACAGCAGAATGCCGTAGAGGGTGTAGAACCAGGTCATCAAGCCCATCACCGAGCGGGGGCTGGTGGATAGGAACAGGTTGAAGATGCGTTCCGAGCGCCCCAGGTCGAGCCAGACGCTGGTCAATCCGCCCGCGAGGGCAGCCAGCGCCACCAGCAGGGACATCTTCCCCAGCGGCTGCACAGCCTGGACGCCAAAGCCATATCCCAGCACGGCGACCAGAAACGCGCCGACCGAAACGCCAATCAACGTGACGTAGACGGCAATCCACAGCCCCCAGGGAACGTAGGTGTTGTAGGCGGCGACCAGGTGTCCGCCCGTGATGCGATTGAAGAGTCCCACCAGTCCGACCAGGAAGCCGAGACCAGCGAGAAGCCACAGGATTTTTTCAGACGTTTTCATAGGAGGTTTCTCCTTTCTTGTTTGTTAGTGGGAGCAACTCAATGAGTTGCTCCACTGCCTGACGGGTGAACGCTGCCAGCGCGCGGAAGAACGGCTCGTTGGCGGAAGTTTCGAGCGCGGCGCAAAACGAGGGCAGCCAGGGCTCCACGTGTTCACGCAGAAAAGCCAGGCTGGCGCGCAGGGCGTCTTCGCGGCGGTCTTCTTCCAGCGCCTGTTCCGCCAGGAACGAGAGGAAGCCCAGTTCCAGCGCGATGTGGTCGGGCGGAATGCCGCCCTGCTCCGGCTCGACGCCCCATTCCAGATAGGCGCGGCGGGTCCCATCAACTGCTTTCCGTTCAGATAAAACGAGGCATACGGGACCGCTGGCGTGACGCCGGGACCTTCGAGCAGGCGCGTCATTTCGACGTTCAGACTCTCAAGCGCCGCATCGTCCGCCCCTTCAACAGTTGCCTGCAACTCGCCCAACGCCTGCGCCAGAGGGAAATCATCTGCCAGGGTCAAGGCGGCAAGCGCCGCGAGTTTCTCGCCCGTCAGTGGATAGCGATAGAGGGCGCTCAACAGGCGGTAAAGATAAAGTTGGGACTCGAGAAAGTCGGGCGCGGTCATAGTTTCTTCACTTTGACGATAATGTCGGCGTAGGTGGGCATGCCCATAATCGGCGAGTGACCTTCGGGGTCGGTCAGGTCGTTGGCGTTGGGGGTCACGTCGCGGAAGTCGTAGGTCAGGCCGAGGCCGGGGCTGAAGCGTCCGCCCGCACCCATCGCCACGCGCAACGCGCCGGGACGGATGGTCTCCACCAGGTTGACTTTGCCGTGCGTCTTGTGTCCGAGCGGGGTTTCCAGTTCCACCAGGTCGCCAGTCTTCAGTCCGAGTTTGCGCCCGTCAGTGGCGTTCATCTGAATGACGCCGATGCACCACGAGCCTTTCGCCAGACGCACCTTGCGCCCGCTGGGGGTGGGTCCATTTTCGCCGATGATGATTTCATCCACCACGCGCTCATCATTGAGCGGCGCCCACAGGTCTTCGGTGGGGATGCGTCCCAGCCAGTCCACCAACTGCGTGCCAGACATGGCGTGATGTACGCGCCCGCAAATGACCTGGAAGGGATATTCGTCCTTGTATTTGGCGTAGTCGGCATTGGTGTGGGGATTCCAGATGGTCTCGAACCAGTAGAAGGTGGAGGGATATTTTTGCCATTTCAGTTTGGCGATGGCAAAGGGGGCTTCGCCTGCGGCTTCGATGAGTTTGTTGTACTTGGAATACTGACCCTGGCGCTTCTTCTCGCCGTCTTTTTCCACTTCGTAATCCCAAACAAACTCGACCTTCTTGCTGGCGGTCTTGAGCACGCCGCCGTTATTGAAGCGACGCCAGGACATGGGCCAAATGGCGACGCCGTTGTGTTCGCGCAGCCACTGCGCGGTGACGTATTCGCCCTGCACCACTTTCTTCTCGTCATCAATCGTGACTTTGCCCGCTTCAAGCGAATTGGGCGTGCCGATAAGTTTGTAGTTGACGGGGTACTTCGGATAAGGAAGCGGTTCGCCAGCGTGAGTGCGTCCGGGCGCGACCTTGAGGGCTTCGTTCCAGAAATCTTCTTCGGTCGGGAACTTCTCCCAGAAGTCTTCCGGTTTGATGTCCGGGTCGCCCTTTTCGTACAGTTTCTTCGCCAGGGCAATCATGATGTCGTACTGCGTCTTCGATTCGTGCAGTTTGTCAATCACAAAATCGCGCAGGTAGATGACCTGGTGGCTGGGGTAAATATCCGAGAGGCTCATGCGCTCGAGGTAACTGGCTTCGGGCAGGATGACGTCGGCGTACAGACCGGTTTCGAGCATGGGTGTGTCAATGTAGACGACCAATTCCACGCGGTAATCTGCGCCGTCTTTGGCGGTCAGGGCTTCAATCCAGTGGGCGGTGTTCGAGCCGGTGATGACCGGGTTGCCGGTGCGCATGAAGAAGGCTTTGATGGGATACTTGTAGCCGCGGAAAGGTCCGTAACGCAGGGTGACGCCTTCCAGGAAACGGCGCGGATAGTCGCCGACGACGTCATCCCAGGCGGCGGGCCAGTCGCCGTAGTAATCCATGTGCAGTTCTTCGATTTTGCCGGTCACGTCCTGACCGTTGACCTTGCGGGTGACTTCGCGTTTGACGAAATCTTCGCCCTTGACCTTGCCGCCTTTGTCGCTCTTGACCAGTTCGGTGTCAATCGCGCCGCCGGGGACTTCCATGTTGCCGGTGATGACGTTGAGCGCCGTGCCGATGATGGAGGCGACATAGCCGTTGTAGTGATGCCCAATGCCGTTCATGCCCCAGACCAACGCGGCTGGTTTGGTGATGCCGTAAGTGTGCGCCAGTTCGGCGATTTTGTCGGCTTCGATGCCGGTGCGTTCTGCCGCCCATTCAAGCGTGAAGTATTTCAAACCGTTGAGCGGGTCTTTCTTGTTCCACCAGGATTTGAACGCCGCGAGGAATTCGTCCCAGCCCTGGCTGTATTCCTGGAAGGACCAGTCAATGTAGCGGCGGAAGGGATTGTTGTCGTCGTGGTTTTCGAGGATGTAGCGCAGGATGGCGGCGAACAGGTCGGGGTCGGTACCGGGGCGGATGGGAATCCATTGGTCGGCTTTGGTGGCGGTGTTCGAAAGCGCCGGGTCAATGACGATGATTTTCGCGCCCGCCAGTTTGGCTTCCACTGTGCCGCGCGATTCGTAGTTGATGCGGGTGGCGGTGAAGGGATTCCAACCAGCGTAGATAATCAGGCGGGTGCGGTAACTGTAATCGTTCTTCAGCGTGCCGTCTGGCTGACGGACGAGCACCGGGCGCATCACGTCCGGCTCGACGCGCTTGCCGCCGAACATGATTTTCGGTCCGTGCCGGCGCGGGGTGTCGCAAATCGCGCCGTGTTCGGTGACGTGCGGCGTCCCAAAGGCGCGGAAGAGATACCAGTAGGGGTCGCGGTCGGTCACATCGCCCGCGTCCATGATGGCGCACTCCGCGCCGTGTTTCTTTTTGAGGGCAATCAGTTTGTCGGCGATGTAGTCCAGCGCTTCGTCCCACGAGACGCGCTTGAATTTGCCTTCGCCGCGTTCTCCGACACGGATCATCGGATATTTAATGCGGTTGGCGTTGTAAGCCATTTGCAGACCGGCTGCGCCTTTCCCGCACACGCCGTTGGTGTTCATGGGTCCGTAAACGTTGCCGTAGATGGCAGACGCCACGCCATTTTCCACCTTGACTTTGATGCCACATTCGGCAGGGCACATCACGCAGGAGGTGTAAACGTATTTGGCGTCATCCTGCAGGGCGGCGCGGGCCGCGGCGCTGGCGGTCTTGAACCCGCTGCCAAGCCCTTTGAGCGCCGCCAGTCCAGCCATGCCTGCGCCGCTCAGTTTGAGAAAGTCGCGGCGGGAGAGTTTTTGTTCAGGAGTTTGGGTTGTCATGTTCAGCCTCCTACACCAGATAGTAAACATTGGGCTTGGTGCCGAGTTCGTCCTTCAGCCGCATGACATTGGGCTGACTGAGCAACTCGGAAACCAGGCTCTGCGGGTCGTTCAGGTCGCCGAAATAGGTGGCGTGACCGAAGCAACTGACCGTGCAGGCGGGAAGTTCGCCGCGCTCGATGCGGTGAATGCAGAAGTTGCATTTACGGGCGTTGCCAATTGGCGAGCCGCCTTCTTTGCGCACGCGGTTCTCGCCATATTCGGGCGAGGGCAGCAACTCATAGGGCTGTCGCTCGCCACCGTTGAAATCGCTGTAGAAGTAGCCCGCATCGAAGGAGCGCGCCGCATAGGGGCAGGCGGTGATGCAATAACGGCAGCCAATGCACTTGTCGTAGTCAATCGCCACGATGCCGTCGGGGCGCTTCCAGGTGGCGTTGACCGGGCAAACATCCACGCAGGGCGGCTCCTCGCACTGCATACACGGGCGCGGAATGAAGCGGCGCGAGACATTGGGGAAAGCGCCATGAGTCTCGGTCATGACCGGGCGGTAACTGATGCCCGGCGGCAATTTGTTCTCGGTCACGCAGGCGATGTTGCAGCCATTACAGCCGGTGCATTTGCGCAGGTCAATCACCATCCCCCATTTGCGCTGTTCGATGGGCTTTTGCAGGGCGCGCTGGACATCCTCCATCATGCGCTGGATGTAGTGTTTTTCGCCGTTGATGCCAGTGGGCATATCGGGGATGGGCGCCAATTCATTCCCCTCGATACTCACGTTGACGGGCGTCAGGCTGCCCGGTTCGAGAGCGGGCGCAATCAACCCGGCAAAGACATCGCTGGCAATTTTGCTGAGCAGGTCTTGCGGCATAGTGCAACTCCTTTCGGAAATTTCGGGATGACAAACGAAAAGCGCAGGACAGATGTCCCACGCTTTTATTGTAGGGAGTTGCGGCTCGCCGCGTAACTGGCGGGATTCCCAGTCTGGGACTGGGAATTTTCCTAGTACCTCAACTTGATTAAGTTGTAGGGTAAAGATAAGATGGACGAATGGCAAACGAAAAACACGAGGTCCATCTGAAAGACGAAGAGCGACGGAAA
>JABRVZ010000040.1:0-3386 GCA_039961775.1 Chloroflexota bacterium
AGTCTCCATTCGATTGGGATGTGACAGTCTTGGGTGTGCCGTCGGTGTAGCTCAAGGTCACGCCCGAAGCGCCCGCGTTGCCAGAGAGGGTGAAGGTGGGTTCCAGATACTGAATTTCGTAGATTCTGCCGGTGGCGTAATCTGCCAGATAGAGTTTTCCGCTTTCATCTTCGCCAAAGGTCGAAATATTATAAGAAGTGTCGGCGAGTTGGAGGGGGGCGCTCCAGCCCGATGACGACTTGGCAGCAGACCAAATCCTGCCGGAGCAAAAATCGCCGTAGATGTAATAGCCCTGTAAAGAGGGGAATTCCGAACCGCGATAGACATACCCGCCCGTAACGGAACAACCGAGGCTGTGATCGTATTCCAGTACCGGCAGAACCTTTCCGCTCTGGTCGCAGCCGGTGGATGGGTTGTAACACAGACTGCCTTCCATGACCCGCCAGCCGTAGTTTTCGCCGCCCACGCTGGCGGCAGGCTGAAAGTCAATTTCCTCGCGGGAGCCTTGCCCGACGTCGCCGATGTACAGGTCGTGGGTGATGCGGTCGAAGGACATCCGCCAGGGATTTCGCAAGCCATACGCCCAAATCAGTTTTTTGTTCGGGTTGGGGTCATTGAAGTAGGGGTTGGAAGGGGGGACGGCGTAGGGAGAAGCGGAGTCCACATCCAGCCGCAGGATTTTTCCAAGCAGAGAGGTCAGGTTTTGGGCGTTGTTGTTGGGGTCGCCTCCGCTCCCGCCGTCACCGGTGGACCAGTAGAGATAGCCGTCGCCGCCGAAGGCAAGGGTACCGCCGTTGTGATTGGAGTAAGTGGGGTGGTCAATTGTCAGCAGGGTGACGCCGCTGGCGGCGTTGGCGAGGTCGGGGTTCATCGAGACGGAATACTGCCTCAAGGTCAGGATGGAGCCGTTTGAATCGCCGGGGCGGGGGGCGGTGTAGATGACGTAGAATTTCCCATTGGTCTCATAGGAGGGATGGAAGGCAAGTCCGAGCAAGCCTTGTTCGCCGCCGCTGGATTTGACGATGGATTGGATGTCGAGGAAAGGCGTGGGCAGCAAAGAACCGTTTCGGACTACCCGAATCCTGCCGGCTCGTTCGACGATGAACAGCCGCCCCGACGCATCCCCGGCATGGGTGACGAACACCGGCTCGCTCAACCCGCTGACCACTTCCTGGAAGGAAATGCGGGCAGGCTCCAGCAGGGGAAGCGCCGCCACCACACCGTCGAGGACGTTGCTGTCAATCGGCAGGGTGAGGCTGCCCCAGGTTTCGTCATGGTCGCCCTCGTACTGCCGAATGCGCTGATGATTTGCCCAGACGGTGTCGGGCAGGCAGTTGCCAAGGTTCCAGACGGTGGCGGTGGAGTCGTAAAAACCCTGCCCCAGGTTGTGATACCAGCGGGCGGGCCAGATGACATCCGGGACATGAGTGATGGTTTTGAAGTCGCTCAAGCCGGTGTTGCAAAGCGTGGAGCCATATACGCCTGGCAGGTTGCCGCGGGCGCGGATTTGCGAAACCCAGCCGTTCATGAAGGCGTTGACCGCATCGCGGCAGGCGGCGTTCGTGCCATAGTATTCGATGTCGTAATAGACGACGGAGCCGGTTTTGTTGGGATAGGTAAGCCCCAGTTCCGCCAGTTTCTCCACGGCAAGGTTTGCCTCGTTGACGCCTTCGTTGTAGGCGGTGGTCGGGTCGCTGCTCATGCGCGAGAGGTAGGAGGTGCAGGGGGCTTGCGGTCCCACCCAGGTGGGGATGAACTTCCAGCCCTGCTGGTGCATCTGGCGGATGTAGGAGGCGGTCAGCGCACTGTTGGCGCAGGCGCGGCTGGAACCGCCAATGTAGAGGTTGACCGCCTTGTAGGGGCTGTTGTCCCACCAGGTTTGCAATTGGGTGAGGGTGGGGATTTCGCATTTGTCGAATCCCTGACCGATGAAGATTTCAGTACTGCCGAAATTGGGGTAGGTGAAGACTTCTGTCGTTGCGAGAGGAGGCGTCTCGGCTGCGCCCAATCGCTGGAGGGGTTGGGCGGGAGACGGAAGCGGGACATCGGTCCAGGTGGAGCCGCCGTCGTTCGTTTGAAGCAGACGGGTGGCGGAGGCGCAGGAAACGGTATCCGCTTCACCGTCTGGGGAGGAAGCGGTGGTGCAATTGGCTTCGACCGATTTCGCCCAACCGGTCTCCATCGAGACCATGTCGAGTTCGGTGATGGCGGCGGAGCGCCCGTCGCTGTTTTGGAGGGCGGCGAGTTCGCCGTTTTCCATGCGCAGGATGGCTGCTGTGCCGGGAATCACGGCGACGAAATTTTGCTCATCCAGAATGGATAAGCCGATGATGCCCGCATCGGTGTCCAGGGCTGTCTGCGCGGCAAGCGCCCAGGTATCCTGCCGGTCGTCGTAGGTGTAAACGTTCAGGTTCCGTTCGAGACCGAGGCTGGTTGTCACAAGGATGACCTGCCCGCCGGTTTGGCGGGGTTTGTAGGCGGTGACATCGGCGTTCGCCGGGTATTCCGGCTGGAGTTTGCGCCAGGTAACGCCGCCGTCCTGCGTGTGGAAGATCTGGCCGCCGGTGGGTCCGCCAACCGCCCAGCCGCTTTGAGGGGTGCTGAAGTTCACTTCGTCTGCCACCGGCAGGCTGGAGCGCGTCCAGGTTGCGCCGCCATCGGATGTGGTGAAGAGGACGCCTACGCTGAAGTTGGAACTCGTCGCCTGTTTGAGGGCGATCCAGCCGGTCTGCGCGTCGAACCACCCCATGCCTGCTCGCTCGACATAAGCCGCTGCTTCCCCCGGTTCAAAGAGGGCAAGGCTGCGCGTGCTCCAGGTTGCGCCATGATCGCTCGTGTAGGCGAGGGTGAAAGAGGTACCGTCACTGCTGGCGGTTGACCAAAGCGCCCAACCCGTGTTGGCGTCGAGAAATTCGATATCCTGCACCTTTGCCGCAGCGGGCAGGGAGGGACCGATTTCCTGCCAGATCTGCCCGGCGTCCGCAGTCCAAAACAGGCTTTGTCCGCTCAAAACCCAAGCGGAGGAAGGGGTCATCAGGTCGAATTGGTCAATTTGGGGCGAGGGTGAACTTTCCGCCTGTGCGGGCAGGGCGGTGTTCAGCCCGGTGAAGGGGAGGATGAGTACCGCCAAAAGAAAGAGCCGGTTCCAAATGTTCATAGTTGCTCCAAACGTGTAAAGACTTTCATGACGAAGACCGGTTTGCTGGAAGGATTCTACCCGCCCGGCGGGATGATTTGTTTTCTATCATGCTCCCCTAATGGTACCTGTGTTACGTCTTGTAAATGGAAAATAGCCGACCCTTGATCAGGTGTCGGCTATTTTCCAGAAGCGCGGCTGGTGTAATTTTAGGGTTTACTAATCAATAGTTTGTTATTCATATACACGC
>JABRVZ010000041.1:0-3553 GCA_039961775.1 Chloroflexota bacterium
TTTTGCGCTCAAATCCAAACTGTACTTGCACGCTATTCATGCCGCTTATGCCAAGTTGCAGGAACTCAATCCTGTTCAACTGGCTGCGTAAGGTGAGTTATTCATACCGCAGCGCCTCCACCGGCTCGAGGTTGGCGGCGCGGCTGGCAGGGTAAATTCCAAAGAACAGACCGACTGCGGCGGAGAAGATGGTGGCGAGCAGAACCGCGTCAATGCCGACTACCGGCGTAAATGCCGTGCCGCTCGCTTCCGCAATCCGCCCGACAGCGTAAGAAATCAACCAGCCGAACGCAATGCCGATAATCCCGCCAATGAGGCTGAGCAGGGATGATTCGGTCAGAAATTGCGTGAGGATGTCGCGTTTGCGCGCGCCCAGCGCCTTACGCAAACCGATTTCCCGCGTGCGCTCTGTGACCGATACCAGCATGATGTTCATGATGCCGATGCCGCCCACCAGCAGGGAAATGCCTGCAATGCCGCCTAAAAAGATGGTCAGAATGCCGGTGATGGTCTGGAAGGTGGCGAGCAGGTCCTGCTGAGTGAAGACTGTAAAATCGTCCGCGCCGACCGGCGTGCGGTGACGCGCCCGCAAAATGGAGGCAATCTCCTCGGCGGCTTGGGTCACCTGATCGCCGCTGACCGCCTGTACAAAGATGATGTCCACGCGGTCGCTGGTGCTGCGGCGAATCAGCCTCGTCTGGGCAGTGGTGAACGGGACGATGACCACATTATCCTGACTTCCAAACGAACCGCCGCCCTTTGACTCCAACACGCCCAGCACGCGGAAAGGCTGTCCCTCGATGCGGACGGTCTCACCGGTCACACCATCCGAGTGACCGAAGAGTTTCTCCGCCACTTCGGGACCCAGCAAGACCACCGAAGCGCGTCCCAGAATGTGCTCCTCGGTGATGTATTCGCCTTCTGTGATGGTGTAGTTGCGCACCTGAAAGTATTCCGGCGTCACACCCAGGATTTGCGGGGTGGCTTGCTCGCCGCCAAACGAGACGACGCCGTTCCCCTGCAAGGCAGGGGCAACCGCCTCGATGGAAGGCGCCGCAAACTGGTCGCGCAGGGCTTCGGCGTCGCCCAGCGTCAGCGGTTTGGGGTTGCGGATGTTGTCGCCCGGGTCGCCGCGGAAGACGAACAGCAGATTCGTGCCGATGCCGCTGATGGAGCCGGTGATGGACGCTTCTGCGCCGCGCCCCACCGCCAGCATGGCAATGACTGCCGCCACGCCGATCACAATCCCAAGCACGGTCAAACCAGACCTGAGTTTGTTACCAGCTAAACTTTCCAACGCTTCAAGAAAAGCCTGTCCAAGTGTCATGATTCACCCTCCAGCAAGCCGTCGCGCAGACGGATCACCCTCTGCGTTTGCTCGGCAATTTTCGGGTCATGGGTCACGATGATGAGAGTCGTTCCCAGTTCCTTGTTCAGGTTGAGCAGAAGGTTCATAATCTCCTGCCCCACTTTCGAGTCAAGGTTGCCGGTCGGTTCGTCCGCCATGATGATGGCGGGGTTGTTGACGATGGCGCGCGCAATCGCCACGCGCTGCTGTTGACCGCCGGAAAGCTCATACGGACGGTGAGTCATGCGGTCTTCCAGACCAACCGACCGCAGCGCCTGCATGGCGCGGTCGCGGCGCCCCTCCTTCATGCCGGAATAACGCAGAGGCAGTTCGACGTTCGTGATTGCCGTCTGCCGCGAAAGCAGGTTAAAACTCTGAAAGACGAAACCAACTTTGCGGTTGCGGATATCTGCCAGTTGATCGTCGTTCAGCGAAGCGACGGCTTCCCCATCCAGCCAATATTCGCCGGAGGTGGGACGGTCGAGACAACCAAGCATGTTCATCAACGTGGACTTGCCCGAACCGGAAGGTCCCATAATGGAAACCACCTCGCCGCGAGCAATGGAAAAAGTCACCCCCCGCAAGGCGTGAACTTCGACCTCGCCCATTTTGTAGATTTTGCGCAGGTCGCGCGCTTCAATGACGTTGGTCATGGCGCTAATTCCCAAACGGACCGCCGCCTCGTGGACCGAAGAACTCCGTCGGCGGATTCAAAATCACGGCATCGCCCTCCTTCAGGTCGCCGCCCACAAGCACACTCATGGTGTCTGAAGAAGAACCCAGCCGCACAACCTTTTTGACGGGCTGGTTGTTTTCCAACACGTACACCACCCGCTCCCCATCCGAGAGACGGACGGCGCGATTCGGCACAAGCAGGACATCCGTCAACTCTTTGACGATGATATTGACCGCCGCCGTCATCCCCGGCTTGACCAGCGCATCCGCATCGGTCAACTCGACCGTGACCTTGAAACTGACCACCCCCGCCGTGACCGTGCCGGTCTTGGCGACTTCGACCACCACACCGTTGTACTCCCTGCCGAGGATGGCATCGAAGGTCAATTTGACCGGCTGACCGACCTCCACGCTGTTGATGTCCACCTCCGAAACGTTCACGTCCACCAGCAGGCTGGAGAGGTCGTCAATCCGAAACGCCGCGGTTCCGGCATTGACCAGATCGCCGGGCAGGGAATACGCCTCGGTCACAATGCCGCCAAAGGGCGCGGTGACGCGCGCCAGGTTGAGGGTCGCTTTTGCCGCGTCAATGCGCGCCTGGGCGGCGGCAATCTCGACCACATTGCCGCTAATCAGGCGGTCATACGTCCGCTGTGCATCGTCCAATTTTGCCCTGGCAAGCGCCAGCTGCTCATCAGCCTTGGCAATGGTGGTTGCATCGGCATAGCCTTTATAGGTTTTGACCTCTTTGACCTGAATCTTGCCGAAGGGCGTATTTTTCGTCTTGGTGACGATCTCCTGAATATCAATCAACCCGTTCAGGTTTTCGCGGCTCTTCCTGGCGCGGTCATACGCCGCCTGAGCGTCGCGCAGGGCAATGGCGGCTTGGGCGCGCGCCGTATCCGAATTGAGCAGGTCATCCAATGTCTTCTGTGCGCTGACCAGGTCCGCCTCCGCCAAAATAATGCTCTGCGGCAAAGAAGACTTGGACAGGAACGCCATCACAAAGCCGGCAGGAACGTTATCCCCCACCTTCACGTTGACCGTATCCACCGTGCCGCCCGTCTGCCAGACGAGGACGGCGGTCTGCTTGGCGCGCACGGTACCAGTGGCGCCGATGGTAGCAGTCAGCCTGCCGCGCTCGATGGTGGTGGTTTGATAAGCGCTTTGCGCGCCGGCGGCTCTATTCCGAGTAAACCAAAAAGCCGCCCCTGCCGCAACCGCCACCAGCAAAATGAGCAGCGCCCAGTTTTTCTTCAAAAATTTTCCCATTTTTTACCTCCGCGAAGCGAATTTTCGAGCGATTCGTGAAAATTTAATGCCAAACAACAGCATTCGAACATTCAAAAGCCGCATACTCTTTGTACGCAAAAAATCTGTCAAAGTTATACCCTGAAAGCACGAATTAATCGTGAAGAATTTATAGGCGTCATCTGATCCCCTTACACTTTTCCAAATTGGGCTAATGGAGAAAGGACTGGTTGAAGTTTGAGATGAGACAGCCGAGCTCTGAATTTTGGTAACAAATGA
>JABRVZ010000042.1:0-95284 GCA_039961775.1 Chloroflexota bacterium
CCCCTCCCTCTGCGACCCCGACCGTTGTCGCTGCCGAACCGCCCCAGCGCGGATTCAGCCTGTGGCTTTTCCTTGCCATTGCCCTCATCGTCATTGGGGGCGGCGGACTGCTCTGGTCGAAACTGCCGCGCAGCAATTAAACCGCCAACTTGCTGTCTTGTCTTACTCCCCTTATGCGGCGGCGTGAGATTTATCTCGCCGTTTCAGGCAACATGTTGCAAATTAATCTCACAATGGCGTAGCGCGAGATTTATCTCGCCATAATTTAGAAAAGTGCAATATCTCGCCTTTGGCGCAGGCGCCCCCAGATATGCAAGCGGCATGAATGTCGCGGCACAAAAGTCCATATCTAGATTGTCAGAATAATCATGAAATACTCCTTGCGCTCTGTGGCTCTGCGGTTCAAACACAGCAACTCCCAGACGGTATAATCCCCACTCTATGAAACGCTACATCCTCTTCACCGTCTTCGTCTCCGGCATGACCACCCTCGCCGCGGAACTCGCCGCCGGGCGGCTCATCGGCAATGTGTTCGGCACGAGCAACATCGTCTGGGCGAGTATCATCGGGCTGATCCTTATCTACCTGACGTTCGGCTACTTCCTCGGCGGCAAATGGGCAGACACCAACCCGACTCCCGTTGCGATGTACCGCGTCCTGGCGTGGGGCGCCTTCACGCTGGGACTTGTCCCCTATGCCGCTGGACCAGTTCTCAGGTCTGCCGCGAACGCTTTCGACGCGTTGAACATCGGCATCCTGGGCGCGTCATTCATCGCCGTGCTGATCCTGTTCATCGTCCCCATCACATTGCTCGGCACGATCTCCCCGTTCGCCATCCGCCTGAGCGTTGACGATACTGCGCGCGCGGGACAGGTCTCCGGGCAAATCTACGCCATCTCCACGCTCGGCTCGTTCATCGGCACGTTCCTGCCCACGCTGGTCTTCATCCCCGCCATCGGAACCACGCGGACGTTTTTGTTGTTCAGCCTCGTCCTGCTGTTCGTCGCGCTGGCAGGGCTGGGAAAATTCGCGGGGCGCAAAGAGGTGGTCAAATACCTGTGGATGCCTGCACTGCTTGCGGTGATCGCAATCGTCGCGGCAAATCAATCCGTCAAAAACAACGTCGGGCAGGTGTACGAGACCGAGTCGGCGTACAACTACATTCAGGTCAAACAGCAGGGCGAGTTCACGCTCCTGCGCCTGAACGAGGGACAGGGCGTGCATTCCATTTACAGCCCGAACACCCTGCAGTACGACGGTCCCTGGGATCAGGTGCTCGCCGGTCCCTACTTCTACGCCGGCAAAAAACCGTCAGACATTCAGCGCGTTGCCATCGTGGGGCTTGCCGCGGGGACAACAGCGCGCCAACTCACCGCCGTTTATGGGGGCATTCCCATTGACGGCTATGAACTCGACCCTGAAATTGTCCGCGTGGGGCGCGAATACTTTGGCATGACCATGCCCAACCTGAACGTCATCATCGGCGACGGACGCCTGAATCTGGAACGGAGCGAACACAAATACGACATCATCTCCGTGGACGCCTACCGCCCGCCGTACATTCCTCCGCACATGACCACACAGGAATTCTTCCACATCATCGCTTCACACCTGACCGAGGACGGAGTCCTGACCATCAACTCTGCCTCCGTCCCCGGCGACCGCCGCCTCATCAACGGACTGGCGACCACGATGGCGACGGTCTTTCCCTCCATCTACATGGTGGACGTGCCCGGCTCGCTCAACACGGTCATCTTCGCCACCAAACAGCCGACACAGCCTGAGAACTTCGCGGCAAACCTGATGAAACTAAGCAATGATACGAGCGTCCATCCTCTGCTCATCCACACCATGCAGGTGACCTTCTCTGGTCTCCGCACGGACTACGAAACAACCACCGTCTTCATCGACGACCACGCCCCCATTGAATGGATCGTCAATGACATGGTTCTGCGCTTCATCATTGGCGGCGGGACGGAGTATTTGCAGTGACAGTACTCAGGGAACGCGCAGGGTGGACAGAACTTTTTCTGCCAGCGCCTTGCACGCATCCCATTCGCTGACGCTTGACTGAACCGCGAAAATAGGCAAACCTGCTGCGTAGTTATAATCAGCCAGTGACTGATCTTCAATGTACCAGGCAGATATGACAGATGGCGTTGTTTCTCCCCAGAAAATCACAGAATAGCGAATGTCACCCAGTAGAGCAGGGACAAACTTCGGTTGAGGACCGTTGAAATCCGTTGGTCCCTGCACCCCGAGGATGCACGTGCTTAAACGCCGTGACTGCAAAAAATTTTCCATGAATTTGTTGTCAGTATAGCGTGATTCGTCTTTCCATTCAGACGAGTCGTAATTCACAATCAGGGGAGGGTAAAACACCAAAGCAAAGACACCGGGCGGAACGGGCGTCGGTGTAAACGGCGTGCGCCCCAGAAACAATTTTCCCTTTGTGGACAAATCATACGCCCAGTAATTCCCATTGCCATCCCATAAGGTAACCTGCCCCCCAGAATGCCAATCCACCCCTCCAAAACCCGGCGGAGGATATTTTACAAGCAGGGTTTGCGACATTTTGCCAAGGTCCATCAGTATCAGATATGAAACGCCATAGTCTGGCGCGCAATCGAACTGCGTTTGCAGATACACAAGGGATTGAGAATCCGGTGCCCAGGCGATTTCTCCCGCCAAGAACCCGGGAACCAGACTGCGCACCCGCCCGATTTCACCCCTGTCAAGGTCCCAAATCACAATATCATCACCATCCCACATAGCAAGCTTTGTTCCATCCGGTGAAAGGTGTCCCCCGCCAAGTGGAAAACTTTCCTGAGAGAACGCATCCAGCCTGTAGATAAAGTGTACAAGATAGTTGCCACAAGTTTCGGGGTAACCTTCACGCCAATTGGTGTAGTAAAAATAACGGCTGCTCGGCGACCAATAGAGACCGTTGAAGCCATAAGTTCCTATGCCACCGCAGTTTTGCAGCTCATCTTCAATGATTTTTTTTGTTCCATCGGCAACGTTGACGAGTTTCAATTGTTCATACGCCATCGCATCAACCGTGCCGGGGAAATTGGTGCATTCATAGCGGATCACATCTACCCGCCATCTTCCATTCGGGGATGGATACTGCGCAAGGATTACAGGCTGGACGGTCGAGAGGATGGCGCCCACATGCGCTGTGTCAATGACATGCAGAGTAGCCGCAAAATCGGGAGTAGGGGTATCGGTGGCAGTTGCTGGAGAGATTCGAAGAGGCGCACCGGTAGGTGTTGCTGATTTTAGGGCAGTTTGTGCCACCGGCATCACTACAGGAGATGGACTTCCGACACAACTTTGAATGAGCAGGAAGATTAAAATCAGGAGAAATTTGCTTTGAAGTCGAGCATTGGAAGTCATTGCAACTCGCTTTCTCTATACGCAGTTTTCCGTCCAATCGCTATGTTATTCCGTTTTTTGAACCAGGAATCCAAATCGCTTACAATAAGACAACTATGAATACCCAAAAGTTCCAATTCCTCTCCTGGCTGACAGCCCTCCTTGTCCCGCTCGCCCTCATCGGACTTGGGATTCGCGCGCTTCTTACGCCGCTTTTTCTCCAGATCGAATACAACATGCCTTACTTCCCGCCCGATGAGTACGGCTTCACAAAGGAAGACCGCCTGAAGTGGGCGCCTTACGCACTGGAGTACCTCGTCAACAGCGAGGACATCTCCTACCTCGGCAACCTGAAATTCGACGATGGGAGTCCGCTTTACAATGAGCGCGAGTTGAGCCACATGGAGGATGTCAAGCGTGTGACGCAGGGCGCGTTGAACGTCTGGTACATCTCGCTGGCGCTGCTGACCCTGTTCGGGATTTGGTCATGGCGCGGGGGGTGGACGCAGGCTTATCGTCAGGGACTGAGGCGCGGCGGATGGTTGATGGTCGGCTTGGCGGGGGCGGTCGGTCTGATCGTCGTCGCGGGCATTGCCATCAGCCCCGATGTCTTTTGGAATTTCTTTGCCGGCTTCCATGCCCTGTTCTTTGAAGGCGACTCGTGGCTGTTCCTGTACTCGGATACGCTCATCCGCCTGTTCCCATTGCGCTTCTGGCAGGATGCGTTTTTGTGGGCGGCAGTCATTGCGCTGGGAGGCGGGGTTGCGCTGGGGCTGGGACTGAAATCTACTAATCTACGCTAATCCACACGGATGGGCTTTATTCGCGCAAATTCGCGAAGAGTGGCGGACAACACATCATGATGTATAATCGCGGCTGAGGAGATTTGGAAATGCCTGAAACATTATCGCTTGAAAATCGAGTGGCTGTGGTGACCGGCGGCTCGCGCGGCATTGGGCGGGCCGTGGCGCTGGAATTGGCGGCGCGCGGCGCGGCAGTGGTGGTGAACTATCACAAGTCGCCCGACGCAGCAAACGAGGTCGTGAAAAAAATCGAAGAAGCAGGCGGAAAAGCCGCCGCCTTTCAAGCGGACGTATCTGATTTCAAGCAGGCGGAAGCGTTGATCAAATTCGCCATCGAAACCTTTGGCGACCTGAGCATTCTCGTCAACAATGCCGGCATCACGAAAGACACGCTCATCATGATGATGTCCGAAGCCGATTGGGACGCGGTCATCAACACCAACCTCAAATCCACATTCAACTGCTCGAAAGCCGCCGTCAAGCACATGATGCGCAAACGCTACGGGCGCATCATCAACATGGCTTCGGTGGCAGGGCAGATGGGCAACGCCGGGCAGACGAACTACTCCGCGTCCAAAGGCGGGCAGATTGCCTTCACCAAAGCGCTGGCGCGGGAGGTGGCGTCGCGCAACATCACGGTCAACGCCATCGCGCCCGGATTTGTAGATACCGAAATTCTCGACGCCATGCCCCCCGAAACCCTCGAAGCCGCGCTGAAGATGGTGCCGCTGGGGCGCAAAGCCAAACCCGAAGAGGTGGCATACGCCGCCGCTTTCCTCGCCTCCGACCAGGCAGCCTTCATCACCGGCCAGGTGCTGGCAGTGGACGGCGGCATGGCGATGATGTAAACCCTCACCCTGCCCTCTCCCATTCTGGGAGAGGGGTCAAGGAGAAACTATGAGCGAAGAATACGAAACAGGAAAAACCACCGTCGCCCCTGATGTGCTGATTGCCATCGCAAAGATGGCGGCGTTGGGCGTGCCGGGCGTCAGCCGCATGGCAGATGTCAGCGGAGGCGTGAACCGCCTGTTCAAACGCGGCATCCACGACGGCGTGCGCATCGAAGTCGAAGATAACGTCGTCACTGCCAGCCTGTACCTCGTCCTCAAACAGGATGTCAACATCCGCGAAGTGAGCCGCGACGTGCAGGCACAGGTCGCCCGCGCCATCCACGAAATGATCGGCATGGATGTGGATCGAATAGACATCCACGTCGAAGATATTGACTACGACGAAGAGGTGTCGCCCGCATGAAACCCCGCACCAGGGCGCGCGCGCTCGCCCTGCAGGTACTTTACGAAGTGGATATGGCAAATCATCCTCCGGGCGAGGTCTTCAAAGCCCGCCTGGAGGAAACGCCGCTTTCCCCCGAACTCGCCGAATTTGCCCGCCAAATCGTCTTCGGCGTTCTCCCCCTCGTCGAACTCCTCGACGCCTCCATCTCCCAATACGCGCCAGAGTGGCCCTTCGACCAAATCGCCGCCATAGACCGCAACATCCTGCGCATGGCGTGCTGGGAGTTTGCCGTCTCGCACGACACCCCGCTCAAAGTCGCCATCAACGAAGCGGTGGAACTCGCCAAACTCTTCGGCTCCGACTCCGCTCCGCGCTTCGTCAACGGCGTGCTGGGCAGCCTGGCAGAACATCAACACGAACTCAAACAAGCCCTCCAGAAAGTTTAAGCCTCATGGAAATCCTCGGCATCGGTCCATCCGAACTCGTCTTCATCATCATCATTGCCCTCATCGTGCTGGGACCCAAAGACATGCAAAAGGCGGGCAAAACCATCGGGCGCTGGCTCAACAACCTCGTCCGCTCCGACGGCTGGAAAGCCTTCCAGCAGACCTCGCGCGAACTCCGCACCCTGCCCAACAAACTGATGCGCGAAGCGAACATGGAAATTGCGGAAATGGAAAAGGAAATCCGCAAGGTGACCGGCGAAACGACAGCCCGTCCCGCCTCTATCCCGGCCTCGAACCTGATTCGCCCCCAACCTGCCAGCGCTCCCCCTCCAAATCCTCCTGCCAACCCCACTGAAGCCGGCTCCGAACCCAATGAAAAAGATACTTAAATTTCTGTGGCGGGTCATCACCTTCCCGTTCGTCCTCGTCTTTAACCTCCTCGCTTTTCCCTTTCGGCTCATCCGCCGGGCGCACGAGTTCCTCAACCGCGAACTGGACGAAGACCGCCCGTTGATGGACACCTTCGCCACCATCGCCACCGAGGAGCAGGCGCGCGCCAGCCTGTGGGACCACGTGGAAACGCTCCGCATGCACCTGCTGCGGATTGTGATTGCGCTGGCAATCGGCGTGGGCGTTTCCTTCTACTTTGCCGTCCCGCTGATGGGATACCTTGCCGTACCCGTTGGCGGACTGGAAAAACTGCAAGCCATCGAAGTGACCGAAGAAGTGGGCGTCTTTATGCGCGTGGCGCTGACGAGCGGAATTGCCATCATGCTCCCCTACATCGCCTTTGAGTTGTGGCTGTTCGCCGCGCCGGGGCTTCGTCCGCGCGAACGCAAAATGGGGCTGGCGGGCATCCCGCTGGCGACCCTGCTCTTTTTGGGCGGCATGGCGTTCACCTACTTTGTCCTTCTGCCCCCTGCCCTGCTCTTTTTGGGCAACTTCACCAGCATCGCCCAATTCTGGACGGCGCGCGAATACTTCAAATTCGTCACCGGGCTGATGTTGTGGATCGGTCTCTTCTTCGAGTTCCCGCTGGTGATTTACATTCTCACCTCCATCGGGTTCGTCAAACCGCGCATCCTGCTCAACCAGTGGCGGCTGGCGGTTGTCATCATTGCGGTCATTGCCGCCGCCATCACCCCCACCGTGGACCCGGTCAACATGGGGCTGGTCATGATTCCCATGACGCTGCTCTACTTCATCAGCATCGGGCTGAGTTACATCGCCTACGCCGGGCGCCGCCGCAGGGAAGCGAAAGCCGCAGAGGAGGCGGAGGCTGGTTAGCCGGAGACCGCCTCAGGTCCGGCAGGAAGCGTTGGAGGAATTATGAATGTGCGTCCCAATGTATCGCGTCCCATCCTGTTTTTCATCCTGATTCTTGCTCTGGCGGGTCAATCGTGCAATATCGGCTTGCTGGAACTGCCCGTTGGCAGCCCCACGCAGACTGTGCCGGCGGGGTCGCCGCCCACGCCCCTGCCCCGCGCTCAGGTGAAAATCACCGCGCACCTGCCAGAGCCGCTTCAGCCCGGCGAAATTCTGGCGCTCAGCGTGCTGGACGAGGTGACCGGCCTGGAGTTGAACGGCGTGGATTATCAGATGGACCCGCAGGACGCGCTCACCTATTCCGCCTCCTTCCCCATCCCCGATAAGGCGGTCATCAAATACCGCTATGTGCGGCGCGGCGCTTCGCGGATTGTGGAAGACACCAATACCGATGGAAGCATCCGCTACCGCCTGTTCTACGTCAACGGCAACACCGAAATTGTGGACACGGTCAGTTCGTGGAGCGACAAGCCGGTCAACACCGCCTCCGGCTCCATCTTCGGGACGGTCCTCAACGCCGATACCGGCGAACCGCTGGGAGAAATCATGGTCACGGCAGGAGGCGTGCAAACGCTGACCGATTCCGCCGGGCGCTTCACCCTGACCGGTCTGCGCGGCGGGACTCACAACCTGGTTGCCTACGCCCTGGACGGCATGTACCAGTCGTTTCAGCAGGGCGCGGTGGTGGAAGGCGGCAAGGGAACGCCGGTGGAAATCCGCATGAAAGCCGCGCCGCTGGTCAATGTCATCTTTACGGTCTCGGTCCCGCAGAATACGCAGCGAAACGTGCCTCTGCGTATTGCCGGCAGCCTGCTCCAGTTTGGCAATACCTTCGCCGACCTGGGCGGCAGGCTGAGCACCGTCGCCGACCGCATGCCCAGGATGACCGAACTTCCCGACGGACGCTACACCGTCTCGCTGTTCCTGCCGGCAGGAGCGCATCTTTCATACAAATACACCCTCGGCGACGGCTTCTGGAACTCGGAATTCAACACCGCCGGGCAGTACGTCATCCGCAACCTCATTGTCCCTTCACAAAACACCACCGTTGAAGATGTCGTCCAATCCTGGCAGGCGGGACCCAACGCCCCCATCACCTTCGAGGTGCAGGTTCCATCCGATACGCCCGTCAGCGACGCGGTGTACATCCAGTTCAACTCGTTCGGCTGGGCAGAGCCGCTCCCCATGTGGAAAGTCGGCACCAACCGCTGGGCTTACAAACTCTACGGACCGCTCAACATCATCGGCGCATTCCGCTACCGCTACTGCCGCAACGCCCAATGCGGCTCCGCCGATGATGCCGCCACTCCCGGCGGCAACCCGCCCGGGCGAAACGTCACCCCTGCGCTCACCCCGCAAGACATCATTGACACCGTCAACCAGTGGGCGTGGAGCAAGCCGCAAAGCGTCACCCTCGTCCAAACCGACATTCCCGCCCGCGGCGCGGGCTTCGTTGCCGGCGTCGAATTTCAGCGCTTTTACAGCCCCGCCCTGCACATCTTCGTACCGGCGGCGGTTCAAAACATCCAGGCAATCGGCGGCAACTGGGTCTTCCTCTCCCCCTCATGGACGTACACCGCCGCCGACCCGCTCACCTTCCGCCAACTGCCCGGGCAGGATCCCTTCGTCACAGATACCAAAAGCGCCGCCGCCTTCGCCCGTTCCCTCAACCTGAACGTGGCGCTCTTCCCCCAGCCACGCTTCCCCCAAACCGCCGGCGATTTCTGGAAGACCGCCCCCCGCAGCGCCGCCTGGTGGGACGCCTGGTTCAATCACTACCGCGCCTTCGCCGTCCACTTTGCAGACCTGGCGACCCGCTCCGACGCGCAGGCGCTCATCCTTGGCGGAGACTGGATTGCCGCGGCTCTTCCCGACGGGAAACTTGCCGACGGCAGCCCAAGCGGAGTCCCCGCTGACGCCGAAGCCCGCTGGCTGACCATCCTCGCCGAAGTCCGCCAGCACTATGCCGGGCGGGTGCTGTTTGCCATCCCCTACACCAACGCCGACCTTCAGCCCCCCGTCAACCTGCTCCGCGGCGCAGACGCCATCTACCTGCTCTGGTTCGCAAAACTCAGCGCCTCCCCCACTCCCGACAAAGCGGCAATGACCGCCGAAGCCGGGCGCCTGCTCGACGAGAACATCTTCCCCGTTCAGGCGCAAACGGGAAAACCGCTCATCATTGGGCTTTCTTACCCGTCATCTTCCTATTCCGCGACCGGCTGTCTCCCCAACCCCGCCGGCGGCTGTCTGGATTGGACAGCGCTCGACCGCCCCAACCCCGACATCCCCTCGCTCAACCTTGACCTGCAGCAACAGTTCGACATCTACGACGCCATCCTCAACGCCGTCAACGGGCGGACATGGGTGAGCGGCGTTGTCAGCCGCGGCTACTTCCCGCCGGCGGCGCTTCAGGATAAATCCGCCTCGGTGCACGGCAAGCCCGCCGCCGACCTGCTCTGGTATTGGTTCCCGCGTCTGCTGGGAAACGTCAAATAGACAATGCGCTCCCGCGCAGGAGACGTTCTCTAACGTCGAATGACGACAGGAGGTCGAAGAGGGCAATCAGGTTTCGGTCAGGTAAAGAGGCGTGGAGGCTCACGTCTCTTTTCTGTTGAAAGCGTGTTGTACGTCCAGAAATTCAATTCGTCGGAGGAGAAATGTCAAAAATAAAAATCTATTTGAAACGGGCGGGGCTGGGTCTGCTCGCCGTCCTCATCCTGTTCGGCGGGAGCGGAACGTATTACTTCAAGTCCTACCTCCCCAACACCGCCGCGCCGAAATCCTTCCCGCAGATTGACGGCGAAATCAAACTCGCCGGTCTCGACGCCCCGGTGGACATCTACCGCGATTCGATGGGCATCCCGCACATCTACGCCCGCACCACGCACGACCTGTTCTTCGCACAGGGCTACGTCCACGCGCAGGATCGCTTCTGGCAGATGGACTTCTGGCGTCATATCGGTTCGGGAACACTCAGCGAAATGTTCGGCGAGGGACAGGCAAAAACCGATTCGTTTCTGCGCACCCTCGGCTGGCGGCACGTGGCGGAACAGGAATACCAACTGCTCAGCCCCGATGCCAAAGCCATTTTGCAGGCATATACCGACGGCGTAAACGCCTACATCCAGGACCGCGACCCCGTGGAACTGTCTCTGGAATATGCCATCCTGACCGGCCTGCTCAACCGCGAGTACACCATCGAACCGTGGACGCCGGTCAACAGCCTGACGTGGGGCAAAGCCATGGCGTGGGACCTGGGCGGCAACATGGACGATGAAATCGCGCGCGCCATCCTGCTCAAGACCCTCTCGCCCGAACAAGTGGCGGAACTCTACCCGCAATACCCGGCGGATTACCCGGTGATTGTGCCGGTCATCGGCGATCAGTCGTCAGTCAGCAGTAATCAGTCAGCAATGGATAGTGTTCAGTCGCCTGTTGCCAATGACCAATTACCAATGACCATTTACCAATCTCTCGCCCACAACCTCGCCCTCCTGGAAGCCGTCCTCGGTCCCAAAAGCCCCGACATCGGCTCGAACTCGTGGGCGGTCTCCGGCAAACTGACAGCCAGCGGCGCCCCCTTGCTCGCCAACGACATGCACCTGGGGATTCAAATGCCATCCATCTGGTATCAGGTTGCCCTGCACTGCCAGCCCAAAAGCGACGCCTGCCCCTTCGAAGTGACCGGCTTCTCGTTTGCGGGCGTGCCGGGCGTCATCGCCGGTCACAATGACCGCATTGCCTGGGGCTTCACCAACCTCGGTCCCGACGTGCAGGATTTGTTCATCGAAAAAATCAACCCCGAAAACCCGAACCAGTACGAAGTGGACGGCAAATGGGCGGACTTCGAAACGCGCAAGGAAGTCATCAAGGTGGCAGGCGGCGACCCGGTGGAAATCACCGTCCGCATCTCGCGGCACGGACCCATCATCTCCGACACCTACGGTCCGCTCAAAGACGAAGTGGACCCGAAAGACAAGGAAGCCCAGCCCTTCAAAGACAAGAGCGGCATCGAACTGCCCGAACACTACGCCATCGCCCTCGCCTGGACGGCGCTCACCCCCAACTCACCCTTCGAGGCAATCTGGGGCTTCAACCGCGCCCAAAACTGGGAAGAATTCCGCGCCGCCGCTCGCATGTGGAGCGTTCCCGCACAAAACCTGCTCTATGCCGACGTGGACGGCAACATCGGTTACCAGACGCCGGGCGTCATCCCCATCCGCAAAAACGGCGACGGCACGCTCCCCGTCCCCGGCTGGAACAGCGAATACGAGTGGATCGGCTTCATCCCCTTCGACGAACTGCCCTACACCTTCAACCCGCAAAGCGGCTACATCGTCACCGCCAACAACCAGGCGCACCCGCGCGATTACCCCTACCTCCTCACCAAAGACTGGGACTACGGTCAGCGCGCCTCCCGCATCGTGGACATGATCGAAAACGCGCCGGGCAAAATTGACATCGCCTACATCCAGCAGATGCACGGCGACTCGAAGAACCTGAACGCCGAGGCGCTCGTCCCCGTCCTGCTCTCGGTCACGCTGGACCCCGAACTGGATTCCGTCCGAAAGGCATTTCTCGCCTCCTGGGACTTCCAAAACCGCGCCGATTCGCAATCTGCCGCCGTCTTCGAGTGGTTCTGGTGGAACCTGGCGATGGACACCTTCAAAGACGACCTGCCGGAAGATTACCTGCCCGAAGGCGGCTCGCGCTGGTACGTTATCATGCGCGAACTGGTCAAGCAGCCCAACAGCCCCTGGTGGGACGACCAGACCACCGCCGATAAAGTCGAAACCCGCGACGACATCTTCGCCCGCGCCTTCGAGGAGACTGTGACGCAAATGCGGAAGGAATACGGCAAAGACACCGCCAAATGGCCCGCCTGGGGCAAACTGCACACCGCCACCTTCCGCAACCAGACGCTCGGCAAATCGGGCATCGGGTTTATCGAAGCGTTGTTCAACCGCGGTCCGTTCGAAACCGGCGGCGGTAAGAGCATCGTCAACGCCACCGGCTGGGAACTGGGGAACTCCTTCCAGGTCAACTGGCTGCCCTCCGAGCGCGAAATCGTGGACCTCGGCAGCCTGAACAATTCACTGGCGGGTCACACCACCGGACAATCGGGTCACGCCTTCCACCCGCACTACGACGACATGGCGCAAATGTGGGCGGAGGTCGGGTACGTTCCCATGTGGTGGGATCAGCAGTCGGTCATCAACGACGCCGAGGGACATCTGATTCTCACGCCGTAAGAGAGATTAAAAGTAACCGCGCAGTTGACGTTAGAGAACGTCAACTGCGCGGTTGACACTACAGGCAGGCGGACGTTCCCTAACGTTCGCCTGTTCGTTTGCGGTGCAAGAGACGCCCTAGGGCGTCTCTGCTTTGATGTGCGCCGCCTTCGCCTCGCGCCGCGCCTTCCACCATTCCACTAACATCGGCACAACCGAAATCAGAATGATGGCGACAATCACCAACTCGAAGTTCTTTTTGACAAATTCAAGATTGCCAAAGAAATATCCCAGCAGAGTGAAGAGCGTCACCCACACAGCGCCACCCACGATGTTATAGGTGGCGAAGTAGCCGTAGGTCATTTTGCCGATGCCGGCAACGAAGGGGGCAAAGGTGCGCACAATGGGGACGAAACGCGCCAGGAAAATCGCCTTGCCGCCATGTTTCTCGAAGAAGGCGTGCGTCTTGTCGAGGTATTCCTTTTTGATCCACTTGATGTTGTAGGCGCGCTCGCCGAGGTAGTGACCAATGGTGTAATTGGCGGCATCGCCCAGCACCGCAGCAATGAAGAGCAGCCCCGCAATTGCCCAGACGTTCAAAGAGCCGAGCGCGGCAAAGGTACCGGCGGCAAACAGGAGCGAGTCACCGGGCAAAAAGGGCGTGACAACAAAGCCGGTTTCCATAAAGATGACAAAGAAGAGAATGGCGTACGTCCACGTTCCGTAATCCAGAATGATGCGCGCCAGATATTCGTCGAGATGCAAAAACAGGTCTATTAGAAATTTTATTTGTTCCATATTTTCCTTCTATCGAGGCGGCTAGCCTTGCGCCGCCGTCTCACGTTTTGCAAAATGCTCCACAACCAAAACCAGGACAATGCCCGCCGCCATCAAGATCAGGGCGGCGGCGCTTTCGGCGTTGAACGCCGCAGGGATAAAGTTTATCTCCCGCACAAATCCATCGCCCAGCGGCTCGAAAGTCTTCCAGGGCCACACCTTCCGCAGGGAACCGACCATGAAGCCGGTCAGAATCGCCACGACCAGATCGTGATTGCGGTGCAGCATCCAGCGCAACAAACGGACAAAAGCCAGCAGCCCCGTCACTGCGCCCAGCCCCACCAGGGCAATGGTCAAAATGTCGAAATGTTTGACAGCAGAAAGGACGTAGGAATATTTTCCCAAAAGGACAAGGATGAACGCGCCGGAAATCCCCGGCAAAATCATGGCGCAAATGGCAACCGCGCCGCTCAGGAAGAGCAAAAGAGGCGTATGCGGAGTCTCCGACGGCGAAAGCCCAACCAGCACGAACGCCGCCACCGCCGCCGTTGCCGCCGCAATGACATTGAATGCGCTCCAACGACGCACCCGCCGGCGCACGGCGACAATCGAAGCAAGGATCAAACCGAAGAAAAACGCCCAAATGTAAATGGGGTGATTCTCCAGCGCCCAATGCAGGACATTCGCCAGCGCCAGAATGGCGGACAGAATGCCCAAAGCCAGCGAGAGGAGGAACTTCCACGGAAACCCCTCGAATGCCGCCCGCCACTGAAATGTAAGCAAACGCCGCACAAATTCTCCATTCACCGCATGGATGGATTCAATCAGTTCATCGTAAATGCCGAGAATGAACGCCATCGTCCCGCCTGAAACGCCCGGCACCACATCCGCTGCGCCCATGGCAAACCCGCGCGCGCCAATCCAAAAATAATCCACAAGGCTTCGTTTTTCGTTCAAATCAACTCTCACTTTCCGACACAGTGGTCACGGTAACGGGGGTGGATTATACCGTGCTTTATTTTGCCTCGACGCGGCTGACCCAATCGCCAACGAGAAGAAAGAGCACACTGCCCGCAGAGGACATCCCCAAATTCAACAAACCCAGCGGCAGGAACACCCATCCGCGCCACACGCCAATCAAATGCCCTGCCGCAAACCCCAGCATGCTCAACACAAGATACAGAATCAAACGTCCCAGCCCGCCGCCGCGCAGCAAGTGATACAACGCGCCGTACGTCAAAGTAATGATCAAGGCGAGCAAAAGCGAAGGCACAGTCATGAGGAGAATGAAATCACAAGGTTACAAACCTCAGGCAGGAAATTCTTCCAGCGCTCTTCCCGCAGCCTTCTCACACAGTCTGGCTGCGCGCAAATCGTCATTGGATGACGCCGCCGCCGACCAGCGTCTCACCCTGATAAAAGACCGCCGCCTGCCCGGCTGTGACGTCCCGCTGCGGCGCTTCGAACCGCACCCGAACCTGATCCGCCCCCACCGGCTCCACCCACGCCTCAGCCTCCTTTGCCGTATAGCGAATCTTCACCTCCGCGCGGAACGGCTCAACAGGCGCTTCTCCGCTCAGCCAATTGACCTGACGGGCGGTCAACTCCATCGTCCCCAGTTCCTCCTGCGTGCCAACCACCAGCACATTCCGCGCCGCGTCTTTGGCAATGACATACAAAGGCACAGAAGAGGCAATGCCCAGCCCCTTTCGCTGACCGATGGTGTAATTCGCCAAACCGCTGTGACTGCCCAGCGTTTTCCCGGCGCGCGTCACAATCTCGCCGGGTTTGAGCATCTCCGCCGCATTCCGCCGGATGAAGTTGCGGTAATCTTCCCCTGCCAGAAAGCACAAATCCTGTGAGTCCTTACGCGAGGCGGTAGGAAGTCCGTGCTTTTCGGCAATGGTGCGAATCTCCGCCTTGGCATAATCGCCGACAGGGAAAAGGGCATGCTTCAACTGTTCCTGATTCAAAACATGCAAAACATAAGACTGATCTTTCGAACGATCCACCGCCCGCAACAATTGAATCTTTTCGCCATCCCGCCTGAGCCTCGCATAATGACCCGTTGCCATGTACTCCGCTCCGATTGCCAGAGCATGTTCCAGCAAAAACGTCCAGCGGATTTTGCGGTTGCAGACCAGGCAGGGATTGGGCGTCTCGCCTCGCGCGTACCCTTCGAGAAAATATTCGACCACCGTCTCGCGGAAGACATCCTTTGCATCAATCACGTAAAAGGGAATGTTCAAAATTGCCGCCACGCGCCTCGCCTGCGCCATCGAATCCGGCGTACAACAGCGATTGGAGTCCTCCTTGCCCGGCTCGCTCCACAGACGCAGCATCATGCCAGCCACCTCGAAACCCTGTTCCTTGAGCAGGGCGGCGGCAACGGAGGAATCCACCCCTCCCGACATGGCAACGACTACTTTGGTCATGCTATGCTCTACCAAGGCGGCGGGCTTTTTCCACAAGCCCGGGAAGAACCGAGAGAAACAACTCAACCTGCTCTGCCGTTGTCCACGCGCCCAGCGTTACCCGCAGAGACCCCAGCCCCCACTCGCGCGAAAGACCGATGGCGTTCATCACCTCGCTTGGTTCAGGGTTGCCGGTCTTGCAGGCGGAGCCGGAGGAACAGGCAAAGCCTGCCGCATCGAGCAGGGTGAGCAGAAGGTTCCCATCCACGCCCTTGAAGACAAAACTGGCGTGATGCGGAAGGCGGGCAGCCATGTCGCCGGTCAACCGCGCCTCGGGGATGGTTTCGAGTACCGCGCCGATGATTTTGTCGCGCAACGGCCGGACGTGTGCCGCACGCTGTTCGCGTTCCTCGTGCGTCAGGCGCAGGGCTTCGGCAAAGCCGACGATGTACGGCACGTTCTGCGTCCCCGCCCGCAGACCAAATTCCTGCCCGCCGCCTGTCAGATGCGGCACCAGCGGCGTACCTTTGCGGACGTATAACGCGCCGACTCCTTTGGGACCGTAGAACTTATGCGCCCCCAGCGACATCATGTCCACGCCCAACTCTTCCACATCCAGCGGAAGGTACGCGGCGGCTTGCACGGCGTCGGTGTGGAAAAGGATTCGGTTGGCGCGGCAGGTTTCGGCGATGTCCCGAAGCGGGTTGATTGTCCCAATCTCGTTGTTGGCGTACATCACAGAGACGAGGGCGGTCTCTCCACAAATCGCTTTTGCAACCACGTCGGGCGTGACCATGCCCTGTTCGTTCACATCCAGCCATTCGATTTGAAAACCATCGTATTTTTCCAACTGCAGCAAGGTCTTCGTGACGGCGGGATGTTCGGTGCGCGAAGCCAAAATCCAGCGCGCCCCGGTCTTTTCACGCATGGCATACGCCGCGCCGCGAATCGCCAGGTTGTCCGATTCCGAGCCGCAGGAGGTGAAGATGATTTCGTCGGGACGGCAATGGAGGACGCGCGCCACCGTCTCGCGCGCGGCATCCACGGCGGCTTCGGCGTGTTGCCCGTAACGATGCACAGACGAAGGGTTGCCGAACAACTCGGAGAAGTACGGCATCATCGCTTCGCGCACCCGCGCATCCACGGGGGTTGTGGCAGAGTAATCCAGATAAATCATCGTGGGGATTATAGCATGCGAAGCGTAGGAACTTCGTAGGGGAATCGTACGTTTAACGCCGGACAAACCCGCTTAAAATAGCGCCTCACTAAAAGGAGTACCGATGAAACATAAACTGACAATTTTTCTGCTCGCCAGCCTTCTCGTGCTGACAGCCTGCGGAGGCGGCAAAGCGGAACCCACTCCAACGCTGGACCCCAACCTGATTCAAACTCAGGCAATCGAGACCTTTTCGGCGGCTCTGACTCAGACCGCGCTTGCTGCGCCCACCGAAACCCCATTCCCCACTCTGACCGCTTCGCCCACCTTCGCGCCGTTTTCCACCAGCCCGGCAATCACCCTGCCGGCAGTCACGCAGGGGGTGGTAGTGTCGCCCACTCAATCCTGCTATCAATTGCGCTTCGTCAGCGACGTGACCATTCCCGATAACACGCCCATGGCGCCGGGGCAAACCTTCACCAAGACGTGGCGGGTGAGGAACACCGGCACCTGCGCTTGGGAGGCAGGCTTCAAATTTGTGTTTGTCGGCGGGGAACAGATGAGCGGCGCAACGTACACCCTTCCTTCGGCAGTCCCGGCGAACACCGAAATTGACATTTCCGTTGCCATGACCGCCCCGACGAATAAAACCGGCGCTCTGCGCGGCAACTGGCGCATGCAAACTGCAGGTGGACAGTTCTTCGGCGACGAGGTGTACGTCATCATCGTTGTCGGCGGAGCGACGCTTACACCCACAAAAGGCACACCCACGAATGCTACCGTCCCGCCCACCGCTACTGCTACAAGTACATACACTCCTTCCCCCACGCCGACGGAAACTGCAACGCCTACAACTCCAGCACCTTCACCATAGCCACCATCATGGGGAACAAAAAGCGGACGAGGCACACTCGTCCGCTTCGTTTTTTCGTACAGGGTGGTTAAATGCCAGCGTTGCTCAAAGTGTTGAACATTTGCGAGAGCGCGGCAGTGATGGCAGGGTGCTTGACTTCGAAATGGTCAATCGCCGCCTGCAAACGCTCCAGGAGCGATTCCGGGTTTTCGCGGTTCGGGTCGAGGAATTGCTGAAGATCGGCGTTGAGGCGGGCAAGCAGTTCGCGTCCTTCCTCGTCCACAGACGGAGTGCGGGAGAGTTCCTCGTGCAGTTGTTGCAGCAGTTCGCGGAGTCTTTTTTCGGGCATAGGCTATTCTCCTTTCTGCCGGGTCGCCTTCTCAGCCTTATTTTACAACGTTTTACCGGCAAACGCCGCTTTCTGCAAGCCAGAATTCACCCAAAAGCAGGAGAGAATGCGAAAAAACTCTTGTGGTATGCTTAACGCACTCAAGGAGCAGACCATGACCATCGCGGTCGAACTGCAGGGCGCCACAGCGCGCATCCTTCTTTCAGGCGGGATAGATTACGCCAGCCAGGAAGAGTTCAAAAACGCCAACCAGCAGGCGCTCTCTGCCAAAGGCGTGCGCAAAATCCATGTGGACTTTGCACAAGCAACATTTTTGGACTCATCGGGCATCCGCGCCCTGCTCAGCCTGCAAAAACAGGCGGAGGCGGCAGGCAAGTCTCTCACGCTGATGAACTGCAATTCACACCTGCGCGAAATCTTTGAAATTGGCGGCTTCGATAAAATCTTCACGTTCGGCTGATACGGCTCGCAGAACAGGGAAAGGAACCATGAAACTCGATTACTCCGAATTGGACAACGGTATCCGCCTCATCAAACTCGAAGGGAGACTCGATCTGAATGGGACGTACAGCATCGAGGTCCAATTTGTGAACCGCTGTGCGGGCGATGGCGTCCGCGTTCTGGTGGACCTGTCGGGGGTCAATTATGTTTCGTCCGTAGGCATCCCCATGCTGGTCAACACCGCCAAATCGGTCGTCAGCCGCGGCGGTAAAATGGCGTTCCTCAATCCGCAGGAAAACGTAACCAAAGTGCTGGATTTGGTCGGCGTTTCGAACGTCATCCCCATCTATTTCGACCAACGGACGGCGGTGGAAAGCCTGAAATAACTCTAACAAATTATATATAATTTTCGTGGTACAATGACGGTGAACTCAGGAGTGCAACCATGGTTACCACGATACTTTTCACCCTGCCCATTGCCTTCATTCTTTGGGCATTGTCCAAAACGACCGAGAAAGTGCTTGCCATCCGCCAAAGCGAGCGTGAGGCAGGCAAAGAACCTTTTGTATATCTGTAAACAGAACAGGTCTCACTGGACGGCTCCGGGAATCACCCCCGGAGCCTTTTCTTTTGGAACACGACCCGCTTCCCTGCCCCGCTGGCAACTGACCTGCCACCCTGTGCCTGGTCCTCCCCAAACCGCTTCGCAAAGACTCAAAGACAAATAAAAGTCATCAGGGCGCCCGCATTAACGGGAAGCAAAGGCTGTTCAGGGAGAATATGAAAAAGACAAGAACATTTTGCAAAGGTTTTATTAGAGTTAAATTATAAAATTGTGCAATATATTGACAATTCATAACAAAACCATAGAATGAGAGCAGTGCAAGCCAAAAACCAACTTTCGGAGGAACCATGAAAAACTTTAGCGTTACCAAGATTGTCATTGCACTCCTGCTGGTTGCCTTTGCGTTTGGGTCATTTGCCCCCGCGGCTCAGGCGGCAGGAAAGAAGGGTAACACCATTGTGGATGTTGCTCTTGCGGCAAATGCGCAAACAGGAGAGTTTTCCATCCTGATTGCGGCATTGCAGGCGGCAGACCCGGCGGTTCTGAAGACCTTGAGTGGTCGCGGACAATACACTGTCTTTGCCCCCACTGACGCTGCGTTCGCCGATCTGCTCGCCGAATTGGGTCTGACAGCCGACCAACTTCTGAGCGACCGAAAATTGCTCACCAAGGTTCTGCTCACTCATGTTGCCTACGGAAAACGCAACTCCACTCAGGTGCTTGCTTCGAATCGCATACGCATGTTGAGCGGGGAAGTCATCGCGCAGAGCGGCGGCGTGCTCACTGACCGAAACGGACGTGCCTCCAACATCATCCAAACAGACATTAAAGCCAGCAACGGCATCATCCACGTCATTGACCGTGTGATTTTGCCCAAGCAGCCCGCCCCCAAGGATAAGAATACCATTGTGGATGTCGCGCTGGCGGCAAACGCCCAAACCGGTGAGTTCTCGATCCTGATTGCGGCGTTGCAGGCGGCTGATCCGGCAGTGATCAAGACGTTGAGCGGCAAAGGGCAATTTACTGTATTCGCGCCCACTGATGCGGCTTTCGCCGAGCTGCTGGCTGAATTGGGAGTGACCGCCGATGAACTGCTTGGCAATCAGGAACTCCTTACGCAGGTTCTGCTCTACCATGTAGCCCCTGGCCGGCGCGACTCAGCCAAAGTACTCGCTTCTGACCGCATCCGCACCCTGAACGGCGAATTCCTTTACCAGAGCGGCGGCGTTCTCACCGACGCGAACGGCCGCACCGCGAACATCATTCAAGTGGACATCAAAGCCAGCAACGGCATCATCCACGTCATTGACCGCGTCGTTCTTCCGTAACTCTTCTCCTCTGGCGCAAAGCGAACTGACTTTAGTGGTATGAAAAAGCACACCCCGCTCTGTGGAGCGGGGTGTGCGATTCGGTAAACATTACCCGCCGGGTTTGTTTCTCGAACGATAAAACGCCGCCCACCGGCGGTTGACTTCCTCCGTGGCTTGCTGGCGCGTATATCCGTATTTGACCTGGAGCATGGTCAGGAACTTATCCTGCTTATCTGCCGCTTTGTCTATCTTTTTCAGGTCGTGCTCTCCCAACAGGCTGAACCATTCCGCAGACTGCCCGCGGATTAACTTCCACTGTTGGTCGAATTTCGATTTTTGAACTTTCATACGTTTCTCCTCCGAGAGTATAACTTGATTGGACTCAGTTCGGAGTTCTCAAAATTTCGTTTCCTGCTTACTTCCCCACAGACGAGTAAAACAAAATTGTCAAACTCTTTTCCTTCGTATTGACACAAAATTGGCAAGAAGCAGATGGGCGGGTTGACTGCTCATCTGCCCGGCGGGAAGATGGACAACTCATCACCCTGTTTCACAAGGCAGTCCAAACCGCTTTGATGTTCCAACTCGCGCCCGTTGAGAAGGATGCGCCAGCCTTTGCGCAAACGGTAGGATGGCTTTACATCCATCCACAAAGAATCGGGGCGTTCTTCGGAAGACCAGATGATTTGCAGGGCATCCTGCCGGCCTTCGGGAAAATAATTGAAGAATTTTTGCAGAACGGTTTCCGCTGTGGCTCCTGCCGAGACTCCGATATGGCACTCTGCCACACCCACTTTGGGGCGCAAAATACCGAAGATACGAACAGGCAGTTTGAATCTGCCCTCGTCAAATTCACACGCAATCCGATATCCAAAGAGCATCTGGTTTAACTGAACGCCCAAATATTTATTCCATCCCGCCAGCGCAGCGGATATCGCCTCGGCAGGCATACCTGCTTCGCCAAGATATTGGGAAAAAGACGACAACACCAGACCGACGGAGGCGGTCACATAGGCTTCCGGCACATGCACATGACGCGGACCGTGTGCGGCGTGTGATTTACCGGCGCGGAAAAGATAATTTGCAAATTCGTCGCTGGTATCCATGCCGAGCGTGCGGGTCAGCCAGAGAGTAAAGAAGCGGCGGCGTTCTTCGAGGTGCACCGGGTCCACGCCTTGATCCCACCCAAGAACGGCGGCTGTCTCCGGGACATGCTGCAAATGTTCATAGGTATTTACCACCAATTCATGTCCGCGGCGAAAGAGCGTCTCCAGTGAACGCGACATTGCCATACGATCCTGGGACGACCACCCTACAAAGCGCAACATACGCCGCCATTCCTCGGCAGGGGTTGGCTTCAACTCCCCGATGATCAAAGGGATGGATGTATCGGACAATACAGACGTGAAGGAGACAGGGGATACAGACATACGACCTCACAACGAACGCTAATTTGATTATAAGCGAGGAAACCCCAACTCGGGAAAATTACACGGCAGAAAAGCGCCATCACTACCGGGCGCAATTCATCCTTTTACGGTCACTCCCGATTCTCCCACCACCCCATCAACTCACTCAACGCCAGGGACGGCGTCGCATCGCCCTGCCTGCCCGTGTTCCATGTCACGATCAATTCCCGCTTCGCGCGGGTGATGCCCACATAGAACAGGCGCAGGCGTTCCTTTACATAATCCAGGCGCGAGCGCATCGTCGCCGTTCCTTCCTCGTACCAGTCATACTCACTCGTCGACTCCAGCGCAGTCAACTGCGCCAGCGCCTCCGCTTCGAGATTCAACCCGCCGCGGATAAACCACTTTTCCGAAATAAATCTATCGTTTGGCATGTTCGACGGGAAGTCATAGTTGTTCACCGACATCAAATACACACGGTCCCACTCCAGCCCCTTCGCCTTGTGCATGGTCGTCACCACCACGCGCCCGCGATGGTTATTCGGGTCGAAGCCCGAATCGTCCGACGAGAAGCCGATGAAACGCCGCTCGTTCCTGGCGATGACCGCCAGTTCCGCCGTCAACTCGGGCAGGCGCCAGTCGGGATGATCGTCGGCGGCTTGCCGAAGCACCAGCGCCAGTTTGTGCGCCAGAGCCAGGTCCGGCGCCTCGGTGAACACATCCTGCGCCAGCGTAAGAACCAACTGGTCAATGGGAAGCGTGACCGCGTTCAGCCAGCGTTGGACGACGACTCGGAATGCGCTCAACTCTTCGACGACCTGCTCCGCTTCGGACTCAACCGACGCCTGATCCCTCACCCCTACCCCCTCCTCCGCTGGAGAGGGGAACTCCTCGCCCCTCCCCCCTCGAGAGAGGGCAGTGTGAGGGCTGACATACTCCTCCACCTTCCCAATCTTCCTCAACACGCGCTCCACATCGCGGACAAGAGCCATCTTCTCCGTATCTTCACGCCAATTCCGCCGCCAGACCTCATACGCCTTCGCCAACTTCCTTGCGGAACTGGGGTCTGCCAGATAGGAAAGCAGGTAACTCAACGACCCCGCCGCAGCGCGCGTCTCAGAGGTGGACGAGATCAACTCAATCGGCTCGATGCCGCGTTTGCGCAGCGCGTTGACCACCTCCACGCCGCGCGTGTTACGCGGGACGAGGATGGCAATCGTCGGCTGCTGTTCGATGGGAACATCGGCAAACGAATCGAGATAGTTTTTCACCGATTTGGCTACCGCTTCGAGTTCTTCATCGGGCGTAAATCTTTTGCTGATGAAACGTATCGCTTCGGGCTTGTCGGGTGGATTCTGCTGGGGGTCGCCTTCTGGCACGGGGACGATGTGCGGCAGCGACAACGCCGTCCGCGCTTCGGCGATGGGATGCGAGGTCATCACCCAGTCAATGAGGTGATTTGCCAGCGCGATGATGGACGGCTGGGAACGCCCCGACTCGGGCATGGGGATGCTGGGGTTGTTCTCGATGAACGCGCGCAAGAGTTCGGGCGAGGCGGTGGTAAAGGTCTCGAAGATAGCCTGGTTGGGGTCGCCGACGCGAACCCAGCCTCGCCCTGAGCCTGCCGAAGGGTTGCCGCCCCCCTCCTTCTCCCCCCAAATTCCTTGAATTTGGGGGGAGTGCCCTGAAGGGGCGAGGGGGGTCTCGCCACTCAACAAATTCAAAATCCTCTCCTGCGTCAGGCTCGAATCTTGCGCTTCATCTTCCAGAATGAACGGATAGCGGTATTGCAGACGGGCAAGATATTCTTGGTCGCTTTCGAGGAGGGTCAATGCCAGGCGGATGAGGTCGTCGAAGTCCACGGCGCCGCGGTAGGCGAGGGCGCGCTGGTAGTCGGCGTAGATGCTCCAGCCGAGTTCGGCGAGAGGTAACGGGGCGGGAGAAGCGTCGAGTTTGGCGCGCAGGCTTTCGGGAGTCAGGAGGCGGTCTTTGGCGGAGCGGATGAAGGCAAGGGCGAGGGAGTCCAGCAAATCGGGCAGTTGTTCGCGCTTCACCCAATCCCGTTTGGAGTTATCGAGGGCGGGGTCGAGGTAGTCGTCCAGTGAATTAGACGCCAGCCACGCATTGACCGAGTCGCGGCGGATGAAGCCCGCCTCACGCTCGTCAATGATGCTGAAGCGCTCCTCGAGACCGACGCGCGCAGGCTTTTCGCGGACGATGTCATGCGCCAGCCCGTGCAGGGTGCGGACGCGGTATTTGTAGAGGGCTTGCAGGGGGTTGTCGAAGAATTTTTTGATGCGCGCTTCGAAGTTGTCCACCGCCGAGTTGACGAGGGTGACGATGAGCACTTCCTGGTCGTCGCCGAGCCAGCCTTCGCGGATGATTTTTGCAGCGAGGGCGGAGAGGATATGCGTCTTGCCTGCGCCGGGAACGGCGGCAATGCCGAGGCGTCCGCCGGTGTATTCCAAGATGCGCTGCTGGGAGGGGCGAGGGGTGAAAGAAGTCATTGGTAATTGGTGATTGGTAATTGGTGGTTAGCAAGGTGAGTCAATAACACTTCACTGAAAAGTATTTGATCAACAAATTGTTTGTCATGTCCTCTTCACGCATGGGGTCATCGCCCGAATTGACCCGCACCTCCACGCCAAGGTTCTTGTTTCCTTTCAGGTCGAGAACCAGCGTCAATTTGACATCCTCGTTCGCGCCGAGGCTGGCAATCTCCAGATTGGACGCCCCAACTACGCCGTTGAATTTCTCCGCCCATTCATCCAATCCATACCGCTGTTCACCCATCAGCAAAAACACATCCACAGAAAACGAACCGAAGTAGCGCGTGCCGGCGCGCCCGATGTTCCGAATGAAAATGGACAGTTCGATAATTGTGCCGCCGCGCTCCGGCAAACAAAGCAGGTCGCTGATGCCGGTCACCGTCAGATCGGGCAGGAGCAGCAGCGGGCTGTCGAACGCGATCGTGGGCAGGACGAACGGCGTCCGCGTGGGAAAAGGCGTAGGGGTTGGCGCAGCCGTCGAGGTCCGCGTGGGAGCCGGGGTGTAAGTCGAAAGCGGAAGCACTTCCGGCTGGTACGAGGCGCTCCGCCGCGTTGGGGTGAGAGGCGCAGTCGTCGGCGTGGGCGTCGGCTGGGCAGGCGAAGGCGAAACGATACCTGGAAAAGCGGCGGCTATCACCACGATTCCGATGAAGCCAACGATGATGACAGCCGTCAGCCAACGGGGAGTTGTAGAATGGTTTTCCGTCATGCTTCACACTTGGGCTTCATAAAACCTTCTGAAACGCTCTCAACAACTCACCGCGTTGTTCGAAACCGCTTTCGCCCAATTCAGAGATACAGATGTAAACCCGCTCGCGGCAGCGATGCAAAAGACCCGCCGCCAGCCGCGCCAGCGATTCTTTGCTGTATTGGACGTCATCCGCATCAGACCAGACCTTGCCTGCTTCCCACCATCGGCTTAAGACAAAGGGATGCGTCAACGGCTGGGACAACCGCTCGTACCATCCGCTCGAGCCGACATCGAGCCAGAATTGAACGGTCGCCGGACGGTTCATCATCAGGAACGTGTGGGCTGGGGCGACCAAAACGGCGTCTTTCTCCTCCGACTGCCAGCTCTCCCAATAAGACGCGGCGATGACGCCCTCCTGAAGCATAAGAATGTATTCGCGTCCCAAACTTCCAAAGTCCTGAAGGCTTCGGAAATCCGCCTCCAGCGACTGGCGGAATTTCTTCGCTGATTCCACCAGGCTTGCCGCCACACGAACCGAGTCGAAATTGCGGTGACAGCCAAAACCCGGCTGAGACAACACTTCGCCGAATAACCTGCGGAAGAAGTGATCGAGCGGCAGCGAGTCGCTTTCACGGTATGTCAAAAGCCAGTCGCGCAAAAAGGTGTAGCGGTTGCCGATGGAAAAGGTGATGCGATCCTGCATGTCAGGCTTGATTTGGTCAAAGGGCGAAAGCGCCAGGTCACGTTGACGGTACACAATTTCCGTCAGCAGTTGGGCGCGGACGAGGTCCAGCCCGTCAATGGATTGCATCAGCGCATACGCCACATCGAATTTCGGCGGGTGAATGCTCCATTGCGGGTGCGCCAGCGCCGCAAGTGTAACCATCGCGCGCGAGGCGGGTTCGTCGCGCAGGGAACGGGAGGGACGGTGCGAACGCCAGGGGATGTTTCGGGCATCGAGCCTGTTGGTGATGGAAAATCGCAGCGCATCCGACAGGTAGGGCGCAAGGATGACGATTTCGGCAGGCGGGACGCCGCTCAAAACCAGCGTTTTGACTTCAGCCGCCAGCGTATCGAGAAGTTCAGGATAAAAGTGTTTTGAAACTATTTCCAAAGAGTCGCTCGACCTTTGACCTTCGACATTTGACTCAAAATTGGGGAGTATTGCCCTGGTGAGCGAGTCACTCAGCCCCGCCACTTCTGCCGACATGACGAAACTCTCCTGCAAGCGCAAATGTTCGTCGCACAGTTCGCGCAGCGCCCAGCCGGTCCGCACGTCCGCGCCGAGGAAGTAGCGGAAGCCCCCTCCCTCGTCGTAGAGCAGGAGCGCCGAGTCAAAGGCGGGCAGCCACTCGCGCAAAATATCATGCACGCGGGGCACATCCTCTTCGACATTGTCGTAAATCAGGTGACGATACGTCCGCATGAGATACTCGCGGACAATGTCCTGCCTCCACAAAATATTGACAAAGATCTCGAACTGGAGGGAAAAATCGAGAAGATTGTGGTCGAGGCAATACTGACGGAAACGGTTGGCGCAATCCTGCGCATCAGCATAGACGCGGCGCTGGGCGGGGTCGCCAAAGTAGGCGGCGTCGAGGCGGGCGCCAATCTCGGTGTGCGGAAAGCCAATCACTGCCGCCTTGTTGAGATTGTCAATGATTTGCGAATACAGACGGTTGCGGTCAATCGTCACCGACTCGAAATACCCGGCGTCCAACAGCGGGCGGACGAGATGCGCCATGTAATACTGCGCCGTCTCGAGGGTGAGGAACACAGGCGGCTGGTCGGGGTGGGCGAAACCAGCCGCCTCCGCCGCCAGCGACCAGAACAGGTCACACATGCGGCGCGCCAGACCGCCAATCGTTGCAGGAGTTGCCTCGCCGCCCGCCCCCCGTTCGGGGCTGTAGAGCAAATCGAGATACGGCTCCTGCAGGGAGCGCTGAGGCGTGAGCAGAAGAATCGCCTCACCGGGCACGCCCTGCTCCAGCAAATACCGCAACCGCTCCACGCCGGCAGTGGTCTTGCCGCAGCCGGCGGGACCGGAGACGAAGAGTTTAAGGTCGAGGGGAGAATCAACGATTTGACGTTGAGACAGGCTGAGGGTCGGCATGAAGCGAGGGTACAGGAGACGGGGAGGTTTGTCAATACGTCATCCGATTTCTTTGTATAATCCATCGCATCCAATCATCCAAAGGAGAATCTCTGATGACCATCCCTAACCGCCCCGCCGCAAGACCCGAAATGGTCCGCTTTTCGGACAAATTGACCGACTCGCTCAACGACATCACCAAAATGATCAACGAACACAAGGTCATGATTGATACGATTCAAGATGTTGCCCTCGAACTGACCAACTCCATCGGCACACTCCATACGCTCACCGTCAAATATGCAAGCATCGCCAACAACATCCTCGACGGTCTGCTCCCCATCGTCAAAAACCTGCCCATCGTTCCCAAAAAGATCATAGACCTGCTGGTCAACCTCGAGAGCGTCACGCAAAAAATCATAGACACCAACGCCCAAACCGCCCGAACCATCTCGGATGTGCAATCGGGTTTGCAGACCGGCGACGTGAACAAGATTAAAGGACACGCCAGCCAGTTGCAAAGCCTGACCAACGCCCTGCGCTCCATCCTGCCCACACAGTAACCCCCGCTTCTCTACTACGGGACGGCTGATCCTGTTTCCCAAGTTTTGCCCAACCTGTTGACACATCCCCGGCGGGCATGTATAATACCGTCCGCTTCTGCCTCAGCAGTAAGACCTCGCTGAGGCGGTTGTTTGTCGAAAGACAACCCCAAACCCCAGCTTCCCCGCCCGCCGGCGACGAGTGCACGAGCTCCGCAGGCAAACGGTGAAGTGAATGACTGGAGATAGAAAATGAAATTCGCAATCGTGGAAAGCGGCGGCAAGCAATACCGCGCCGTCGAAGGGCGGGTCATCGAGGTGGACCGCCTTCCCGTGGAAGCGGGAGAACAACTCAACCTCGAGCGCGTTCTGCTCGTGGCAGACGGCGACGATGTGTTGGTCGGAACGCCCACAGTGGACGGCGTCCAGGTCAAAACCACTGTGGTGGACCATGTCAAAGGTCCCAAGTTGCTTTCATTCAAATACCGTCCGAAGAAGCGCATCCGCGTGCGCGGCGGGCATCGCCAGCAATACACCCGCCTGATGGTGGATTTCATCGGTAAAGCGGGCGAGGCGGAAGCAAAGGCTGAAGAGAAGAAACCAGCCAAAGCGAAGAAAGAAACGCAGAAGTCAGAATAAGCAGAGGTAGCCATGGCACATAAAAAAGGCGGCGGTTCGAGCCGCAACGGACGAGATTCCAATGCCCAGCGTTTGGGCGTGAAGCGTTTTGCCGGTGAGTTTGTGCTTTCCGGTCATATTCTGGTACGTCAGCGCGGCACCAAAATCAAGCCGGGGCTGAACGTCAAAGTTGGCAAGGACGACACCCTGTTCGCAACAGCCGACGGCGTGGTCGTGTACGATGTCGTGCGCGGACAGAAGCGCGCCAACGTCCTGCCGCAGGCGGAAGGCTAATCATGAAGAAAGACATCCACCCCACTTATTACCCCGAAGCCACAGTGGTTTGCTCCTCCTGCGGGCACACCTGGAAGACCGGCTCCACCAAAAAAGAAATCCGCGTGGACCTGTGCTCGAACTGCCACCCGTTCTTCACCGGCGAATCCCAGCGCATCCTCGACACCGAAGGTCAGGTGGACCGCTTCTACAAGAAGCTCTCCGTCCGCCAGGCGTACGTGGAACAGCAAAAGGTCAAGGAGGAACTGAAAGGTTCCCCCGAACGCCCGATTGCCGAACTGGGTCTTCCCACCCGCGCCACCGAAGCGCTCAAGGCGGCTGGCATCGAAAACGTCGGTCAGTTCCTCGAGAAACTCAGCGGCGGCAACCAGGCAGTGCTGGCGATTGCCGGCTTTGGTCAGGCATCGCTGACCGCCGCAAAGAAGAAACTGCGCGCCCTCGGGTACGAGATTCCTGAAGCCGCGGCGTAGGTCTCCGGCGGGAGTTTTCCCAAGGGTTGCAGAAAACTTAATCTCAGGTAAACTTACAGGCATGGCGTATGTGCGCCGTGCCTGATTTTTTGCCCCTTGCGCTTTGCGAGCGGCAGGAGAAGATATGCGACACACAAACGGTTCCATTGAAGTCGTCTGCGGTTCCATGTTCAGCGGCAAAACGGATGAGTTGATCCGCCGCCTGGTGCGGGCAGTCATCGCCAGGCAAAAAGTACAGGTCTTCAAACCCGCCATAGACGTGCGCTACGCCATCGAAAAGGTCACCTCCCACACCGGCTCCAACTTCGACGCCATCCCCGTGGAAACTGCCTCCGAAATCCGCGCCAAACTCGAAGCGGACACAACCGTCGTCGGCATAGACGAAGCGCAGTTCTTCGACGCCGAAATCATCCCCGTTGCCCAGGAACTGGCAGGACGCGGCATCCGCGTCATCGTCGCCGGCCTCGACATGGACTTCCGCGGCGAACCGTTCGGACCCATGCCCATCCTCATGTCCATGGCAGAACGGGTGGACAAACTCCATGCCATCTGCATGGTCTGCGGCGACGAAGCCTCCCGCACCCAGCGGCTGGTCAACGGCAAGCCCGCCCGCTACGACGACCCCGTCGTCATCGTCGGCGCATCCGAACTCTACGAAGCGCGCTGCCGCAAGCACCACGAAGTTCCAAGATAAGAACGGGAGGCAAACCATGCAAAACTACAAAGACATCCTCGCCGAAATTCTGATAGACGAAAAAACGCTCCAAGCCCGCATCAAGGAACTGGCAGCCCAAATCAGCGCCGACTACCCCGACGGCAACCTGCTCCTCATCTGCATCCTGCGCGGCGGCGTCCCCTTCCTCGTGGACCTCAGCCGCTGCATCACCGCCCCTCACACTGTGGACTACATGGCGGTCTCCTCCTACGGCGTCGGCAAACGCGAATCGAGCGGCACCGTCCGCGTGGCGATGGACCTGCAAACCGACATCCAGGGCAAGGATGTGCTCCTCGTCGAAGACATCGTGGACAGCGGTCACACCATTGCCTACGTGCTCGAAATGCTCCAACTGCGCCAGCCCAGGAGCCTCAAAGTCTGCGCCCTGCTCGACAAAGCCGAACGCCGCGAAGCCGTCGTCCCCATCCACTATCGCGGCTTCGAAATCCCCAACAAATTCGTCTTCGGCTACGGGCTGGACATTGACGAATACTACCGCAACCTGCCCTTCATCGGCGTGGTGGATTTGAAAAAATATCAGCCGCCGCGGTAACTCCATGCCAGACGACCCTCAAGCCCTCTCAGCCTATGCGGGGCGCTGGGTCGCCCGCATACGCGGCCGGGTCGTCGCTCAGGGGGGAACGCCCGAACAAGCCCTGTACGCCGCGCAAAAAAGCAGGCACAAGGAAAAACCTGAAATCCTCTACATGCCCATCCCTCTTTCCATTCATCCTCTGCTGGACAAAATACGAGACATTCTCCCCCAGACCGACATCCACCTCGTCGGCGGCGCGGTTCGAGATATGCTCCTCAACCGCCTCTCGCGGGACCTCGACTTTGTCCTCCCCTCCAAAGCCATCGACTCCGCCCGCAAAGTTGCCAACGCCCTCCAAGCCGACTTCGTAGCGCTGGACAAAGAGCGCGACACCGGGCGCGTCATCTTCACCGACGCCGACGGCTCGCGCACCTTCCTCGACTTCGCCGCCTGGCGCGGACGCACCCTCGAAGAAGACCTCCGCCACCGCGACTTCACCGTCAACGCCATCGCGTTTGACCTTCACTCCCAAACCCTCCACGACCCGCTCAACGGCGCTGCCGACCTGCGCGCCAAACTCCTGCGCGCCTGCTCTCCCGCCTCCCTCGCCGACGACCCCGTCCGCATCCTGCGCGCCGTCCGCCTGGCGGCAGAATTCGATTTCAAAATCGAAGCGGCGACCCGCAAAGCGATGAAAGAAGCCGCCCCTCTGCTCCTCAAGACCTCCGTCGAGCGCAAACGAGACGAGTTGTTCAAAATTCTCGAAGGTCCCAAACCCGATGCCGCCCTGCGCGCGCTGGAAATGCTCGGCGTCTTCCCGCACCTCCTCCCCGAACTCCCCGCCCTGAAAGGCGTGACCCAATCCGACCCGCACCTCTACGACGTGTGGGAACACACGCTGAGCGCGCTCAAATACCTCGAAGCCATCCTCGCCGCGCTGCGCGTCGGCTACTCCGCCGAAGAGACCAACGACCTGTTCACCGGTCTGCTCACCCTGCGGCTGGGCAGGTTCCGCGAACAGTTTGCCGCGCACTTTGCCCAATCCCTCAACGCAGACCGTTCCGTCCGCGCGGCGTTGTTCTTCGCGGCGCTGTATCACGATGTCGAGAAACCCGCCACGAGGTCCGTGGATGAGGCGGGGCGGGTACGCTTCTTCGACCACGACATGCGCGGCGCAGAAACAGCATCCCGCCGGGCGCGTGAGTTCAATCTCAGCAATGACGAAATCGAGCGCATCGAGACCATCGTCCGTCACCACCTGCGCTTTCACTTTTTCGCCAGCCGCCTCGAAAAAGACGGTCAGGAACCCTCGCGCAAAGCCATCTACCGCTTCTTCCGCGACGCGGGCGAGGCAGGCGTGGACCTCGTCCTGCTCGGTCTCGCCGACCTGCGCGGCACGCGCGGACCGACGCTCACACAGGAAACCTGGACCGCCGCGCTCGACACCGCCCGCCTCCTGCTCGAAAACTACTGGGAAAAGCCGCAAGAGACCGTCGCCCCGCCCCGCCTGCTGAACGGGAATGAGTTGATGAAGGAGTTAAACCTCCAGCCCGGACGCACAATCGGGCAGCTGCTCGAAGCCATTCAGGAGGCTCAGGCGACGGGAAAAATTTCCACCCGTGAGGAAGCCTTGCAATTCGCCCGTCACTGGCTTTCTGAGAACCGTCAATCACAAATCGAAAATTGGAAATCGGAATGAACATTGTGTACTTCGACCTGGAAACACAGAAAACCTTCGACGAAGTCGGCGGGCGCGATGCCGGCAAACTCCGCCTCGCCTGCGGCGTGACCTGGTCCACCGCGCGGAACGATTTTGCCGTTTACTGGGAGCAGGACGCCGCCGCGCTCATCGCCGAACTCAAAGCCGCCGACCGCGTCATCGGCTTCAACATCCTCAACTTCGACTACGAAGTGCTCAAACCCTACGCCCCCGCCGAGAACTTCCGCGCCTTCCGCTCCACCGACATGCTGCAAGACATCTTCCGCGCGCTCGGCTTCCGCCTGAGCCTGGATGCCATCGCCAAAGCCACACTCGGCGCAACCAAAACCGCCGACGGGCTGCAATCGGTGCTGTGGTTTCGGGACGGCGAGCTGGACAAGGTCGCCGAATACTGCAAGGCAGATGTGGACATCACCCGCCGCGTGTACGAGTTTGGGCGTGAGCACGGCTACATTCATTACTACTCGAAATTGGGCAGTAAGTTAAAACTGGCTGTCAACTGGAAATGAGAGGCGCCCATGCAAAAGACCATCGTCAACGGACTGGAACTGGCATACGCCCGCCGCGGTCGCGGACAGCCGCTCGTGCTCCTGCACGGCTACCCCCTAGACCATCACATCTGGGATGAAATGACGCCGCTGCTCGAGGACAAATTCGACCTGCTCCTCCCCGACCTGCGCGGATTTGGCAAATCCGCCACTGTAGATACACCTTACACGATGGAGGATTACGCCGCAGACATCGCCGCCCTGCTGGACGCTCTGGGCATCGGAAAAACCGCCATTGCCGGACATTCGATGGGCGGCTACGTGGCGCTGGCATTTGCCCGCCTCTTCCCAGACCGTGTAACGGGTCTCGGACTGATCGCTTCGCAAACGCTGGCAGATTCCCCCGAACGCAAAGAGGGACGCTACAAGTCAGCGGCGGAGGCGGCGGAAAAAGGCATCGGCGTCATCGTGGAGGCAATGACCACCAAGTTCACCAGCGACCCGACCCTGCAAGCCTTTGCCCGCCAGGTGATGCAGCGCCAGACTCCGCAAGCCTGCATTGGCGCGCTCAAAGCCATGGCAGAACGCCCCGACTCGACTTCCGTGCTGGCATCTCTGACCTGCCCCATCGTCCTTGTTCACGGCGATGCGGATGTGTTGATTCCTATCGAGCGGGCGCGGGAGGCGAAGGAAGCGGCGCCTCATGCCTTGTTGGTCGAGTTGCCGGGCGCCGGACATTTGCCCATGCTGGAGGCAAAAGAAGAGACCGCCCGGGCATTATCTGCCCTACATAGAGCCGCATAATTGGCGTCACCAAGCCCATACGAAAAAGCGCAGCGGGCGTTCTCTACCTCTAGCCTCAGAAAGCAATCATCCCGTCGCGGTTGAGGCGGCGGGATGGTTTGTTTTGCAGAATCAGGCTGGGGCGGGGCGGAGCCGTTGTTATGTCGCGGGGAGCGGTTTGGCGGGGTTGGTCTTTGTGTTGCCCGCGGCAGGTTCGGGAGACGTCCCGTTGCGGCGGGTGAGGCGGTTGATGTGAGCAACCAGAACGCGGCTGGGGGTCGGTTTGGTGAGGTAGTCGTCTGCACCTGCATCGAGGACGCTCGCTACCATGGAGGGATCGTTCAGCGCGGAAAGCACAATGATGGGTACCTGGCTGAAGGAACGCACCTCTTTGCAGATTTCCCAACCGTCCATATCGGGCATCATCAGGTCGAGGATGACGAGGTCGAACTGTTCCTCGCGGATAAGGTTCATGCCTTCGGTACTGCTGTTGGTGGCGCGCACATCGAAGCCATGGGAACGCAAAAGAGCAGAGAGAAGGTCGGTCACTGCGGTATCGTCGTCAATAACAATGATTTTTGTAGTCATAGCGGCTTCCTGTGTGCGCCAATTATCATCCAAAATTCAATTCATGTACTTTGCAGGATATTTACAGAAATTATAGGCGATTTTTCAATTCAAAACCCTGACAAATGAACGCCAAAATCATAACTTTTGTTCCGGGTGTTTGTGGTAAACTTCACACAATTAGTGGAAATTCTTATCCATGTTGGAGGTCACATGATAACAAAAGTTTCACCGAAAAAGACTGTAAAGAAGGCAGTTAAGCAAGCACCCGCCGCCAAAAAGGCGGCTTCGCACAAGTGGGTTTATCTCTTCGGAGAGGTGAAAGCCGCTGAGAAGTATGCCGGCTCGTGGGAAGGAGTCCGCGCGCTGTTGGGCGGAAAGGGTTCCGGGCTGGCAGATATGACCCGCGCGGGAGTTCCCGTTCCGCCCGGCTTTACGGTCACGACCGAGGCGTGCAACGCCTTCCGCAAGACAGGCAAGTTCCCGCCTGGAATGTGGGACCAGGTGCTTGCCGCCATGAAGCAAATCGAAAAGGCAACCGGTAAGAAATTCGGCGATCCAAGCAATCCTCTGCTGGTGTCCTGCCGTTCGGGGGCAAAGTTTTCCATGCCCGGCATGATGAACACCATCCTCAACATCGGGTTGAACGATGAAGTTGTCGAGGGCATGATCAAACTGACAAACAACCCGCGCTTCGTATGGGACCTGTACCGCCGGCTGGTCGAAATGTTCGGCACCACCGTCTTCAACCTCGATGATGAAGTCTTCGAACACCCGATGGCGGAGTACAAGGAAAAACGCGGCTACAAGTTAGATACCGACATGACCGCCGAAGACTGGAAGGAACTCACCCACACCTTCAAGAACGTGTTCAAGGGCTTGGTGGGCTTCGACTTCCCGCAGGATGTGTACAAACAACTCGAACTTGCCACCAAAGCCGTGTTCGAATCATGGAACGGCAAACGCGCCGTGGACTACCGCCGCGCCACCGGCATCTCGGACGACCTGGGAACTGCCGTCAACATCGTGACGATGGTCTTCGGCAACATGGGCAACGACTCCGGCACCGGCGTGGCGTTCACACGCGACCCGTCCACCGGCGAGAAAAAGATGCTCGGCGAATATCTGCTGAACGCGCAGGGCGAGGACGTGGTGGCGGGCATCCGCAACGCGGAACCCATCGAAAAACTTGCGAAGGAAATGCCCAAAGCCTATAAGCAGTTCATGGAAATCACCAAAAAACTGGAGAAACACTACAAAGACATGCAGGATGTCGAGTTCACCATTGAACGCGGCAAACTGTGGATGCTCCAGACCCGCAACGGGAAACGCACCGCCAAAGCCGCCGTCAAGATCGCGGTGGATATGGCGAAGGAAAAACTCATCACCAAAGAAGAAGCCGTCCTGCGCGTCACGCCCGAAAACGTGGATTCACTCCTGCATCCGCAATTCGATGATGCGGCAATGAAAAAAGCCGAGAGCGACGGCTCGTTCTTCGCCAAGGGCGTCAACGCATCGCCCGGCGCAGCGGTCGGTCAGGTCTATTTCGACGCCGATACCGCCGAACGAATGGCGAAGGAAGAAAAACAGCAAACCATCATGGTACGTCCGTTCACCAAGCCGGATGATGTGCATGGCATGATCGCTTCGCAGGGCGTGCTCACCAGCGAGGGCGGCGCAACCTCGCACGCGGCGGTGGTCGCCCGTCAGTTCGGCATCCCTTGCGTGGTGGGCGCCTCGGCAATCAAAATTGACCTCGAGAAGCGTTTGATGGCTGTCGGCGATAAAGTTGTCCGCGAAGGCGACTGGATTTCAGTGGACGGCACGACCGGCAAGGTCTTCATCGGGAAAATCCCCACCACCGCGCCCTCCCTCGAAGAACAGACCGAACTGCTCACCCTGCTCAAATGGGCGGATGAAATCTGCGCCCGCAAGGACATCCGCAAGGCGCCCAAGGGCTGGCCCACGCGCGGTCTGCAGGTTTGGGCAAATGCGGACTACCCGAAAGACGCGCGCCGCGCCCGCTCCTATGGCGCTGTGGGCATCGGTCTCTGCCGGACCGAGCACATGTTCTTCGAACCCGAACGTCTGCCCATCGTCCAGCGCATGATCCTGGCAAAGACCAGCGACGACCGCACCGCCGCCCTGAACGAACTGCTCCCCTACCAGCGCCGGGATTTCGACGGTCTCTTCGAGGCGATGGACGGCTACCCGGTCATCATCCGCCTGATTGACCCGCCTCTGCATGAGTTCATGCCCGACGAGGAAAAACTCCTCGAAGAGGTCATCACGATGCGCGTCAAAGGTGAGACCGAAGGGCTGAAGGAAAAAGAGGAACTCCTGCGCGCCGTCAAGGGCATGCACGAATCGAACCCAATGATGGGCTTGCGCGGCGTGCGCCTGAGTATTGCCATGCCTGAAATCGTGGAGATGCAGGTGCGCGCCATCTTCGAAGCCGCCGCAGACTGCACCCTGCGCGGCATCGTGGTCAAGCCCGAGGTCATGATCCCGCTGACCGGCACGGTCAAAGAGTTGGAGTGGATTCAGCCGAGGCTGGAGCGCATCGCCAAGACTGTGATGGAAGAGAAGAAGGTCAAGTTCGATTACAAGTTCGGGACGATGATTGAAATCCCGCGCGCAGCTGTCACAGCAGGTGAAATTGCCCAGCGCGCCGAATTCTTCTCCTTCGGCACGAACGATCTGACCCAGATGACCTACGGTTACTCACGCGACGACGCCGAACGCAACTTCCTCATCACGTATCAGGAACAGGGTATCCTCGAAAAGAATCCGTTCCAAACGCTCGACCGCACCGGCGTGGGGAGGCTGATGCAATGGGCAATCGCCGAGGGACGCAAGACCCGCCCGAATCTGGAAGTGGGCATCTGCGGCGAACACGGCGGCGACCCGGACTCCATCGAGTGGTGTCACATCATCGGCAACAACTATGTCTCCTGCTCGCCGTTCCGCGTGCCAATTGCACGTCTCGCCGCGGCGCATGCGGCTTTGAAATACAGCGGCAAGAGCATTGCAGAAGACAAGTAAGAGCAGAGCATAGATTATAGAGAACGAAACACGGGACTCGCGCAAACGAGTCCCGTGTTGATTTCAGCAAAACAGCTTGACGGGTTTATAATCAAAACGCCGCGAAAACAGCGAGAGCATAGGGTTTACGTTTTTGTGACGTGCTGACATTTGCCAGATGCGCAGGTCTTCTAAAATGGAGCAAAGACATGATTCCAGACATTACCAGCCCGCTTCCAACTCTGGCGACTTTTTTTATTGCCGGGGGTGTTTTTCTTCTGTTAACCGGAATCAATATTTTAAAAGTTGAAAAATTTTCCATTGCCCCCGGAAAAAGAACAATCATAACGGGCTCGCTGTTGACACTGGTGGGCATATCGTTTTTGATGGGAGATATTTTTCTCCGCCAACAGCAAATAGTTATTATCCCAAACACGCTTACACCCATGACCGCCGCTACTACCCCGGCGCCCCCAACAAGCACATTCACACCTTTCATTCCCCAAGAACCCCCAACCAGCACCCCTGCAATTGTTTTACCAACACTAACCGTAACATCCAGTTTCACCCCTGCGCCTACGAACACCCCGTCTCCAACTTTCACGATACCGGCATATTCCCCAGAATTGGCAATTCGAGACTATTACTCTTTGATCAACGCACGAAACTATGCACAAGCATGGACATGGTTGAGTGAACGCTTCAGAAACGGGGTTGATTACGAAAAAGGCTATGTTGGCTTTTGGAACACAATTGAATCGGTCAGTATTGACCAAACCGCTCTTATAGAAATCTCTCCCACCAAAGCAAAAATTCTGGTTGAAATGACATATTACAAGAAAAATGGGCAAATTGTAAAAGACCGCGATTTTCAAGTGGAATTCATCTGGGATCCCATCCGACTGCTCTGGCTCATAGATCATACCGAAACTTAAAAAGAGACACACCCGCAACAAGTGGCAGGTGTGTCTCTCAACCAAGACGATCTATATCTTCCCCGCTACATAATCCAACACGTCAATCTTCGTCAGGATGCCGATGGGTTTGCTGTTCTCCACCACAATCAGGGCAAGACCAGATTTGAGCGCGGGCATGGCTTCTTCTAGGGAGGTCTCGGCGGGGAAAACGGCACTGGCGTTTTGCACGAGCGCATCAATAGGTTCATCGTGACTGTGCTCATGTTTTTCAAGCATGTGGTTGAGCAAATCCACCTCCTCGATCAGTCCCACAAGCGAACCATCCGCGCCGACAACCGGCATTTGCGAAACGGCGTTCTGATGCATGACCGATACCACCTTGCGAATCGAATCGCCCAACCTGGCGGTAAACAAAGCCTTGTTTGGCTTGGCAATCAACAGGTCGCCGAGGGCGGTTTCGCCGAACTCCATCGAGAGGAAGCCGAACTCGCGCATCCATTTGTCGTCGTAGAACTTGGAGAGGTAGCGGGAGCCTGAATCGGGAAGGATGACCACAGCCAGACGGTCCGGCGTGAGGCGGCGGCAGTATTTGAGCGCACCGGCAATCGCCGAGCCAGATGATCCGCCCGCAAAAATCCCCTCCTGCCGAACCAGTTGCCGCGCCCATAAGAACGACTCCTTGTCGCCCGCGCGCTCGATCCAATCCACAACCGACAAATCAGTGGCGGACGGAAGAAAATCCTCGCCGATGCCTTCCACCTTGTAGGTTTTGGGATACGCGCCTTCGGGGATTTTCCCTTTGTTCTGCCAGATTTCTGTGAGGATCGAGCCTTCGATGTCCACGCCCACGATTTTGATATTCGGATTCTTGGATTTGAGATACCGCCCGACGCCAGAGATCGTCCCTCCTGTGCCCATGCCGATGATGACATCGGTCACGCGCCCGTCGGTCTGCTCCCAGATTTCGGGACCTGTACTCAGCTCATGCGTTTTTGGGTTGTCGGGGTTGTGATACTGGTTTGCCAGAATCGCGTTCGGGGTCTCGCGCGCGAACTTTTTCGCCACCTCGTAATACGAGCGCGGATCGTCCGGCTCGACCGCGGTAGGGGTGATGACCACCTTTGCCCCATAGGCACGCAGGAGCAGAATCTTTTCATTGCTCATCTTATCGGGCATGACGAAGATGGTGTGATAGCCTTTGAGCGCCGCCGCAATGGCGAGACCAACACCCGTGTTGCCGCTGGTCGCCTCCACGATCGTCCCGCCCGGCTTGAGTTCGCCGCGCTTCTCAGCCTGCTCGATGATGAACGCCCCCACCCGGTCCTTGACTGAGCCGCCGGGGTTCATCAACTCCAATTTTGCATACAGCGGACAGGGCAGGTCGCGCCCAATCCGTTTCAGCCGCACGAGCGGCGTATTCCCTATCGCTCCTAAAACACTGTCAAAAACTCGTTTTTCCGAAGATACGGGTAATCCCATTCTCTCTCCTTTGGTGAAAGTAGGGGTATTTTACCGCACCCAAAAAGAACTCCGAGTTCGTGAACAACTCGGAGTTCTCGTTTGCTAATACACCGGCAGGCTTTTATCCACTTCCCGCGCCCAGGCGTTGATGCCGCCTTTGAGATTCTTGACCTTTTTGAAGCCGGCGCTTGCCAACAGTTCCAGCGCCCGCGCCGAGCGCGTCCCGCCTTTGCAAAAGACGACCATCTCTTCAGCCGAATCCAGTTCGGAGAGACGCGCCGCCAACTGACCGAGGGGAATGTTAATCGCCCCCGGCAGGGCGGAAATCTCCAGCTCATGCGGTTCACGGACATCCAGCAGTTTGAAGTGATTACGCTTCATGCGTTCGGCAAGTTCCACGGCGGTGATGTCGAATCCTTCGCCGGCGGAGCCTTCTTCGCCGTGATCATGTCCCGGCACGCCGCAAAATTCTTCGTAGTCAATCAACTCCTTGATGTCGGCGTTCGGTCCGCACACACGGCAGTTGGGATTCTTCTTGAGCGTGACAAAATCAAAGGACATGTCGAGCGCGTTGTAGAGAAGCAGTTTGCCGATGAGCGGCGTACCAATTCCAAGGAGGAGTTTCAACGCCTCGGTCGCCTGGATCGTTCCGATGGTGCCCGGCAGGACGCCCAGCACCCCGCCCTCCGCGCACGAAGGGACAAGTCCCGGCGGGGGCGGTTCGGGGAAGAGACAGCGATAGCATGGTCCCTCTTTGGCGTAAAAGACGCTCACCTGCCCGTCGAAGCGGTAAATCGAGGCATAGACGTTAGGCTTGCCGAGGAAGACCGCCACGTCGTTGGTGAGGTAACGGGTTGGGAAGTTGTCGGTTCCGTCGAGAATCAGGTCATAGTCACGGGCGATGCGAAGCGCGTTTTCTGACGTGTACGGTTCGTTGTACGTATCCACCTGAATGTCGGGATTCAAATCCAGCAGTTTGGCGCGCGCGCTTTCCACTTTCAATTTGCCGACCGTAGATGTACCGTGAATGACCTGCCGCTGGAGGTTGGACGAATCGACCACGTCATAATCCACAAGACCGATGCGCCCGACGCCTGCCGCCGCAAGATAGAGCGCCACCGGCGAACCCAGCCCGCCCGTGCCAATCACTAACACCGACGATGCTTTGAGTTTGCGCTGACCTTCCAGCCCCACTTCAGGGATGAGCAGGTGGCGCGAGTAGCGCAGGATTTCTTCGTGAGAAAGTTCAGGAAGGGTCATTTCAGCCTCCTGCGATAGACGGGATTAACATGATTGTATCGCCGTCGCGGATGGGCGTCTCAACGCCTTGCAAATCTTTGATGTTGTGCTCACCGATGAATAGATTGACGAACGGGCGCAGTTCTCCCGCTTCGTTGAACAAATGCGGCTTGATGGTGGGAAACTGGTTCGTGAGGTCGTTCAAGGCTTCGGAAATTTTCCCACCAGTGACGGTCACTTCACTTTTTCCGCCGGTGTATGGGCGTAACGGGGTCGGGATTCTCAATGTAGCCATATATTCTGTTATTCTCTCTTTTCGTTTTGGTTCATGTGTAATTCGTGTGCGGGCGCTAGAGAACGTCTCCTACGCGAGAGCGTATTGTGCGCTCTCCCCTGGCGCTTACCCGCCAGGGCAAGTGTAGCGCACTTATGCAAGAAGTCTGTTATATGAATAATTGTACATCGGCGTCGGCAGCATATTCGAGGAAAGTCGCCGCCCCGCCAATCTCAGCCTGTGGAATGAAATCTTCTTTCTTGAAACCGAAGACATCCATTGTCATCTGGCAGCCGATCAGGCGCACGTTCAGGTCCACGCACATGTCGCGCAATTCTTCAATAGTGGCAACACCTTTGCTTTCAAAGGTCTGCTTCATCAGGGTGGTCGCCAACGCATTGAAGCCCGGGACGTTTGCCATGAGCATCTGCGGAATGTGCCAGTTAATGCTCTGGAAGCCCTCAGGACCAAAGGGCATCTTCATTGGCATGGCAGGGTTGCCAAGCGGAGAAACTGCCGCGGTGAGTTTCGTCTTGAGCAGAGTCAGCCCGTAGAAGGTGAAGAACACGCCCACCTCCCAGCCCATCGCGCCCGCGGCGCTGGCAAGGATGAAAGGCGGGTATGCCCAGTCCAGCGTCCCTTTGCTGGCAATCAGAGCAAGTCTCCGAGGGGCATTGGGGTTGGATTTGGACATGACCGCCTCCCTCACGCCTTCTTCAAAAAGAAGACGAATTTGCCGTCTTCCACCGTCGAGAGCAGTACTTCATTGCCGGTCTGGCGGCTCCATGCTTCGATGTCGGGCGGAGCGCCGGCGTCAGTGGCGATCATCTTTAGAATCTGCCCAGTCTGCAACTCTTTCATTGCCTTTGATGTTTTCACAATCGGCATGGGACACAGCAATCCACTGCAATCCAAAATCTGGTCTTCCTTGATAACGTCCATTTTTACCTCCATGTTAAGGTTAGAGTAAGTTTATTTCTTCTTCATCGAACTTCGAACGGTCTTCCGCCAGCCGCCACGAACGGTGACTGACTGCCTTGCCCTTGTCCACGCGGGTGATCAGGTACGAGAAGAACGGCTGCGCCCACTCGCGGTCGTATTCGGATGGCGCATTTGGGCAATCGGGGTGTGAGTGGAAAACGCCGATCAGGTCCATGCCCAATTCCGCCGCCTTCCTCTCGGCTTTCAGATAGTCCTGCGGCGTAATCAGATAACGATTGTGCCGCGCGGCATCTTCGCGGGCGTTGGAGAGCGGGAAAATCTCCTTGACCTCGTTCCCGCCGCCCAACAAAAAGCCCGCCCCCTCTTCCGGATAGGCGCTTTCCAGATGGGCGCTGATTTGTTCGAGCAGCGAACCTGTTATCACGAGCATCACGCCGCCTCCCAAAGCGACTTGTCGCTAAGATACTTGTAGCCCGCGTCGGGGAAGAGGGTCACAACCACGCCCTCATTTAACTTTCTGGCTACGCGCAAAGCGGCAACTGCCGCCGCGCCAGACGAAATCCCCACAAACAGCCCCTCCTCCCGCGCCAGCCGCTTCACCATCTCATGCGCCGCCTCGGTCTGGACCTCAACCTGCTCGTCCGCCAGGGACTCATCATAAATCCCCGGCTTGATCGCCGTAGGCATGTGCTTGAGCCCTTCCAGCCCGTGGAACGGGGCATCCGGTTGAAAGGAGATGATCTTCACGTGCGGCAGGTGATTCCGCAGGTAACGTCCCGTGCCGGTCAACGTGCCGGAGGTGCCGAGGCCGGCAACGAAGTGAGTAACTTGTCCGTTCGTTTGGGCGAGAATTTCAGGACCGGTAGAGTTGTAATGCGCCAGCCAGTTGGCAGGGTTGTTGTATTGGTTGGCATACCAATACAGGTCGGGGTGCCGCTCTGCAAGTTCGCGCGCTTTGAGGATGGCGCCGTCGGAACCTTCCAGCGGGTCGCTGAGGATTAACTCTGCGCCCAGGGCTTTGAGGATGGACATCCGCTCGGGGCTGGCGTTGGCGGGGATGACGATGGTGACTGGAATGCCCAGCGCCGCGCCAAAGGTGGCATAGGAGATGCCCATGTTCCCGGAGGTCGAGTCGAGCAGCCGCCTGCCGTTTCCCAGGTCGCCGTTTGCCAGGGTGGTTCGGAGGATGTTGAGCGCGGGTCTGTCTTTGACGGAGCCGCCGGGGTTGAACCATTCAGCCTTGGCAAAGACCTGGGTATGAGGAGACAGGTCCCGGGTCAGGCGGCGAAGCGGAAGCAGAGGGGTGTTTCCGACATAGGCGGCGAGTCCGTCCAGAGGGAGGGAGGTCGTTTCGGTGATTCGGTAGTCGAGTACAGCCATAGAGTCCTTTTTGTCAGGCGGGTTTTAAATCAAAAGCAGTCAACGGGGAAACAAAAGACGGCGGACGAGCGCCTCTCACGTTGCAATTGTTTTGCACGCGGGGTCGTCCAACCGTCTGGTGATCCGTTGACTGCGGGGAGGTCTCAGGCGGTGGTTACGAACCCCGCCGTAGACACAAGCAATGGGTAAATGTGTTCATGGTTTATGACTTGACGCCGGCTATTGTATGAATCTTACCGATTTTGTCAATATAAAAATCAGCCGCCCGCCGCCGAAGCCATGAGAATGACCCTGTCCCCCTCTTGCAGGGGCGTTTCCATGCCGTTCAGGTCACGGATGTGTACGCCGTTGACGAAGACGTTGAAGTAGCGGCGCAGTGCGCCCTGCGCGTCGAAGAGATGCGGTTTGAAGGCGGGGTAACGGTTGACCACTTCGTCAAGGAGTTCGGCGACGGTGGCGCCCTTGACGGTGAACTCGGTCTGGTTATCCACGTAGAATTTCATGGGGGAGGGGATTTTGACAGTGGGCATGGCGATATTTTACTGCTTCCTGCAGAAATGACTGAACTGATGCAGCCAAAAGCGGGGAGAAGCCGGCGAGTTTAGTTCAAATATTTACCCAGTACTCTGTAATGCAGGAGGGCGGGGTTTGCGCTTATAATCACATCATCCCAAGGAGGCAGAGATGACACAGTACAAGGTGATTGCTGGCACGTTCCACGTCAAGGGGTTTCAGCCGGACGGCGACTCGATTCGCTTTCAGGCAAACAAAGCGGAGCATTGGGATTTTTTCAAGTGGGGCAGTGAGGCGGAGAAAAACGCCAAAAAGAAGCAATTACGTATCGAGGCGATTGACGCAATGGAGACGCACTACGAAGGCTGGCATCAGCCGCGTCCGTTTGCGCTGGCGGCGCTCGAATCGCTGCTGGAACTGCTGAACATCACCGAGGTGGTTTACAGTCTGAGTGTGACTCAGATTGTGGATGCAAATGACGGCAAGGCTGGCTACATCGCTTCCGCCGGCACCGACCGCTACGGGCGCCCTGTGAGTTACGTCTTCCCCAAATCTGCCAAACTGCCCGACGGCGCAGTTCTGGATTCGGAAACCCTGCCGGTGGAGAAATCGGTCAACTTTCTGCTGGCGCGCGAGGGACTGGCATATCCAACCTTTTACACCACCACCGACCGCACTTTTGCGGAGAAAATTCGGGCGGTGGTCTCGCGCGCCCGCAAGACCAAGCGCGGCATCTGGTCCATTGACCGCACCTCCGATTTTACGCTGTGGGACGTGCGCACCATACAGGAGGACATCCTGCTCCTGCCCAAGTTGTTCCGCCGGCTGGTGGGGTTCTTTGATCAATACGCCGAACTCGACAAACTGCCGGAGTACATGGCAAAACAACGTGACAATCTGGTTCTGTGGGACGGCACGAAGAAAAAATCGCTTGCCGATTTGATGGAATTCAAGGGCAGGCGCATTCTGATGAAAACGCCGGTGGAGGATATTCTATTTTCTCCGAAATAAAGCGCCTTCCAGAGAAGTAAAAGGTCCCGAAGCAAATTGTTCGGGACCTTTATCATCCACTATTTACCAATCACCAATTACCAGGTTACTCTTCCTTCTTGGCTTCCATTTCCTTCTTGTGCGCTTCGATGATTTGCGCGGCGATGTGGTTCGGGACGATGTCGTAGTGGTCGAATTCCATCGTGAAGTAGCCGCGTCCGCCGGTGAGGGAGCGGATCTGCGTGGTGTAGCGGGTCATTTCCGCGAGCGGCACGTGGGCAATGACTACAGTCATGCCGTGTTCCGATTCGGTGCCCTGCACGCGTCCGCGGCGGCTGTTGAGGTCGCTCATCACGTCGCCCATGTAGGCATCCGGCACGGTCACGCGGACGTTCATAATCGGCTCGAACAGCACCGGTCCCGCATCCTGCACTGCCAGTTTGAAGGCTTCGCGCCCGGCAATTTCGAACGCCACCGGCTTCGAGTCCACTTCGTGTTCCTTACCATCATAGACAATGACTTTGACGTTGCTCATCGGGTAGCCGGCAAACGCTCCGCGCTCCATCGTGGCTTTGATGCCTTTTTCGATGGATGGCAGGTAGGAGCGGGAAAGGTTCATGCCGACCAGTTCATCGGTGAACTCGAATTCGGCATCCGGCAGCGGTTCGATGCGCAGATGCACCTCGCCGAATTGACCGGCGCCGCCGGTCTGCTTTTTGTGGCGGTATTGGGCAGAGGCTTTGCGGGTGATGCCTTCACGGTAGGGTATCTTCGGCTCGTGAATGTTCAACCCCACCTGGAATTTTGTCTGCGCGCGGTTAATGGCAACGTCAATGTGCTGGTCGCCCATGCCCTGCAGAACGGTCTCGTGTGTGATGGGGTCGTTGAACCAGGAGAGGGTCATATCCTCTTCGCACAGACGGGTGAGCGTGGGCGTGATTTTCGCCGCATCTGCCTGGGTTTTGGGCGAAACCGCCACGCGGTAGAGCGCGGCAGGGTACTTCGGCGGCGCAATGGTCAGCGGGTGACCTTTGTCGCAGAAGGTGTCGCCCGTCACTGTGACGGTCAACTTGGAGACCACGGCAATATCGCCGGCATGAACAATCTTGGCGGGGATGGCTTCCTTGCCGCGCTGAAAGTGCAGACCAGACATGCGCTCGTCTGCGCCTTTGGTCTGATTCCAGACATGCGCATCTGCCTGAATACTGCCGGAGAAAATGCGGAAGTAGGACATCTTGCCGACAAACGGGTCGGCAGTGGTCTTCCACACGTACGCCGCCAGCGGAGCGGAGTCGGAGGGTTTTAGTTCTTCCTCCCCATCCTTGCCCTGAGCGGTGCGTTTGGGAGCATCGAGCGGAGAGGGCATCAGGTCGATGATGTCGTTGAGCAGGGCTATGATGCCGATTTCGCGCGCACCCGCCGCACAGAAGACCGGGATAAAGGCTCCAGAGTAGACAATGTCTTTGAGTCCGCGCACCATTTCTTCGTCGGAGAGGGAACCGTTTTCGAGGTACTTTTCCATCAATTCATCTTCGCCCTCCGCCGCGGCTTCCACGAGGTCGAAGTGGGCTTTGTCTGCCGCTTCTTTCAAATCGGCGGGAATTTCGGCGATTGTCTTACCGTCGCCCATGTAGGCTTTCATGCCGATGACATCCACCACGCCTTTGAAATCCTGCTTTTCGCCGATGGGCAGATGGATTTTGACCGTGCGCTTGCCGCGCCCGCGCACGAACTCTTCCACCTCGGCATAGACTTTTGCAAAATCGGCGTTTTCGCGGTCCATCTTGTTGATGACGATGAAGCGCGGCAGGTTGAACTGATCGGCATATTTCCATGCCAGCTCAGTGCCAACCTCGACGCCCGCCACCGCGTCCACTAAAAGAACCGCGCCGTCAGCCACACTCAAGGCAGAGATCATCTCGCCCACAAAATCGGTGTAGCCCGGCGCGTCAATTACGTTGATCTTGTGATCACGGTGTTCGACGGGGAGTACGCTTGCATAAAGTGAGATTTTCCGCCGGTGCTCCTCGTCATCGTAATCCGACACGGTTGTCCCATCCTCGACCTTGCCCAGCCTTGTGGTAGCCCCCGTTACATGAAGAAATGCCTCCGCCAGCATCGTCTTTCCCGCTCCCCCATGCGAGACCAGCGCAATGTTACGGAGAAACTCGGTGGTATACTCTTTCATGAGAAGCCCTTCCTGACGTAGGATGTAAGTAAAGCCGAGTGATTGTAAAAGAACTCATTTGAATTGTCAAAGTGACAACCTTCGTCATTTTTAAGTGACACCGCAGGCGGGGCAAGCCCATCCAACCTTCGAAAGTGTCTATAGCCACAGATAAAACGGATAAACACCAATCTCTAACGCCAATTACCTGTAGCGCGTTGGAGAACACGCTCTACGCAAGGTTTTACGTAAGTCCTGGTTTTATCGGTGGTTAAAAAACGAACTTCAAAACATCTTCCTGGTCATCATGTTCCAACGCCTGCTCTTCAACCTCTGGTACTTCCGCAAGCCGCCCTGGGACAGCGGCATCTCTCCCCCCGAACTGCTCGAATTCATCCGAACCCACCCTGCCGGCAAAGCCATTGACCTCGGCTGCGGCACCGGCACAAACGTCATCACCCTCGCAAAGGCTGGCTGGCAGGTCACCGGCGTGGATTTCGCCCTCCCTGCCATCCGCCGGGCAAAGGCAAAACTCCAACGCGAACGCCTCACTGCCGACCTGCGCGTCGGCGATGTAACCCGGCTGGACAACATCACCGGCCCCTTCGACCTTGCCCTCGACATCGGATGCTTCCACAGCCTCACCTCCACAGGAAAACAGGACTACCTGACTCAACTGGAGCGCATTCTCATCCCCGGCGGATACTGGCTTCTCTATGCCTTCTTCAAGCCAGACGCGCTTCAACCCGGACCCGGGCTTGTCGAGGCGGAAATTGACCTCCTCTCCTCCCGCTTTACCCTCGCCTCCCGCCAAAACGGCTTCGACCGCCGCGAACGTCCCTCCGCATGGTTTCTATTTCAAAAACCCTGAACTTCTTCGTGCCTTTTCGTGTGCTTCGTGGAAAACATGATTTCCGCCCAACTCCAAACACTCACCGAGAGCCTCATCTACGAACTGACCAAAGCCTTCGCCCTGCCGCAAACAGAAGGCGTCAAACGCTGGATACGCCTCGTCTTCGGCAAAGCCGCCCGCGCCGCGGCAGAAGTGGGCATCGGGCTGGACCGCGCCGTTGCCGAAGGCGGGTTGTGCGGCGGCGCGCGCTGGCTCCTGCCGCGCTTTGTCCAAGCGCATGAAGCGCGCGGCGTAGAAAACATCCCACCCGCAGGCCCGCTGGTCATCGCTTCCAACCACCCCGCCAACGTAGATTCCCTCGTCATCTCCGCCCACGTCAACCGCCCCGATTACAAAGTCATCATCGGCGACATTCCCTTCTTCGAGCGTCTCCCGCACATCCGCCAGCGCGCCATCTTTGCGCCAGACCCTGAAAACACCATCGGGCGCATGCAGGTTGTCCGCGAAGCGATTCGCCACCTCAAAACGGGTGGCGCACTGCTCATCTTCCCGCGCGGCGGCATCGAAGCCGACCCCGACTTCATGCCCCACCCTGACGGCGAATTCCAACACTGGTCACGCAGCCTCGAAATCTTTCTCCGCCACGTACCGGGGCTTCAAATCCTCACCACCATCACCAGCGGCGTCATCTCGCCGCGCGCCTTCCGTCACCCCATCACCTGGCTGCGCCGCCACCGCCCCGACCGTCAGCGCCTCGCCTTCCTCTACCAACTCGCCCGTCAAATGCTGGCTGGCAAAGAACTCTTCGGTCTCACCCCGCGCGTCACCTTTGGCGAAATCGTCGGCGGAAACACGCACGCCCGCACCCTCGCCGAAATCGAACACGCCGCACGGCGCACGCTCCAAACCCACATGGCATGGAAACAGGTATGAATTTCCAAATCCGCATCTTCAAAGACATGGAAATTTTGAGCCGCGCCGCGGCGGAACTCTTCGCCGAGAAAGCCGGCGAATCTATTACCGAGCGCGGGCGCTTCCTCACGGCGCTCAACGGAGGCAGTACCCCCAACCGCCTCTTTCAACTGCTCGCCACAGAGTATCGCGGCGAAGTGGATTGGAGCCGCGTCCACATCTTCTGGGGCGATGAGCGTTGTGTCCCGCCGGAAGATGCGGGATCGAATTACGGTCAGGCGCGGGAGACGTTCCTCAGCCGTGTTCCCATCCCTGAGGCGAACATCCACCGCGTCAAAGGGGAACTGGAGCCTGCGGAGGCTTCGAGGGACTATGCCCTCACCTTGAGCGGATTCGCCTCTCCTCAGTTCGGGTTTCCCCGCTTCGACTTGATTTATCTCGGCATGGGCGAGGATGGGCACACGGCGTCGCTGTTCCCTGGCTCGCGCGTAGATGTGAGCGAGCCTGTGCTTCCCGTCACGGCGCAGTATCAAGACCGCCCCGCCAACCGCGTGACGCTCACTCCGCTCGTCTTCAATCAGGCGCGGACGGTGGCGTTCATGGTGACGGGCGAAAAGAAAGCCGCCACGCTGGCGGAGGTATTGAGCGACAGGTACGACCCCGAACGTCTGCCCGCCCAGCGCATCCACCCGAAGGACGGCGACCTGCTCTGGCTGGTGGACGAGGAGGCGGCAGGCAAACTGCCGAGAGAACTGACGAGACGTTTTTGTGAAGGGTAATTGACTTCTTGCACAAGTCCTTCTACTTTAGAGAACGCCAACTACGCACGATTTACCTGACATCATCACATAAATCAAGGAGCAAAGGAATGGAACTTGCAATCATCGGTTTGGGCAAAATGGGCATGAATATGGCAACCCGCCTCGTGCGCGGCGGACACCGCGTAGTCGGCTATGCCCGCACCGCCGCCACTGTGGATGAAGCCGTCAAGAACGGCGCGGAAGGCGCGTATTCGCTCGAAGAAGCGGTAAGCAAATTGAAAACGCCGCGCATCGTCTGGGTGATGGTCCCGGCGGGCAAAGCCACCGACGATACGATAGACCAGTTGTCTAATTTGCTGGGCAAAGGCGACATCATCATTGACGGCGGCAACTCGAACTACAAGGATTCCGCCCGCCACGCCGCGGAACTGGAGCCGAAAGGCATCGAGTTTCTGGATTGCGGCACGAGCGGCGGCATTTGGGGTCTCAGCGAAGGTTACAGCCTGATGATCGGAGGCAAGCCCGAGGTCGCGGAAAAGATGCGTCCCATTTTCGAGACGCTGGCTCCCGCGCCCGATAAAGGCTGGGGCTGGATGGGTCCGCATGGGGCGGGTCATTTCGTCAAGATGGTGCATAACGGCATCGAATACGGCATGATGCAGGCGTTCGCTGAGGGGTTCAGCATCATGAAGGCGAAGCAGGAGTTCAACCTCGACCTGGCGAAGATTTCGCACGTCTGGCAGCATGGGAGCGTGGTGCGCTCGTGGCTGTTGGACCTTGCCGCAAACGCCCTCGACGAGGACGCGCAGCTCAAGGACATCAAACCCTGGGTGGCAGATTCGGGCGAGGGACGCTGGACGGTGTTCGAGTCGATTGATTTGGATGTGCCTGCGCCCGTCATCACGCTGGCGCTGCAAATGCGCTTCGTCAGCCGCGACGAGGAAAACTATGCCGCGCGCATGCTGGCGGCGCTGCGCAATCAGTTCGGCGGGCATGCAATCAAGAAAGCGGAGTAATGTCAGTGCGTGCGAACGCAGTGAGCGGAGCAATCTCCCTGTGTTATTCGAGATGGCGTCGCCGCTGCCGCTCCTCGCAATGAAATGCAGTGATGATTATGAATAACGGTTTACCAACCACCATCGTCATCTTCGGCGCGTCGGGCGACCTGACACAGCGCAAACTCGTGCCGTCGCTGTTCAACCTGTACCGCAAGGGACGCCTGCCGAAGCAGTTCCGCATCGTCGGCTACGGCAACACCGCCTTCACGGACGAGGAATTCCGCGCGCATCTCGAAGAGGGGATGAAGCAGTTCGCGCCGTTTGAATACAAGGGCGAGGAGTGGCAAACGTTTGCCGCCCATCTCGCCTATCAGCAGGGACGCTACACCGACCTGGCAGATTTCAAACGGCTGGGCAGTTTTTTGAAGGAATGGGAGATTAGTTCGGGCAACCGCATCTACTACATGGCGACGCCGCCGGGCGTTTTCCCGAACATCATTGACCTGCTCGGTCTCACCGACCAGTTGACCGAGTACAACGGCTGGCGGCGTGTCGTCATCGAGAAGCCGTTCGGCACGGACCTCGAATCTGCCCGCAGTTTGAATCAGCAGATTCACAAGACGCTGAACGAAAAGCAAATCTACCGCATTGACCATTATCTCGGCAAAGAGACCGTCCAGAACATTTTGGTGGCGCGCTTCGCAAATACAATCTTCGAGCCGTTGTGGAACCGCAACTACATTGACCACGTGGAAATTACCGTGGCGGAGAAGGTGGGCGTGGAGCATCGCGGGCGGTTCTACGACAGCGTGGGCGTTCTGCGCGACATGTTCCAGAATCACCTGCTGCAACTGCTGACGCTGGTGGCAATGGAGCCGCCCGCTTCTTTCGATGCGACCGCCCTGCGCAACGAAAAGGTCAAGGTGCTGAGTTCCATCCGCCCGATGCGGAAAGAGGAAGTGGCGCAGAAAACGGTGCGGGCGCAGTATGCAGGCTATCGTCAGGAAAGCGGCGTGGATCCCAACTCCACCACGCCCACGTATGCGGCAATCAAACTGCAGGTTGACAACTGGCGCTGGCAGGGCGTTCCGTTCTATCTGCGCTCTGGCAAGAACCTCAAGGAAAAGCTCTCTCAGGTGACCATCCAATTCAAGGAGCCGCCGCATTTGCTCTTCCCCACCAGGGACGGACGGCTGACGCCGAACATGCTGGTGTTGTACCTGCAGCCTGATGAGGGCATTCACTGGCGGTTCGAGGCGAAGGTTCCCGACACGGTTTCGGATTTACGCTCGGTGGACATGGAATTCCACTACGCAGACTCGTTCGGCAAGACGGCGATTCCCGACGCCTACGAACGCCTCCTGCTGGACACCCTGACGGGGGACGCCTCCCTGTTCACCCGCGCCGACGAGGTGGAAACCGCCTGGGGGCTGATGGACCCGATTTTGGAAGCATGGGAATCGAACGGTCAGCCGCTCGCCACGTACGAGCCGGGCACATGGGGTCCCGCCGAAGCGGATGAACTGCTCGCCCGCGACGGTCGCACCTGGAATATGTGGGACGGCAGGATCGAATAAAAAAAACAGCCCGGTCGAATGACCGGGCTGTTCGTTTGTCACTGCCGTAAAATCTTTTCCATTGCCTTGCCTTTGGCAAGTTCGTCAATAAGTTTATCCAGATAGCGTATTTTCTGCAGCAGCGGATCTTCGATTTCTTCCACACGGACGCCGCAGATTACGCCCTTGATCAGGGCGCTGTTTGGATGGATGGCGGGGGCTTGAGAAAAAAAGGTTCTAAGGTCGCTGCGGCTTTTGATTTGCCGCTGCAACCCTGCCTGATCATAGCCGGTCAGCCAGCAGATAATTTGGTCCACTTCTTCCTTTGTGCGCATTTTGCGTTCGGCTTTTTGAATGTACAGGGTATAAATGTCGGCAAATGCATATCCAAAAAGCCGGTTGTTGGACTTGTTATTCATTGCGAAACACTCTGTAATTTTTATTCTGCGTTCCAGCCCGCGGCTTGAGACTGTTCGTTGTGGATGGGGGTCTTGGAAATGACCACCCAGGCGCTTGAATTTTCGGAAACGATGTGAGCGCTGTCAGCGGGAAAGAGCGAGGTAATCTGAAGCGGAGAGAGGAAGTGACTCCGCATGAGGAGTAGTTTTTCTGCCAGCGCAATCAGTTTGACGGCGAAGGTGTTAATGTCGGGTTCTTCGATGACGATGCGTCCGCCGGGTTTGAGCACGCGGAACATCTCGCGCGCCGTGGCAGGCTGGTCAATGACGTGGTGCAGGGCATCCACCATGATGACGCGCTCGAAGAAATTGTCGGGGAAGGGTAAATGTTCGGAGTGAGAGCAAACAGGTTTGAGCGTGGAACGAGGCGTCTGTTTCAACATCCCCATGGATACGTCGGCGACGACAACTTCGTCCACGTCGGTCAAAAGCGCCGAAGCGACCCGCCCCGTGCCGCCGCCGATGTCGAGCAGGCGTCCCTTTGCAGGCAGGGCAGCGAGTTCGCGCATCTTTGCCTGCGCTGAGTACGTCACCCGCGCGTAGATGGGAGCGATGATGTCAAAATGATCGAAGGGCATGGTCAGGGACCCACCGTGATCAGGTCTTTGATGCGCTCGTAGGTTCCGGGACCAACCCCTGAGACGTTGATGATGTCTTCAGTGGAGAGGAAAGGACCGTTTTGTTCGCGGTATTTGACAATTTGCTGGGCAAGGGTGGGACCGATCCCTGGCAGGGTTTCCAGTTCAAACGCGGAGGCGGTATTGATGTTGACGAGGTCGGTATCCTCAGGGGAAACCGGCAAAGCGGCGGCTGTGGGGATAACCGGCGAGAACCCTGCCGCATAGGGAATATCGAGCCGCTGCCCGTCTTCGAGTTCCTGCGCCAGGTTGAGGGAGGCTTTATCTGCCTCGGCAAGAAAGCCGCCGGCGGCAGAGACCGCGTCCTGCACGCGCGCGCCTTTGGGCAGGGCATAAACGCCCGGACGCGGCACAGCGCCGGTGACGTGAACAATGATGGGTCTTTCGGTCGGCGCGGGGCGGAGCATTACCGCCTGCCCGCTGGGGTTGCGGGTCACCACCCAAACGAGGGCGGCGAGAAACAGACCAAACAAAATCCCCGCCACCAAATTGAGAAGGAACTTCAGATTTTGCATTGCGGCAATTTTACTGCAACTTCATCACCAGCAGGCGTTCCCCCCGCCGGGCAAGGGAAGTCAAAAGTCCTGCCAGTCTGGCGATTCGCTGGAAATACGGCGGCATCTCTTCGTAACGCAGGGAGCGGAAGCCGAACTTTTCGTAGAACGGTCCCAGCGGCGAGGCGCACATCAGGTATAACGGGCGCGGGCTGTTTGCCAGCAAATACTCCACGATGGCGCGCGCCACGCCCTTCCCGCGATGTTCGGGATACACCGCCAGCGAAGCCAGTTCCAGGATGTCTGCCCCGTGAGGCTTCAACTGACCGCAGCCGATCATTTCATCCCGTTCGTTCGCCGCCACGATGAAACGCCTCCAATCCAGACCTGTGGGATTGATCCCGACCAAATGAATTAACTCTCGAATTTGGCGCGATTCGGACTCACGGGCGGGGCGGAGGGTGAAGGAGGGCATGGAATGGGTGGTGGAAAAGTTAGATGAGACCCGCAGCGACAACGATGATGAACGTGGCAATGAACCAGTGGATGAGAAAGGGCCAGACGAACGATTTCGTCCGCCACGCCACCCAGCCGAAGGCAAAGCCGCCGAAGATGGTGGAGAGAGTCTCGATTTCGGGTTTGCCGTTGTGCATCAGCGCAAACGGGACGGCTTGCAGCCACAGGGCTTCCGCTCCGAATTTGCGGGCGTAGCCGAACAAAATCCAGCCGCGGAAGAGGAATTCCCAGCCGATGAGGTCGAGGAAGGTTGTCCACGGCAGACCAGTGGTAAGCGGCTTGTAATACGCCTGCATGGAGGCGTCGCCCCTGCCCAGAAAGTAAATGACGGGAGCCATCAACAGGACGCCAAGCGCCGTCAGCAGAAGTCCCGCCTTCCAATCGCCAAGGGAGAAGCCGTATTCTCCGGGCTGGTCCCGAAAGAAGACGAGAATGACGAAAAGGGGGATGAACAGGTAGAGAATGACGCGGTCCCAGTAATAGTAAGGCGTGAGGCGGTGATAGTAATCCACCATCAGCAGAAGGGTGGAGAGGATGGTGATGGAGACAATTTTCCAGTCAAATTTGAGGCGGTCGCCGAGGAGGGGTTTCATGGGTATCAGTGGGCAGTGGTCAGCGGTCAGTAGTTGAAGTAGGTTTGGTTGCCGTTTGGTCCGAGGAGTTGGGCAATTTTATCCCAGTCGCGGTGAAGTTCGAGTCCCCAGTTGGTTACAAGCAGAAATACGGCAAGAAGCGAGAGCGTGACGAGAAGTCTTCCGCTTTGTCCTTCCCGCCAGCGGGCAGAGAGCGCGCCCCAGCCATTCACCCAAAAGTGCGCGGCAAGGATGGCAAGGTATGGCACAAGCGCCAGATGGAAGCGGTCTTCGGAAAGAATGAGGATGTGCGGCAGGGTGTAGAGAATCAGCAAAAAAGCAAGCAGGCAGGTTTGAGGCGACCAGCGCAAAAGCGACATTCCCAGCGCGGCGGACACCGAAATGAAGACAAAGGGCAGGAGCAAAACCGCAGAGATGGTTAGCAGGAGCGGAAGCGGAACATAACCGATGAGGTTGTTCGAGTAGAAGTACATCAGCACGCGCTTTTCCAGACCGAAGAAAAACCCCAGGCGGTTGAGTGCCAGAGGGAAGAAGCGCTCCGGCTGCTGCCTGATAAATTCGATTGCCCGCTGTGTGCCGATTCGGTCACGCTCGGCGTCGTCGAGGATGGTCAGCAAATCGAGCGAGGGACCGAAGACGAAGGAGCCGTTCCCCTTTGGGTGGTAGCCGAGGTACAGGTTGTAGCCCATGGAGGTCTCGATGCCGGTCAGTTTGTGGTGGAGGAGGGAGTTGCGGACAATCCAAGGGGAAATCACCAGAGCAAAGACGAACACTGCCAGCAGCGCATGCCGTCCGTACAGGTAGAGTAAAAGGCAGAAGGCGGCAAGCGCAAATGGAAGGATGACGGAACGGGTCAGGGCGGTGAGGGCGAGGAACAACCCGGCAAGCAGAAAATGGAAAACAGACGGGGTTTCGATGGACAAAAGGAGAAAGAGGAATGAGGCGAGCAGGAGAACGAAGAAAGGGTTTTCGGTGCCAAGCCCGAGCGGATATACCAGCAAAAGCGGGTACGCGGCGACAACCCAGGCGGAGATGCGGGCGGCGCGTTCGGCACGTTCCTCCTGCGCCTCTCGTGCCGAAGAGGAAAATATCTTCTTTGCAGTCAGGTACGTCAGCGGGGCAAGCGGCGCACCCAAAAAGATTGCCTGCGCCAGACGCGCGGCGAAGAAGCGGGAAAAGTCCGTCCCGCCGAAGAAGTACACCACCGCCAGAAAGGCAGGATAGAGCGGCGCGCGAAAGGAGGTGGGAATGCCGAGGCGTGGATCATAGTCCTTGAGGCGAGAAAGGTCGAAGGTCAGGAAAGAGGCGAAGCGGTCAAGGTCCGCCTGCGCGTACCAGCGGAAGCCATGTCCGCCGGCGAGGCTGCGCGCCAGCATGTCGTATTGAAACATGTCGTCCAGCCCGATGCCCAGTCCGCGCGAGAGGAAGACGGGAATCAGGCGCAGGATGAGCGCCGCCAGAAAAATACGAAATGCAAAGGATTTAAACATAAAACGGATTGCACGATTGTACCGCGCAATCCGTTCCTTCCTACGCGACCACATGAAGTTTGGCTTTGAGTTTTTCGATGCGCCTCGCCAGATAGGGCATGAAATAGCCGTCGTATTTTTCCCACAATTCGGGGCGCGACCAGTCGGTGCCTTTGACTTGCCCGCGGCAATTGGGGCTGCCGCAGTAGCAGGTGAATTCGTCGTAATCCGAGCCGTCGCACATGGCGTAATCGAAGGTGATTTCCTCGCCGGCGTGAATGTCGCGCATGGCAACCAGACCGATCTGCCCGGTGAAGCCTGCGTTCGGGTCGCAGGAGTGATTGAAACAATCGGTGGGTTCGAGCGGCAGAGGCGCTTCCAGATAAAAACCTTCTTCAATCTGGAGGATGCGCTGGGTGAAGTATTGCATGTTGGGGTCGAGTTCGCTGGCTGCCACGATACGCCCGCCCCACAGGCAGATCAACTCGCCTTTGCGAATGGGCTCGCGGGCAAACACGCCGCATCCGCCCTTTTCTTCGAATTCACCCGAGTCGCATTTCGGGTTCAGGTAGGAATAATATTGACCGGTCATTCTTTCCTTTCGTTTTGTTAAAGGCATTTTGCCCAAAATAATTCTTTGGCAACCAACGCCAAAGCGACAACACAATTTGGGAAGCGTTCGCGCTTCTCTGTTATCAGTACTTACGCGTACCCGGCGTTCTCCAACGCCGATTTCACCCAGACGGCGCGTTAGAGAACGCGCTCTACACAAGGGTTTGCTTATGCTCTGTCTATATGAAAAAACAAAAACAGTCAAAGCACAACAGCTCCGAACCACTGTGTTGACTGCGCGAACCTTAAGCAGTCCCGCCGCCTCACCAAGTCTGAGTTGGAGGGCGGCGGAAGCCAGATTTTATTCGTGGCGTATCAAATTAGAGAGAGGGCACAAGCATTTCTTCATTCACACTCGTGCGAGTCGTTGCAATATCGAACGCTCCTTTTTGGATTTCGAGCAATTGTAATGGCAATTGACGTGTTGTCAATCTTTTCGAGGCGGGACTTTTGGGATGAAAAATCCGCCTCGCGCCCCGACTGAGGCGGATTCTACTGCATAGACCTTCGCCACGCTGAAAGCGACTCACTTCGAACCGCCCTCCGTATCCGAACTCTGCGCCGTGATCTTCTGCGCAAAGAAAATCGGCAGGAAGGTGATGAGCATGACAAACATCGCCACCACATTCGTCACCGGGCGGTCGCGCGGACGGGTCAACTGGCTGAAGATCCAGATGGGAAGTGTGGTCTGTTGACCGGCGGTAAAGGTGGTGACAATCACTTCGTCGAACGAGAGGGCAAACGCCAGCATCCCGCCCGCCAGAAGCGCAGTGGCAATGTTGGGAAAGACCACATAGCGAAAGGTCTGAAACGAGTTTGCGCCCAGGTCCATCGAGGCTTCGATTTGCGATCCCTGCATCCTGCGGAAACGCGCCAGCACATTGTTATACACTACCACCACGCAAAACGTGGCATGACCCACAACGATTGTCCAATAGGAAAAGGGAATATCCAGCGAGCCGATGGTGGTGCGCAGGGCAATGCCGGTCACAATGCCGGGCAGGGCAATGGGCAGGACGAGGAGAAACGACACCGCCTCCCTGCCAAAGAACTTGCTGCGATACACCGCCGCCGCGGCAAGCGTGCCGAGAATCAGCGCCACAACGGTGGCAACCGCCGCCACCTGCAAGGAAAGGGTCAACGCCCGCCACAAGTCGGCGCGTTGAAGGGCAACGCCAAACCATTTGAAGGTAATCCCCGGCAGAGGGAAGGTGTAGGTCGTTTCGTCGGGGGTGAGGGTGTAGAGAAAAATAATCAGGATGGGGACATGCAGGAACAACAACCCGCCCCACGCCGCAAGCGTCAGTCCCCAGGAGGCTTTTTGACCGTAGGAAACGTTAGAGGGCATCGAAGGCTCCCAGTTTTCTCGCAATCAGCAGATAAACGATCATAATGACCACGGGTCCCATCGTCATGGCGGCGGCGAGCGGAATGTTCCCCGCCGTGCCTTGATAGGAATAGACCGCCTGTCCGATGAAAAATTTGGAATTGCCGAGCGAAAGCGGCACGATGAAATCGCCCAGAGTCAGCGAAAAAGTGAAAATCGAACCCGCCACCACGCCCGGAAACGCCAGCGGCAGGATGACCGTTCGGAAGGTCTGAAACGGCTTCGCTCCCAAATCGCTGGAGGCTTCGAGAAGAGACGAAGGCACACGTTCCAGCGCCGTTTGAATGGGAATAATCATGTAAGGAAGCCAGATATACACGAAGACGATGAACATGCCAATTGGCGAGAGCGCGAGAGAGGAGCCGCCGATGCCGGGCAGGCTCAACAGCCAGTTCAGCGCGCCGTCGAGATGCAGGAGTTTGATAAACCAGGAGAGGATGCCCTCCTGCGCCAAAATCAACTTCCAGGCATAGACGCGCACCAGATAACTCGACCAGAGCGGCAGGGTCACGGCGATGATGAGCCAGGTCTTCAGGCGGGGCGAAGCGAATTTCGCAATGTAATAGCCGAGCGGAAAGGCAATCAACGCGTCGGCAATCGTCACCGCCGCCGCCATGCCCGCCGTGCGGACAAAAATGTCGCGGTTGGCTGGCTCGAAGATTTGCGCGTATGTCCGCAGCGTGAATTCGCGAACCACCAGCCCCGTAAATTCCTCCAGGTAGTAAAAACTGTTGAGCAGAAGGACAAACAAGGAGCCCAGATAGACCACTACCATGTAGAGCATCGGCGGTCCTAGCAGAAGCGCCAACACCAGACGCGGACGCTGATACAGAAACGTGGAAAGACGCTGAAGCATCACGAACCTCCGACCTCGCGGATATGTTCCCTCTTCCAGTGCAGGCGCACCGGCTGCCCTTTGACCTTCAGTACGTCCATGGAAGTGGTTTTGAGATTTTGCTCCACCACCACCAGGTCGCCGCCGCCGTTCAATTCGATCAGGTAACGGGTGTAGAGACCGAGGTAGATGACATCGCGCACCACGCCGTCGGCGCCGTAACTATCCGCTTCGACTTTGGCGTCCGGTGCTCCCATGTGAATCTTTTCCGGGCGGATGGAGAAGCGAATCGCGCGCCCGGTGATGCGCTTTGCCACTTCACCGTCCACCAGGTTGGAAGTTCCCACAAACCCGGCGACGAACGCCGTGGCGGGATGTTCGTAGATTTCCGCCGGCGTGCCTACTTGAACGATCTTTCCCTCGTTGAACACCGCGATACGGTCGCTCATGGTCAACGCTTCTTCCTGGTCGTGCGTGACGAAGATGAAGGTGATGCCGACGCGCTTTTGAATCGCCTTGAGTTCCACCTGCATTTGCTGGCGCAGTTTCAGGTCGAGGGCGCCGAGCGGTTCGTCGAGAAGCAAAACTTTGGGATGGTTGATCAAGGCTCGGGCGAGGGCGACGCGCTGGCGCTGTCCGCCGGAGAGTTGGGAGGGTTTACGGTCGGCGTATCCGGCAAGTTGAACGAGTTCGAGCATTTCATCCACGCGTTTCTTTCGCTCGGGCTTTGGCACGCCTTTGACCATCAACCCGTAGGCGATGTTATCCCCCACGCTCATGTGCGGAAACAAGGCATAGTCCTGAAAGACCGTGTTGACGTCGCGCTCGTAGGGCGGCAGGTTGGAGACATCCTGCCCGTAGAGGAAAATTTGACCCGAGGAGGGCGTCTCGAACCCGGCAATCATCCGCAGGCAGGTGGTCTTGCCTGAGCCGGAAGGTCCAAGCAGGGAGAAGAACTCGCCGTCTCGAATCTCGAGGTTGGCTTGCTCCACCGCCTTTACATTGCCGAAATACTTGCTGACATTCTCGAATCGAATGGCTGGTTGTGTCTGACTGGTCATTTTGTTGGGCAACTCACTGACTGAAAAGGAATGTCAGGCGGGTCCCCCCGCCTGACATCGTATGCGAAACAGGATTTAGCGCCCGCCGATGACGGCAACGTAGTTCGTCACCCATTCATGGTAGGGAACGCACTCGGTGGCAGGATCATTGTCGCCGCAATCAGAAGCGGGAGTGCGCCACCACCAGATTTTGTCGAAGTCGTTCAAACCGTTGTTCACGCAGCCATCGGGACCGAGCAAGTCATTGCCCTCGCACGCATCCAAACGGACGGGGATGTTCTGGAACCACGCCGCCAAATCGCCCTGCACTTTGGGGTTGAGCGACCATTCCATCCACTTGTAGGCGCAGTTGGGGTGAGCGGCGTTCACATGCAGCATGGTGGTATCCGCCCAGCCGGTGGCGCCTTCCTTCGGCACAACCTTGTCAATCGGCGCGCCGCCAAACTTCAGCAGGTTCGCCTGGAAGGGCCACGAACCGGAAGCCGCCACGCCTTCATTGGTGAAATCGTCCATCTGGATGAAGGCGTCGTGCCAGTAGCGGTTGATTAACTGACGCTGCTGGCGCAGGAGGTCAATCGCCGCGTTGAACTGGTCGCGGTTCAAGGCGTAGGGATTGGTGATTCCAAGTTCGGGGCGGTGATACATCAGGTACAGCGCCGCATCCGCCACATAGATGGGACCATCGTACGCCTGAATGCGTCCCTTGTTCGATTTGCCGTCCGGCAGGGTCATCTCTTCGAAGACCACATTCCAACTATCGGGCGGCTGGTCGCCGAACACATCGGTGCGGTACATCAGAATATTCTGCCCGGAGGAATACGGCACACCGTAATGTTCCGCCACGCCGTCGCCGTTCGTATCCACCGTATGCCAGGGAGCATTCTGCAGGCGCGGGTCAATTTTGCTGTAACTGGGGATGAGATCAATGTTGATTTGCTGAACGCGCCCGCCAGCAATCAGGCGGTTCGAAGCGTCGCCCGAAGCGGTCACCAGGTCGAAGCCGCCTTCATTCATCAGCGCAACCATCTCATCCGAGGTGGCGGCGGTCTTCACACTCACAATACAACCGGTATCCTTCTCGAATTGGGTCACCCAGTCATACGCCGGGTCGGTCTCGCCGCGTTCGATATACCCTGCCCAGGCGACAATCGAAAGCGCGCCTTCCCCCTCGCCCACTTCCTTCAACGGTCCGCCAGCGGATTCTCCACCGCCGGTTGCCGTCCCTCCACATGCCGAAAGGGCAATGCTCGCCACCATCAGCACGCTCACCAATACGAACCAATTGGATTTCATATTCTCTCTCCTTTGGAATATTTGGATTGGCAAAAACAAACCCTCAAACGATGTATGTGCCGCCGCCTCCTTTCCCAAAAACGAAACCAAGCCTGGCTACTCGTAAGTGGGCATATTATAAGAAAATACGGAAGGACGTCAATCGGCAATTTCCGAACCAGACGCGCTCCGCGCCGCCTCTTTCCTAAACTGACGGCTGATTCTGCTTCGAAGAGCCTTTTCCTACCCTCAGCCGCCTGCCAGCATCACCATCGCCCGGAAACCGTTATACGCCGAAGCCATCTCCTCCGCCACAAACGACACCCGCGTCCCCTCCCGCCGTGTGAACGGAATCCGCGAAGCCTTATCCGCCATATCCGACGTGAAAAACTCCACCGTGACGCGCACCGGCGCATCCAGCACGAACGGGTCTGGCACATCGCCCTCCAGCAGACGGGTCACTGCCTGCGAAGCCGCTTCGGCAATCAGTCCCTGCGTCACCGCCGGCGGCAGGCACTCCGCCGCAAAACGCCCAACCGCCTGCTTGACGACTACCGTCTCCAAATCCCCCAGCAACTCCAAAACCTGACTGCATGCGGTCTGGTCGCCCGTTACCAGAATCACCGGCGTCCCAAAGTGACCTGCGACTGCCGCGTTCAAGCCATATTCCCCCGTCAAAATGTCGTTCAACCACACATTGGCAACCGTTTTCGACGACCAGGTATGGTCGAGAACCGCGTTCGGCGAACCGTTGCGGGCGTGATACCCCACAAAGAACACTGCATCCACTGTCTCGTCAATGCCCTGCATCATCGAAAACGGACTGGGCGAGCCGCTATTCAGCCGCGCCCGTGGATCGAGTTCCTCGATGAGAATGTTCGACCCGTTCCAATGCCCGTCTGCCACAATGACCTCGTCTGCGCCCGCCTCCATTGCCCCGCGAATGGCGGCGTTCACATCCTGCGTCATCAACTTGCGGAAACGAGCATACTCCGCATGCCCCGGCGTGACCTGCTCCCAGGTTGTCACACCGGTAATCCCTTCCATGTCGGTTGCAATCAAAATTTTCATGGTTTCTCCTCCAAGGCAGGCTCAGCCGCATTTTTCGGGGACGTTTTGTATTCAGCGTAAAATCCGACGCAAGAGAGCGTCTCTTATTCCACGCGTATCCGACGCTAGCGAGCGTCCTTATTCCGCAGCGTAGCGGACGTTCTCTAACGTCCGCCCGGGTTTGCACTGTAAGGTCTGTCCGTCATCCATTTTTCCGTCAGCCTGCCAATGAGGGGATAGCGGTAGTCATGCCCTTTCAACACGCGGTATCCCGCCCACTGACCGAGAATGTGCAACAGCGGCACAATCAGAACAATCAACAAAGAAATCAACAGCGAAGCAAGAAACACCACCGCGCCAAGTATGCCGGCCGCCGAATCGAACGCCGCACCGCTCCCAAAGCCGATAGTCAGGATGAAGACAACCAGCCCGAAGACATAGAAAAAGCCCGCCGCAAGATACAGAAGCGTTGTCCCGGCTTGATATACCAGTGCCTGCACAGACTGAAACTTGAGAAACGAACTGCGCTTTCCCTGAAGCGCCCAGGCAGTGATGGGCGCAAGCAGTCCCCATAGCACGATGATGACCGCAAAATGTCCCATTCCCGCCACCCAGCGGTCTTCGTGTTCCTCGTTCAACCAGAGGGAATCAGCGGAGGCGCCGGACGGGTCATAGCCGAGGTAGCGGGCGAGGCGGCTTCCGAGGATGGGATAGCGGAAGTCCGTGCCGAGGGCGCAGGCAACTGCCGCGAGCGTTGGAGGAACAAGATACAGGGCGATCAGACCGAAGAGAAAGAGGGAGTACGCCGCCGTCCAGGCGTTGAGGTCGGCTTGGAGGGTGTCAAGGGTCTGCACGCTGGCAAGAAATCCCACCGAAGAAACCACCATGACGATGAGCGTGAGAATCAGCCAGAGCGTGTACGCGAGGGTCTGGTATCCCAGCGCCTGAAGGGATTGAAATGCCGCATAGTTAGATTTGCGGCGGTTCTCCGACCAGCCGAGGAGGGGCAGCGGCAGCCCAAAGCCCATCGCCAGCGCAGAGAGGTGGGCGAGAGCCGCCCAGATTCGTTCTTGTGCAGAAGGTTTGAGGCTCATGAGAAGTTTCCCCTATTTTATCAGAGCGCCCCGCTGAGGTTATAATGCCCTCATCACACCCGGAGGAATGGAATGAGCGAACTTGCTTTGTACCCCCTGAGCGAAGAACACAAGATGATTCGCGACACGGCGCGCGACTTTGCACAAAAAGAAATAGTCCCCATTGCGGCGGAATTCGACGAAAGCGGCGAATTTCCGCACAAGACCATCCAAAAGATGGGCGAAATGGGTTTCATGGGCATCGAAATCCCTGAAGAGTACGGCGGCGCAGGCATGGACACGCTTGCCTATGTGCTCGCCCTCGAGGAAATCTCCAAAGCCGACGCGGCGCACGGCGTCATCATGTCGGTGAACAATTCGCTGTACTGTCACGGCATCATGAAGTTTGGGACGGATGAGCAAAAGCGGAGGTTCGTCACGCCCATTGCATCGGGGAAAGCCATCGGCGCGTACTCGCTGACCGAACCGATGAGCGGCTCGGACGCCGGGACGATGAAATCGCGGGCGGTGCGCGACGGAAATCACTACATCCTCAACGGACGCAAATCCTGGGTCACCAGCGGGCCGGTGGCAGATTATTTCGTCGTTTTCATGATGACCGACCCGGAGAAAAAACACAAAGGCATTACGGCGTTCCTGGTTGAGGGGAATACGCCCGGTCTCACGCGCGGCAAGAAGGAGCCAAAACTCGGCATCCGCGCTTCGGCAACCAGCGAGTTGATTTTCGAAGAGTGCCGCGTGCCTGTGGAAAACCGTCTCGGCGAGGAAGGGGAAGGATTCAAGATTGCCATGACCGTGCTGGACGCCGGGCGCATCGGCATTGCAACGCAGGCGCTTGGGATTGCCGAAGCGGCGTACGAAGCGGCGCGCCAGTATGCGGTCACGCGGGAGGCGTTTGGTCAGCCGATTGGCGCATTTCAGGGTACGGGTTTCAAAATCGCAGATATGAAGACGCGCATTGAGGCGTCGCGGCTGCTGATTTATAACGCGGCAATGGCAAAGGAAAAATCCAAAAAGGACGGCAGGCGCTACTCGCTGGAGGCTTCGATGGCGAAGTTGTTTGCCAGCGAAACGGCGATGTGGGTCACGCATCAGGCAGTGCAAATTCACGGCGGGATGGGTTACAGCAAGGAACTGCCCATCGAGCGCTACTTCCGCGATGCGAAGATTACCGAGATCTACGAAGGGACGAGCGAGATTCAACGCCTCGTCATTTCGAGAAGCGAGATGGGGTTGAAGTAATTTCACGCGATGGCATTGACGCTTCTTTTCCAGCGGATCACGGCATTCAGACGGTGGCTTCTCGTCGCAGGGATGGCTGCCATTTGTTACAGCCAGTACCTGATGGAGAACCGCTTCCCCCTCGGAGACCCGAATCCTGCCGCCGAAAACTGGAACGTGGTCCACAAACTGGAAATTGTCAACTATGAAAACGTGGTCGCCGCCTTTCCATATCTGGTTGGCGGCGCAGTTCTTTGCGCGCTCTTCTGCGTGCCCATTTCATGGAAGAAGCCTTTCGAGAACTGGTCGAGGCGTGCTGCCGCTGCCGAACATACTGACCGTCAGGTACAGATCATCAAGGTCATCATTGGACTGGCGCTGTTCAACCTGCTTCTCATCCAACTGTCCAGGCATCAATATGAGCCGATCCATCCCATTCTTTGGCTGGCGGCGATCGGGCTTTTCACGCACGCGGTCTGGAAACTGGACGGCAATGCCAGGAACGGTCCATCCTTGGGGATCGACACAGCGGATCTTTTCTGGCTGACCGTCCTGCTGACCCTCGGATTTGCGATCGGCGCCTTCGCCTTGAACGATATTCCCGTTTACATCGTCCCGGACGAAGGTTCGTTTTGGGAGACCGCCCGGGCGATCGCGCAAAAGGAACTCCACCCGCCGGTCTTCGATTCGGGCGTGTACACCTTCCCGGTTGCCAGTTCGATCTTTCAGGGCTGGGTGCTGAGGGTGTTCGGAGTCAATTTGTGGGGCTGGCGGTTTTCCTCGGTCATCGCGGCGGTCCTGACCGTCATCCCGCTTTACCTGCTGACAAGGTTATGGTTTGGGCGCACCACCGGCGTCACAGCCTGCGTCCTGATGGTTGCAAACCCTTACTTCCTTGCCTTCGCACGGATGGGATACAACAACAGCCAGGCATTGTTCCCGGTGACGCTTGCCATCCTTTTCTTTGCGATTGCCGCCCGAAAAGGGAGTCTTTTTTATCTCTGGCTTGCCGGGCTGACTGCAGGCTTCGGCTTCTACACCTATTTCTCCGCCTGGCTCGGGATGGTGGTGCTAAGCCTGGGGGTCTTCGTCATTTGGGCATACCGGGAGGTCAAGTTGAGGCGGGCGCTGGTCATGCTCGGGGTGCTCTGGGCGGCATGGACGGTGGTCTTTGCCCCCCGCCTCGCCTACACCGTCAGCGGTCCGCTGACCGAGGGACTGGTCTACAAGATCGTCGAGTCGAGTTTTTTCAATGCGTTCTACGGCAGGGCATATTATGATGAGTCCGCGCTATCCGCCACGACACCGCTGATCCAGCTTGGGGAAGACCAAACCATTTTCTACAATCCAGGAATCTATGGCGAATTGCTCTACCGCAGCACCGTGCGCACCTTCCTCGCCATGTTCAACCCATATATCGTCCATGAACATTTCCTGAACTCCGGGTTCTCTGGCGTGATCAGCCCGGTTTTCTTCCTGATCGGGCTCGTCCTCAGCCTGCGGCAGGTCAAACAACTGCGCTTTGCCCTACCTCTTCTCTGGCTCACAGGAGGGATGCTCTTCCTGAGCATCCTCAACACCTTTCCGCCGCGCCACACCCATCTGGTTTCGATCATTCCCAGCCTGGCGCTGGTCTCCGCCATCGGGCTGACCGCCGCCGCTGAAAGCTTCGCTGAATTAACCTTCACACACCGTCCCCGCCTCAAAGCATTCGCGCAAACGACACTTGTCGCTGCCACCGCGCTGGCGGTCATCTACTTCGGATTTCACCGCTATTTCACCCGCATGCAGGTGGACTATCCTGCCGCATTCGAGGACATCGCATCTTGGCTGGCGTGGCGGACAGAGGAGCCCCTTGACCTCATTTACCTCGGCGAGACTGAAGTCCCTCACCGCGTAGAATACCTCGTCAAATCCAAGATGGTCCCGCACACCTACAAAACCCATCTCCTCTTTGAATTCTCTCCGCAGACCGACCTGGACGCGAACAACCCCACGATCATTTTTGTGGACAGCCCGAACGCCGAGACTTTCCCCTTACAGGACCTCTCCCTCCCCGGGTTTGGCGAACCCGTGACCTTCAAATACCGGGACGAATACATCACCGGCTTCGCACTGACCAACACCGACGTAGATCTGAGCCCCAAGGTGGGGACTGACGCAGGTCTGGACTCGCTGACAACTGCCCCCGTCCGATACGTCCTCTTCACGCTGGTTGCGATTCTCATCCTCCTTGGCGTCCTCCTCATTCTGAAAACCACAGCCTGGTCCCAAAAAGAATTCCTCCTGGAGATCGGTCAGGCTCCGTCAAATGCCGGCAATGACACGGACGCCGGAAAAGTAGAGTTCAATTTTCACCTGCGCATCCGCATCCCGCCTCGCAAGCGGACTCCACACTAATCAGTTACAATCACGCTCATGAAGACCATCCTTTTTCGCCAGCACGGCGGGCCGGAAGTCCTCGAGTACGCCGACTTTCCAAGCCCGGAGCCGAAACCCGGCGAGGCATTAATCCGCCTGCGCGCCGCCGCGCTCAACCGCGTGGATGTGTTCGTCCGCAAAGGCTGGGCGGGCTTGAAACTGGAACTGCCCCACATCCCCGGCGCGGACGGCGCGGGAGAAGTCGTGGCGCTGGGTTCCCCTCACTTCCGTCCCCTCTCCCAATGGGAGAGGGGTGCCGAAGGCGGGGTGAGGGAAGGCGACCGCGTCGTCATCAACGCCAACCTGGGATGCGGGAATTGCGAGTTTTGCCTGGCAGGCAAGGACAACATGTGCGCCAACTGGCATTTGCTTGGCGAGACGGTACGCGGAACATATGCGGAGTACATTGCCCTGCCTGTAAAGCAATTGTACAAATTGCCCGACGGTTTTGACTTTCATCAGGCGGCGGCAGCGGCGCTGGTGTATCAAACGGCGTGGCATTCGCTGGTCACACGCGGGAGGCTGGAAAAAGGGGAGACGGTTCTGGTCGTCGGGGCGGGGGGAGGAGTCAATACTGCCAGCGTGCAAATCGCCAAATTGAGGGGCGCACAGGTTATCGTCGTAGGAAGCGATGCGGGGAAGTTGGCGAAGGCTGAGTCCATCGGCGCAGACATCCTGATTGACCGTTCCAAAGAGGAAGACTGGTCGAAGGCGGTGTACCTCGCCACCAACAAGCGCGGTGTGGACGTGGTTGTGGATAACGTCGGCACGACGTTCATGCAAAGCCTGCGCGCACTGAGAAAGGGCGGCAGGCTGCTCACCGTGGGCAACAGCGGCGGACCGAAATTCGAGATTGATAACCGCTACCTGTTCGCCAAACACCTGAGCATCCTCGGCTCGACGATGAGCACGCTGGAGGAGTTCAGAGAGGTGATGGATTTGGTTACGTCGGGGAAGTTGCTACCGGTTATGGATTCGACCTTTCCGCTCAAGGAAGCCGCACGCGCCCATGAACGACTGGAGCGAAACGAAAACTTTGGAAAGATTACCCTGGATATTGAATGAAGCGGCGACATGACGCCTCCCACCCCGCCGACAACTGATCCCCTTCCAATGAGCCTGAGCCATGCCTGAAAAAAGACGCCCCTTCAGTGTAACCCTGCTCGTAGGAATGGTGTTATTGCTAACAGCCTGGGGCGGGTTCCGCTTTGCGGCGTCGCTGCGCTGGTGGAACGTGCTGTCGGAGTTCGGCTCCAGCCTGAGCGTGGCGTACCTTTGGGTCACAGGAGCAGGCTGGGGGGCGGCAGGAGGCGTTCTCGTCTTCGGACTCCTGCGCCGCAAACAATGGGCGGCGCCGGGCGCGGCTATGTCCATCCTGCTTTGGCTGATAGAATATTGGATTGAGCGGCTTTTCTTCGAGACCTCCCGCGCCAACCTGCCTTTTGTTCTAACAGGCTCTGTGCTGGCAATTGCGCTGGCATGGACGCTGGCAAATCTTCCGGGTACCAAATCGTATTTCGCACAAAGTGAGGCACATGAGCAACCATTTGAAAAACCAGATACTGCATGAGAAACGCGCCCGTTCAAGGCTGGGCGGCGGACAGGAACGCATCGAAGCCCAACACAAAAAAGGACGTCTGACCGCGCGTGAACGCATTGACCTGCTGCTCGACAAGGGGTCGTTTCGTGAGATAGACGCCTTCGTTCAGCATCGCACACACGATTTTGGGCTCGACAAGCAAAAGTTCATGAGCGACTCGGTAGTGACCGGCTGGGGGACGATTGATGGACGGCTGGTGTATGTCTTCTCGCAGGATTTCACCGTGTTCGGCGGCAGCCTGGGAGAGGTGCACGCTGAGAAGGTCTGCAAAATCATGGACATGGCGATGAAGAACGGCGCGCCCATCATCGGCTTGAACGATTCGGGCGGCGCGCGCATTCAGGAAGGCGTGGTTTCGCTGGCAGGGTATGCCGACATCTTCCTGCGCAACACGCTGGCATCCGGAGTCATCCCGCAGATTTCCGCCATCATGGGACCGTGCGCCGGCGGGGCGGTCTATTCCCCTGCGCTGACCGACTTCATCTTCATGACGCGCAACACCTCTTACATGTTCGTCACAGGACCTGATGTGGTCAAGGCGGTGACGCACGAGGATGTGACACAGGAGGAACTGGGCGGCGCAAGCATCCATTCCGAAAAATCGGGGGTGTGTCACGTCGCCGCGGACAGCGAGGCAGACACGCTGTATCTCATCCGCAAACTGCTGGGATACTTGCCGCAGAACAACATGGAGGACCCGCCCTTTGTGCCAACCGGCGACGACCCGCTCCGCATGGATGAGGCGCTGAACGACATCATCCCCGACGATCCCAACAAGCCCTACGACATGAAGGACGTCATCCGCCTGATTGTGGATAATGGTCAGTTCTTCGAGATTCACGAGAATTACGCACAGAATATCGTCGTGGGGTTTGCGCGGCTGGGCGGGCATTCCGTCGGCATTGTGGCGAATCAGCCGGCAGTGCTGGCGGGCGTGCTGGATATTGACGCGAGCGAAAAAGCGGCGCGTTTCGTCCGCTTCTGCGATGCGTTCAACATTCCGATTTTGACGCTGGAGGACGTGCCCGGCTTTTTGCCCGGCACCTATCAGGAACATAACGGCATCATCCGCTCGGGGGCAAAACTGCTGTACGCCTACTGCGAAGCGACCGTCCCCAAACTGACGGTTATCACGCGCAAGGCATACGGCGGCGCTTACGACGTGATGAGCAGCAAGCACATCCGCGGGGATTTCAACATCGCCTGGCCCTCCGCCGAAATCGCAGTGATGGGACCCGATGGGGCGGTCAACATCATCTTCCGCAAGGAACTGGAGAAAGCCAAGGACCCCGCCCAGCGCAAAGCGGAACTGGTGGCGGAATACCGCGAGAAATTCGCCAGTCCCTATGTGGCGGCGGAGCGCGGTTACATTGACGATGTCATCGAGCCGAAAGAAACCCGTCCGCGCCTGATCAACGCGCTGGAGATGTTGAGCAACAAGCGCGACTCGAACCCGGCAAAAAAGCATGGGAACATACCGCTTTGATTTGCGATTTGGATTTGAGATTTTGGATTTGCGATTGAGGAGCCATGTTCAATAAAGTATTGATTGCCAACCGGGGAGAGATTGCGGTGCGCATCATCCGCGCCTGCCGCGAACTGGGCATCGAGACGGTCGCGGTATTCTCGGAGGCAGACCGGCACGCCCTGCACGTCCGCTATGCGGATGAGGCGTATCTGCTGGGGCCGGCGCCTTCGCGCGAATCCTACCTGCGCATGGACAAGATTCTCGATGTCGCCAAAAAATCGGGGGCGGATGCGATTCATCCCGGCTATGGCTTTCTAGCGGAACGCGAGGATTTCGCCGCCGCTTGCGAAGAGAGCGGGATTGCCTTCATTGGACCCAAGCCGTCTGCCATTGCGGCAATGGGCGATAAGATGACCGCCCGCAACACAGTCATGGCGGCGGGAGTGCCGGTGGTGCCGGGCACGGAAGGCGAAGGGGCGCTCTCCAACGAGGAACTGCTCGCCGTCGCGCCGCAAATCGGCTTCCCCCTGCTCATCAAAGCCACGGCGGGCGGAGGCGGAAAAGGCATGAGGGAGGTGAAGTCGCTCGAGGAGATGCCAGCCCTTCTGGAGTCCGCGAGGCGGGAGGCGGAATCCGCGTTTGGGGATGGGAATGTGTATCTTGAGAAACTGGTCGAGGGGGCGCGGCACATCGAAATCCAAATCCTGGCGGACGCACACGGCAACGTCATTCATCTGGGCGAGCGTGAATGTTCCCTGCAGCGCCGGCATCAGAAACTGCTGGAGGAGGCGCTCTCACCCGAACTGGACGAGGAGCTGCGGGCGCGCATGGGAGCCGTGGCGGTCAAAGCCGCGCAGGCGGTCAATTACATCAATGCAGGGACGATTGAATTCCTGCTCGACAAGGAACATAATTTTTACTTCCTGGAGATGAACACCCGCCTGCAGGTGGAGCACCCGGTCACCGAGATGGTCACGGGCATTGACATTGTGAAGGAACAAATCCGCATCGCACGCGGACGGACCCTCAGTTACCGTCAGGAAGATGTGCAGTTCAACGGTCACGCCATCGAGTGCCGCATCAACGCCGAAGACCCCTACAACAACTTCATGCCGTCCACCGGGCGCATCACGCACAGCCTGCTCCCCACCGGTCCCGGCGTGCGCGTGGATACGGGCGTGTACCCCGGCTTCGAAATTACGCCGTTCTACGACCCGATGATTGCCAAACTCATCGTCTGGGGCGAGACTCGGGCGCAAGCCATTCTGCGCATGCGCCGGGCGCTGGAAGAGTATCGCATCGTCGGCGTGCGCACCAACATCCCCTTCCATCAGATGATGATGGACTCGCACCGCTTCATGGGCGGACAGTACGACACGCGCTTTGTCGAAGAACGCTTCTCGATGGACGACGCGGAGGAAAACCGCAAAAGCCATGACGAAACCGCCGCCCTGCTCGCCACACTGGTGGCGCATCAGGCAACCGAACGTTCCGCGCAAATCGTTCAGCGCAACGAACGCGACACCAGCAACTGGAAATGGGTGGGGCGCTGGGAAAGAATGCACAGGTAACCTGCCATGAAATACATCACCACAGTCGGCGAAAAAGAATTCCTGGTCGAAATCATTGACGAGCGGCACGTCAGCATTGACGGCAAAACCTACGAGGTGGATTTCGTCTCGGTCAGCGGACAGCCGGTCTATTCCCTGATCGTGGACGGCAAATCGCACGAGGCGTATGTGAGCGAAAGCGACGAAGGCTGGCAGGTGCTTCTGCACGGACGCCTGTACCCGGTCAAGGTGGAGGATGAACGCGAGAAGCGTCTGCGGGCGGCGGCAGGCGGCGGCGTGGTAGAGAGCGGCGAGTTTCATCTCAAAGCGCCCATGCCGGGGCTGGTGGTGGCTGTCCCGGTCGAGGAAGGTCAGCAGGTCAAAAAGGGACAGGTGCTGGTTATTCTCGAATCTATGAAAATGCAAAACGAATTGAAATCGCCGCGCGACGGCACGGTTGCCCGTATCCGCGTCCGAGCGGGCGAGAGCGTGGAGCAGAAACAGGCTTTGCTCAGCGTTCAATGAGTTACCATGCAGGAAATCGAAGCAAAATTCTACGTTTTGGATTTGGAAAGAATCGGGAGGCGTCTCCAGGCTTTGGAGGCGCTTTTGATTCAACCGCGCATCTTGGAGACGAACATCCGCTTCGACCTCCCCGACAACGGACTCCGTTCCGAGGGGCGCGTCCTGCGCCTCAGGCAGGATAGCCAGGCGCGGCTCACCTACAAGGGCGGCAGCGTCAACCAACAGGGCGTCTTGAAGCGCACAGAAATCGAGTTCGTGGTCGAGGATTTCGCCAAAGCAAAGCAGTTTCTCGAAGCGCTGGGATACCGCCGCTTGTTCTACTACGAAAAATATCGAACGACCTACCAATTCGACCAATGCCACATCATGCTCGATGAATTGCCTTACGGAAATTTCGTGGAAATCGAGGGGCTGACCGCAGAATCGATTCAAATCACTGCCGAACAACTCGCCCTGAAATGGGATTGCGCCATCCCCGCCAGTTACCACGTCCTTTTCGACAGGCTGTGCAGAAAACACCCATCCCTTGACCCTGCCGACCTCTCCTTCGCCGCCCTGCAGGGAATGAACATCACCGCCGCCGATTTGTCCGTTCAAGCGGCAGATGACTAAAGTGGGAGGAAACTCCCGGCCGCCCCCATTGAATTTCACTTCAAAACAACGTATACTGACACTGTTCAAACGCCCCATCCGCCAAAGGAAAGGATCCCCCATGCACAGACACAACCGCCCGATGAACTGCATCGTCCCGCCGCACATGCTGGAGACCATCGCCGCCAACGGCACGCCAGCCCAAAGAGACATGGCGGTTCAAACCCTCGTCGCCTCCGCAGAGATGCGCGGCAGGCGGCTCGCCCTCTCCGACTATATCCCCGCCGCCATGCGTCAGGCTGTCCCCGGCGGGAAGAGCCGCTTCGTTTACGACGCCAAAAACGGGCTCTCGCTGCCCGGCACGCTCGTGCGGCAGGAAGGGGACGCCCCCACTGCCGACGCCGCAGTCAACGAAGCATACGACGGAAGCGGCGCCACCTACGACCTCTACAAAGACGTGTACAACCGCGACTCGATTGACGGCAGCGGCATGCAGTTGAAATCCACCGTCCACTACCGCAAAGGGTACGACAACGCCTTCTGGAACGGCGAGCAGATGGTCTATGGCGACGGCGATGAAGACCTGCCCGAAAAAGACCGCCTGTTCAACCGCTTCACCATCTCCATTGACATCATCGGTCACGAACTGACTCACGGCGTCACCCAGTTCGAAGCCAAACTCGTGTATTCCAATCAGCCCGGCGCGCTCAACGAATCCATGTCCGACGTATTCGGCTCGCTCGTCAAACAGCGCGTCCGCAACCAAACCGCCGCCCAGGCAGACTGGATCATCGGCGAAGGCTTGTTCACGCCCAATGTCAACGGAGTCGGCATACGGTCCATGAAAGAACCGGGCACCGCCTACAACGACCCGGTCCTCGGCAAGGATCCCCAGCCCGCTCACATGAAAGATTACGTCAACACCACCAGCGACAACGGCGGCGTGCACATCAACTCCGGCATCCCCAACCGCGCCTTTTACATCACCGCCATGGAACTCGGCGGCTACGCCTGGGAAAAGGCTGGGCAAATCTGGTACGTCACCCTGCGCGACAAACTGGGCGCCAACTCACAATTCCAGGACTGCGCCAACCTGACCTACCTCACCGCCGGCGAACTGTTCGGAAGCGGAAGCCTCGAACAACTCGCCGTCAAAAAGGGCTGGGCAGACGTAGGCATCACCGTGGACGGCGGCGCTCCGCCTCCTCCCCCGCCCGAACCTGGAGGCGGCTGCCTGGAATCGCTCCTGCGCTTCATCGGAGCCGCCCCCGCCAAATCGAGATAACCATGAAAATCGAAAAAATCAAGTTCGAGCGCACCGGCGGCTTTGCCAACATCCGTCTTGCCGCCAAAATCGAACTCGACGACCTCCCCGAAGACCAGCGGCGCGAAATCCTCCGCCTGCTCGACGAACTGGACTTCGACGAACTGCCCGAAAAACTCGCCGCCCGCTCCCCCGTCCCGGACGAATTTGCCTACACCATCTCGGTTCAGGGAGGCGGCAAAGAATACACCGTATCCACCGGCGAGACCGCCCTGCCTGCTGACATGCAGCCCCTGATTGAAATTCTGGAAAGCATCGCCAAACAGCAGATGAGGAAACCCCAGCGGGAGGATTAAAAGCAAAACCGCCCTCAGGCTGCTGAGGGCGGTTTTTTTTATTGACTGATGCTACGCAGTTTATCCGTAGCACGACATTTATGTCGTTCAACCTGATTACGGCGGGGGCCACGGAATGACCGCCGGCTGGGAAAAGCCGTGCTTCTCGACCGTGTACAACTTCCCCGAAGAAGGCTGGGAACATCCCGCCTCATCCTTGACCGTGTAACTGGTGGTGTATTGATCCGGGTATGAATCCGTCCACCAGAGATAGGCGCCGTTCTGGCAGACGAACAACTCCAGCAGGTAGCCGCGGTCGTCATCTTTGGTCATTTCCACACGCTCCCAGGTAATCGTCACCCTGTCGCCCTCCCGCACTGCTGTGACGTTTCTGGGCGGACCGTACATATTGCTCCCAATGGATTGCAGGTTCAATTCCTTGTAAGCGATTTGGGAGATGTCCCCGACTACATCCACCACCGACGGCGCAACCCAGCAGAAGTAATTCAACTTGTCGAACTTGACGTACAGCCACTTGCTGTAAATGAACCTCCCGCGGACGGTTCCCGTATCCCCGGGGTATAAGTCGGCGGCGTGCAGGTAAGCGACGGAGGGACCGTAGCGGCAATGCGCCTGCTTGTTGACCGTCACGGTTGGGAAGGCGTAGGTGGGTGTGGCGGTGACGGTGGGCGTCAGGGTCAGGGTGGGGGTGAGGGTTTCGGTTGGTGTCAGCGTGAGAGTGGGGGTGAAGGTTTGCGTCGGGGTAAATGTCGGGGTGGAGGTGGGCGTCTGAGTCCATGAAGCGGCAGTCGCGGAAAGCGAATCGGCAGTTGCCGACGCTTGCGCTTCGGGCGATTGCAGGTTGCATGAAAGCACGGAAAGGATCAGAATCAGGAACGGGATGAGTTTCTTCACGGCGGGTCTCCAACAGATAATCTCATAGAGAATGTGGGATTTCTATGCGCAGGATGCGCTCTCTCGCGCATTCGCCTGCGACGTTAGAGAACGTCGCTTACGCGAAAAATTATTCGTCCTCAAACATTACAGCGCAAAGTCCGACGCTAGAGAGCGTCTCGTACGCTAATTCGTTCTCTAACCTCCGTTATCAAAGGTCGCCAGGAACGCCAGAATGTTACGCCCAAGCGCTTCATTGGCATATCCCCCTTCCATCACAATCACCGAGGGCAGTCCCAGCGCGGCGATGCGCCTGCCGATTTCCCCAATCCCCTGCGTGGACACATTGATTGTGCCGAGCGGGTCGTCGGCGTAAATGTCCATGCCAGCAGAGACGACCAGAAACGCAGGGTTGAACTCGCGAATCAGCGCCAGCGCCTGCTCCAGCGTTTGCAGGTATTCGGCGTCGTCCGTCCCTTTGGGGAGCGGGAAGTTGTGATGAAAGCCAAATCCCCGCCCCCTGCCGCGCTCCTCTGCAAAGCCGATGAAGTGTGGATACTCGAAATCGGGGTCGGCATGAATGGACAGAGTCAGCACATCATCGCGTTCGTAGAAGATGTCCTGCGTGCCGTTGCCGGCGTGGTAGTCAACGTCGAGGACGGCGACCTTTCCCTTCGAGGAGAGCCAGTTCGCGGCGGCGGCGGCATTGTTGATGAAGCAGTAGCCGCCCGCGTAATCCTTCCCGGCATGATGTCCCGGCGGGCGGCACAGCGCAAACGCCGCGCGCTCCCCCTCTGCCACAGCCTGCGCAGCGCTCAAGGCGCATTGAGCAGAAGCCAGCGCGGCGGGATACGTCCCCTCAACGATGCAGGCGCTCAAGTCCATGATGTAGTAGCCTGCCAGTCCGAGCAGCCCCTTTGGCTTTCGAGACTGACGCCGCAGGGCGAAGGTGGCAGGAATCAGCGTGGAGGGGTCTTGGGGAGCGGAAGCCAGCCACTCGGTCCAGGCGGAGGCGAGAAAATCCAGATAGTCCCGGTCATGCACGGCAAGGATGGGGTCGAGCCCGAAATCCGCCGGCTCGCAAAATTCCGCCCACTCTGCGCCGCGCAGCGCCTCCCGTATCCGATCCATGCGGTCGGGGTTTTCGAGATACGACACACGCAAACCGCCGTCGAAGATCTCAAACGGCGGGTGGTGACGGCGGTGCATTTCAGAATAAAATATCTTCATGGCGTCTCCGTAAGATGAGGCGCGCTAATTGTATCAATAGTGCGGAGGAAAACATGGAACTCTTCGAAACAATCTACACCAGACAAACGCAGGGGAAAGTAAAGCCCGACCCTCTGCCGCGCGAGACCATCGAGAAATTGCTTGGCGCGGCTGTCCAGGCGCCGAATCACTACAAAGTGAGACCGTGGCGCTTCGTTGTTTTGACCGGGGAGGGGCGCAAACGACTGGGAGATGTGATGGCCGCCTCACAAGCGGACCGTAAGCCTGACCTGCCGCCCGAAGCCTTGGACAAAACCCGCGCCTTGCCGCTCCGCGCGCCTGTGGTCATTGCCGTCGGCGTGGACAAGCCGGTGGAAGAGAAGGTGCTGGAAATCGAAAATGTCTGCGCGGCGGCGGCAGCCTGCCAGAACATTTTGCTCGCTGCGCATGCGCTGGGGCTGGGAGCCATCTGGCGCACCGGCGAATGGGCGCGCGACCCGAAGGTCAAGGAATTTTTGGGCTTCGCGCCCGACCAGCATATCGTCGGGTTCATCTACGTGGGCTACCCCGAATTCAGCCCCGAACCACATCAGCGACCATCCTTTGAAGACCGCACGGTGTGGATGGAGTAAAAGAAAAGAGGCAAGAAGAGCGATGAGGCGCACAGTCTCATCGCTCTTCTTGTTTTGAGCGCTGGCTTTTCTGCCACGAATTCACACGGATTATCGAAAAAATCAGTGAAAATCTGTGGCGAGCTCTTCTACTTCAATCCCATCTCTTTCAACAGTTCCACCATCAGGTCGGGGCGGTCGGTGATGATGCCGTCCACGCCCCATTCGATGTATTTCCGCATCAGGTCAGGGTCGTCCACCGTCCACGGCTCGACTTTGACGTTCTTCCTGTGCGATTCGCTGATGAAGCGCCGCGTCATGATGGGGATGTTGTACGACTCGGCCGGGTCATAGGGCGGCTGGATGGCTTGATACCCCGGCGCGACCAGCCCGCTGAGAAAAATCTTGCCGAGGAGGACGAACTTCGTCACTTCGCCGCGCGAAGCGGAGGTTGCCACTTCCGGGCAGGCGGCGCGGAAGGTTTGCATGACCGCGTCGTGGAAGGAGGCAACCAGAACCTTATTCTGCATGTTGTAGCGGCGAATCAGGTCACACAGCGGCTGTTCGACGGGGATGCCGCTCTTTTTGATTTCGATGACATAGCGCATTTGCGGGAACTTCTCGAACACCTCCGCCAGCGCCGGCACCTGAATCCCCTGCCCGCGATAGGGAAAGGTCTGCCCGCCATCGTTCGACCAGTTGTACGCCGCATCGAGCTGCTTCAACTCCTCCAGCGTCATCTCCTCGATGAGACCCGTGCCGTCGGTGGTGTCGTCCACGGTTTCATCGTGCATGAGGACGATGTGACCATCCTTCGTGATATGCGCGTCCATTTCGAGCACGTCCGCGCCGATTTCGACGGCTTTCTCGAAGGCGAAGAGCGTATCGCCGGGAAAAATTCCGTCGCCGCCCTGATGGGCGATCACCAGCGGAGCGGTCACGCCTTCATAATAGGGATGCGGGGATGCGCCGGGCGTGAAGACAAGGAACAGCCAGAGAACCAGCAAAACGAGAACAGCGGCAATGCGAAAAGGCTTGAACTTCATGGCACACTCCTGATGGAAATTGGCGCAATTGTATCCGGTTTCAAAATTCAGGAAGGAAATCATAATTGACATGCCTCCCTCTTTCACGTATAAGTGAATCACTCACCTTACGCGGTAGCGTGAGACATCGTCCCCGCAGGGGGTTCATCTCGTATTTTCAAGCGACATGAATGTCGCGGCACGAATGAACTGCGTAACGTCAGTGAATCAATCTACCCAATGGAGGCGCACATGTACGCAATAGGTATCTTTGCCGAAGAAGGTCCCAATACAGAATTGGCGTGGCTGTTGTATGCTGCGCTCGCCTTTTTCCTTCTCATGATCATCATCGGGTGGCTGACCAGCCGTCGAGGGGCAGAGCAGGCTGAGGTCACGCATGACCCGCGCGTGCATTCCATCTCGATTCAGGCAGATGACCTCACCGTCCTGGAGGGCATCGGTCCCAAGGTTGCCAAAGTCCTGAACGAGGCGGGCATTCGCACGTTTGCCGACCTGGCTGAAGCCAATCCCGCCGATGTGCAAAAGGCGCTCGACGCGGCGGGACTGCAAATGATGAACCCCGAAGGCTGGATCGAGCAGGCAAAACTCGCCGCCAAAGGCGACATGGACGCTTTGAAAAAATTGCAGGACGAGCTCAAGGGCGGACGGAAAGCAAAATAACCCCAAGACCCGGCGCGCGCCGGGTCTTTTCTTCGATTTGGTACAATTCGGCTCACTTCACCCGGAGGGAAGCCCATGCGAGCCATTTACGTGGACAAACACATTCCGCGCGTCCTGCTGACGAAAGCCATCACTCCCCTGTGGAAGGATTTCGTCTGGACGCCTCTCTCCGCCGCCCGGGCTGGGCGGCTGGACGATGCGCCGCTGCCCAGCCCGCGCTGGATTCGCGTACAAAACCAGGCATGCGGCGTGTGCGCTTCAGACCTCTCCCTGCTGTTCGTCAAAGCCGACCCGTCCATTGCGCCCGCCGCTCTGCCGGGGCTTTCGCGCTTCTACCTGGGGCATGAGACGGTCTCCGTTGTCAACGAAGTCGGTCCCGGCGTGACGCGCTTCCGTCCCGGCGACCGCGTCATCATGGACACGCACTTTGCCGGCGCCAACTGCGAAACGCTGGAAATCACCCCCAAATGCCGCTACTGCGCCGAGGGCGACTTCCACTTCTGCACGAACAAATCGGAGGCGGGGCTGCGCGGCATCGGCGGCGGGTTTGGCGATTCCATCGTCACCCACGAAACAGCGATGTACCCTGCGCCCGCGCACCTCACGCAGGACCAAGCCGCCCTCTCCGAACCCATCTCCATCGCTGTCCACGCCGCGCTTCAGCATCCGCCCAAGCCGGGCGACAAAGTGCTGATTATCGGCGCGGGCATCATCGGCTTGCTGACCACCATGGTCGTCAAGGCATTCTTTCCCGAAGCGGAAGTCACCACGCTGGCGCGCTATTCCCACCAGCAGGAGGCGGCAGAACGCCTCGGCGCGAATCACATCCTGAAGCGCGCCGATTCCGCCGCAGTTGCCCAACTGACGGGCGGAAAATTCTACTCCGCCCCGCTCAACCGCGGCGTCGTCATCGGCGGCTTCGACCTCATCTACGACTGTGTCGCCAACGATGTCACCGTCAACAATGCCCTGCGCTGGGTGCGGGCAGGCGGCAAAATCGTCATGGTCGGCTCGCACATGGCGCCCATGCCCAAAATTGACCTGACGCCCATCTGGTATCACAAAGTCACCCTCACCGGCACCTACGGTCACGGCATGGACGAACGGGACGGCGTCCGCAAGCACACCTACGAATGGGTCTTCGACGGCTTCCGGCAAAACAAATTCAACATCGAGGGGCTCATCACCCACCGCTTCCCCTTCGAGGATTACAAACACGCCCTGCGCCTCGCCGCCGGGCACAAAGGGAAATCCAACGCCATCAAAGTGATGATGCAGGCATAAACAGAACTCCGGGTTCTCGAAGAGCCCGGAGTTCTCATTTCATCTTTTCCAGCGCCGCCTTTGCCAGCGCGTGCATTTCCCGGTCGGCGCGGTTTGCCGCAATTTCCTGCAGGGCGGGCAGGGTACGCGGGTCTCCCAACTCCCCCATCGCCGCGATGACATGCTTCTTCACCTCACGCTCGGGGTCTTTCAGCATCTCCAGCAGGATGAGCGCCACGCGCGGGTCTTTGACCCTGGGCAGGACATCCACCGAATGGATGCGGATCCACATCTCAGGATGCTCCAGCGCCTCCACCAGGACCTCGAAACTTGCCGCGCCAAACCGAGCCAGCGCCTCCGCCGACGCCTTTCCGACATCGTGATGCAGGTCATAGAGCGCCATGCCCAGCGGTTCGATGGCGCGCCGGTCGCCGATGCGCCCCAGCAGGAGGGCGGCATATTTGCGGACGGCACCCTCCCTGTCCCTGAGAGCGTCAACCAGCGGTTCGACGGCGGCGGCTCCCATGTTTTCGATGGCGGTCAGCAGCTCGCCGGCGGCGGTTTCGCGCTCGTACCACCAGTACGGGTCGCGCAGGGCTTCCATGAGGAAGGGGACGGCGGCGGGATGCCGCGTCTCGCCCAAGACCTTTGCCGCCGCCTGGCGCACTTCGATTTTAGGGTCGTCGAGCAGGATGTTGGCAATTTCGTCGAACGTGGAGGGGTCTTTGAAGAAGCCCAGCCCCACGCAGGCGGCGATTCGCGCGTCACTTTCGGGGTCTTTCAGGGTATTGAACAATGCAGGGATGGCTGTCCGCTCGCCAATGCGCCCGAGGGCAACAGCGGCGCGCGCCCGCACGGTATAAAACTCGCCTTTCAGGGCGTCCAACAAGGCAGGCACGGCAGATTTATCCCTGCGAAGCCCCAGCACATCTGCGGCGCGGGCGCGGAGGATGGGGTGGGCGGCGGCGAGCAGTTTGACAAGTTCGGGTGTGGCAGAGGGGATGCGGGCAAGAGTCTGCTCATAGATGGCGAGCAGGTTCAGGTCGCGGGTTTGAAGCGCTTCGAGGAGCGCAGGCAGGGCGTCGGCATCGAGCCGAATTAAATCCTGCATGGCGCGGTCACGGGTTGTCGATTCCGCCAGTTGAGTGACAAGTCGTTTCGCCTCCGCTTGCTTGCCGCCAGTGAACCATGACATGGCTATATTTTACTTGAAGAGGATAGGATTTGAGAGAAAATCGGACGGAAAATCTCTGATATAATGCCCGCCTTGGAGTGAGAGTACACCATGGCGCTTCGTGCGCCATGTATTTTGCCTGTATCCTGCGATTATTTTATTTTGGAGCAACGATGAAGAAGGAACAATTACTCGATTTGTATTACCAGATGGTATTGATCCGCCGCGTGGAAGAACGCGGTGCGGAACTGTACCAGGCTGGCAAGATCGGCGGCTTCATGCACCTGTACATCGGTCAGGAAGCCGTTTCGACGGGTTTGGTTGCGGCGCGCGAACCGCGCGACCGCGTCATCACCGCCTACCGCGATCACGGCGTGGCGTTGAATTGCGGAATCTCTGCCAATCAGGTGATGGCGGAACTGCTCGGCAAGGCGACGGGCATGTCCAAAGGCAAGGGCGGCTCGATGCACATGGCGAGCGTGGAGAAGAATATGTGGGGCGGTCACGCCATTGTGGGCGGGCATATCCCCATCGCGGCGGGACTTGCAGTCGGCGACCAGTATGCGAAGAACGATAACGTTACCATCTGCATGTTCGGCGACGGCGCGACCAACATCGGTTATTTTCACGAGGGGTTGAACCTGTCCAAAGTCTGGGGTTTGCGCGTGCTGTGGGTGTGCGAGAACAACCAGTATGGCATGGGAACGAGCGTGGAGCGCGCCTCGGCGGTGGATGAAATCCGCCAGAAAGCCGAAGGTTATGGGATGAAGAACGCGGCGGTCAACGGCATGGACGTGATGGCGGTCTATGAGGCGGCGAAGGAGGCGATTGAATACGTCCGCAAGGAGAGTCAGCCGTTCTTCCTCGAGGTGAACACCTACCGCTTCCGCGGTCACTCGATGGGCGACCCCGAACGTTACCGCAAGGCGGAAGAGGTCAAGCAGTGGCAGGAGAACGACCCCATCGGCATCTTCAACAAGTACCTGCTCGATAAGAAGATCGCCACCCGCAAGGCGCTGGATGAAATCGAAGCGCGCGTGGAAGAGGAAGTGCAGAAGGCGGTGGAATTCGCCGAGACCAGCCCCGAACCCGCGCTGGAAGAGTTGTACGCGGATATTTACGCTGACTAGACGATAGACGACGGACGACGGACCATGGTCAATGGTCTGTCGTCCGAGTAAAACGAGGACACACAATGCCCAAAATCACCATGCGCGAGGCAATCTCGCAAGCCCTTATGGAAGAAATGGATCGCGACCCCGCCGTCTTCATCCTCGGCGAGGAGGTCGGCGTGTGGGGCGGCACGTATGCCGTCACCAAAGGCTTTTACGACAAATACGGACCCGAACGCGTCAAAGATACGCCGATTGCCGAAAACGCCATCCTCGGCGCGGCAATCGGCGCGGCGATGGTCGGTCAGCGCCCGATTGCGGAATTGATGACCATCAACTTCGCCTTCTCGGCGATGGACTACATCGTCAATCAGGCGGCGAAACTGCGCTACATGTTCGGCGGGCAGTTCACCCTGCCGCTGGTCATCCGCGCCGTCGGCGGCGGCGGACGTCAACTGGGCGCGACGCACTCGCAGACTCCCGACGCCATCTTCGCGCACTTCCCTGGTCTCAAAGTCGTCAGCCCTGGCACGCCCGCAGACGCGAAAGGTCTACTCAAGTCTGCCATTCGGTCGAACGACCCGATTCTCTTCATCGAACACGCCACCATGTATCAGGTGCGCGGCGAAGTGCCAGAGGGAGAATATCTCATTCCGATAGGCAAGTCCAAGGTCCAGCGTGAAGGAAGCGACCTGACCATCGTCACCTACTGCAAGGGGCTCGAACTCTCGATGAAAGCCGCCGACGAACTGGCGAAAGAAGGCATTCAAGCCGAAATCGTTGACCTGCGCACCTTGCGTCCGCTCGACATGGAGCCCGTTCTCGAATCGTTCAAGAAGACCAATCGCGCCATCGTCGTCGAAGAAGGCTGGAAGTCCTACGGCGTCGGCGCGGAAGTCGTCAGCCGCATCTACGAGGAAGCCTTCGATTACGTGGACGCGCCCATCCTGCGCGTGGCGCAAAAGGAAGTGCCGCTTCCCTACAACCGCACGCTCGAACAAGCCGCGCTCCCGCAAGTGCCAGACATCATCGCCGCGGCAAAGGAGGTGTTGAAGTAATGGCTGAAACCATCAACATGCCCAAACTTGGCTTCGACATGGCGGAAGGCACGCTCGTCCGCTGGGTGAAGCAAGTGGGCGAACCCATCAACAAAGGCGACGTGCTCGCCGAAATCGAAACCGACAAAGCCACAGTGGAAGTCGAATCGCCCGCCAGCGGCGTGGTATTGCAGCACATCGTCGAACAGGGGACGGTCGTTCCTGTCAACGCGCCGATTGCCATCGTTGGAGCGGAAGGGGAAAAGGTGGAGGCAAAGCCGACCGCAGACGATAGACCGCAGACCGCGGCGGCGGTTCAGACTCCGCCCGCGCCTGTTTCAACACCCCAAGCCTCTGCCCCCGCTGAGACGGTTGTCAGCGGCGTTGCCCTGAGCGAGTCGAAGGGTCAGCCGTCAGTGGTCAAGGCGAGTCCGCTCGCGAAGAAAATCGCTCGGGAAAACAATTTGGATTTATCGCGCATTCAAGGCACGGGTCCCGGCGGACGCGTGGTTCGCAGGGATGTGGAAGCAGCGCTGGCAAGCGCTCCGACCGTAGACCATAGACCGCAGACCGTTATACCGTCCCCCGTCTACCGTCCAGCGTCAGTTGAAGACACAACTATCCAAACCACAAAACTACGCCAGGCAATCGGGCGCAGGCTGGTCGAATCCAAGACAACCATCCCCCATTTCTACGTGACCCATGAATTCAAGATGGACGCGCTGATGGAAATGCGCAAGCAAGCCAACGCCTTCCTGCCCGATAACGAGAAACTCTCGGTCAACGACTTCATCGTCAAGGCGGTTGCCCTGGCGCTGCGCCAGTTCCCGAACTTGAACGCCACAATCAAAGGCAACGAGATTATCCAGTTTGGGCATGTCAACGTCGGCGTGGCAGTGACCGTCCCCGGCGGGCTGATGACCGTCGTTGTCAAGGACGCGGACGTTAAGCCTTTGCGTCAGATTTCGGGCGAAGTCAAAGCCATGGCGGCGCGCGCCCGCGAAGGCAAGGTCAAACCTGAGGATGTGGACGGTTCGACGTTCTCCACCTCCAACCTCGGCATGTACGACGTGGAGGAATTCATCGCCATCATCAACCCGCCCGAAGCCGCGATTCTGGCAATTGGCTCGGCAAAGGAAGTCCCGGTCGTCGAGAACGGTCAACTCCAGATTGGCTGGCGGATGAAAGCCACCATCTCCGTTGATCACCGCGTCAGCGACGGGGCGGAGGCGGCGCAGTTCATGCAGAAACTGGCGGAGTTCCTGGAAAACCCCGTCAGGATGTTAGTGTAGAAACACAAACTTCGGAAGTTTTTGAAACTTCCGAAGTTTTTTTATCGCCGCTGAAGCAGGGTTAAGAGCATTCTTTTGATGATTTGCAAGGGATAGATAATTCGACCATACCAACCGACTTTTTTTATTTCAGCGCCATAGTACAGCATTAACCACCACTCGGAGGGCGAAGAAAATGTCCGCTGAATAAATTTCAGCCAGCCAACACGCCTCCACGATGAAATACGCTGCTGGGGCCAGCCGCCCGGATATTGGTTGAGCCCTTTTGGAGCGCAAATCTGATGAACGGGAATTGTGCTTTGCAAGCGCTCAGGGAGCGGGGTGAGGCTGTAGAAGACCTCCAGTTGACGGATGACCAGCGGGTCGAGCCGCTTCAGAGACATCCAATCGAGGGCTTCTGCCTGCTGTTCTGCCAGGCTGACCATGTCTGCCATCCATTTGAGAGACAGCGGTTTGGAAGCAGTAGCGGCAAACAAATGCCGCCTGAGGTGGCGAGACAGGTAGCGAAGCGTGTCGAGAGGAGCAGATACAAAGATGGCGTTCCCCACATCCGCAAGGGGCTGGGCGGCGTTGAGGTCTTTGAACTCTTCGCGGGTAAAGTCATGGGGTGACGGGAAGTGTAATTCGACTTGAACACGAAAGCCAGCAATGAGGGGAGAATCCACTTTGAGTTCACTGGGGAGCAGGTTCGAGGTCCGCGAAGCGTGAAGCGGGTGAGGTTGAAAGCCGGCAGCGGTGAGCGCATTCAAAGCGGGCAATATATCTGCACGGTCGAGTAGCAAGTCGAGATCGCTAACCGGGCGCAGGGCGGGGTCGGGGTAATATTGCGAAGCGAGCGCCAGCCCTTTGAGCAGAACCGCCCGAATGCCCGATTGCTCGAACAGTCTGTTGATTTCTTTGAGCACGGTCATGTGCGTTCGATGAAGAAGGCGATGGCGAAGAACCAGCCCTTGCAAGGTCTTTTCGGTGTGGGACGGCAAGGGAAGACCGGCGATGCGCAAATGATGCCAGAGCAATGGCGCCATGCCATGAAGTTCGGCTTGCGCCGGCAGAATATGCCAGGTGTCGAAACGTTCGGCATGACGGGCTAACTGTTCGTAGAAAACGGGATGACCATCGGCGCGAGCGCACAGCGCAAGGAGGCGATAGGTTGAGGTTATGGCGTCGAGGCGGTCTGTATGATCCATTGGGCGGCGAATTCGAGGTCGGAGTATTCGAGGGCGTATGCAACCGTTCCGCGAGCAAGGCGGGCGGCGGCGCTCATACCACCGTCGGAGAAGTTGCGGGCGTTGACCAGACACTGCAACAGGCGAAACAGCGCTTCTGCCGATGTGAGCCTTTGAACGTGAAGAGGCGCAGCGGGAATATATTGAGGGAAGAGCAATACGCTCGGCATAACGTTCAAGCAGATGGCGGTCGGGTTGAAAAGCGTTGGCGGGACCCAGGCGCTGTGATCGTCAAGATGGAGAATGTTGTTCCCAGCCGTCAAATTCTGCCAAAGAAAAGCCGAACCTTGTTTGAGGACAATGGAGCGGCAAAATCCGCCGATTTCTTCTTCGTTTACTGCAAGGGAAATGGCTTCATCGGTGAGATAGCGCATTCCTGCGGCGGTCAGCCGCGCCGCCAGTGTGGATTTTCCACTGCCGCTTTTTCCGCACAAAATCACTCCCTGCCTGCGATATGCGAGCGCAGCGGCATGAAAGACAAGATGCGATGCTGACGCGTCAATCAAACGGGTGAGGCTGTCTTGCATGAGGAAGTGCATTGCCTGCCCGAGATTGATTTTTGAAAGCAACTCGCTGCCGTTGAGCGAGATGGAAACAAGGTCATCTCCAACTGCAGCGAGTTTATAGGATGCGATGATTGGTCCGTTTTTGCCCAGGCAATGCGCAAAGTGAGTCTCGATTTCCTTGCGTACCTTCGGATGGAAGCAGGTGAAACGAATCGTGCTGCCCGCAAAGTGAACGAACAGGTCGCTGGAGGAGAAGGGGTTCACTTCACTGTCAGTGCGCCGTGATGGATCAACTGCTGAATGGCGGCAGGAACATCCGCTCGAATGTCCTCCGCCGCGTCCGGATAGGCTGCGCTCAACAGTTCTACAATCTCGCCCACCGTGCGTGCGCCGTCGCACAATTGCCAGATGAGAGCGCTGGTCTGACTGCCGTGAATGATGATATTGCGGGAAGGGTGAAGGAGGACAATTTCACCATTCAGCGTTTCCAACTGAAAGCCTTCTTCGTGACGCGGGCAAAGGTTCGGTTCATCAACAGGAAATGAGAACATCATAATCCTGCGAAGCGGTGTTCGTGCCATCCGCCGGGTTGACAAAGCTCCATACAACCGTCAGGGTGCCTTCGGTGCCAAAGAAGGGGCTATCAGGCAGGACGGTAACGTCAATGCTCGCCCGCCCGCTGGCATCGGTCGCCACAGTACCGGTAGCGGGGCTGGGCGAGGTAATCGAGCCGGGGACGCCGGTCACATTGTAGGTAAGGGAATATTGCAGCAAAATCCCCGTTGTGGGCGGAGTAATAATCGCCGTAAAGCGGACAATCATGCCGTCATAGCAATAACTTCTCCCGGGGTCCACTTCTTCAGGGAAGAAAAAGGTGCTGAGGATATGAAGAAGCGAAGTTTGTGCGTGAGCAGGCAAAACACCTATTTGCAAGTCGGGTTTGCTCCAGGTGGGGGGCAGGGCGGAGAGAGCGGCGGCGCCTGTGGCGGCTGCCAGGAGTTTGAGTGCCTCACGGCGGGAGAGTTTTTGGGCGGACATTACAGTACCTCAAAAAAAAATGATTTGTTTTGTTATTTTATCATGATGGTTTGTAAAACAGTGCCTGGCTCATAAAGGCTTGACGCCACCCAAATAAGCGGTAAAATCTAATTCGATAAATATCAAATTAGATTTGGATATAAGCCATGAGCACACAAGATCCCATTCTGGAGTTTGCCAAAGCGATGTCGTCGGTCGAGCGGTTGAGAGTGATCGGCGCGCTGGTGCGCGGACCAGCCACCCAAGCAGAAATCGCCGGGCAGGTTCATTTACCTGTGCGGGAGGTTCATGACCATCTCGATTATCTGGTATCGGCGGGCGCTGTGCGGGAGGAAGAGGGACGCTATCGGGTAGATGAAAAGTCCATAGAATCACTGGTCAAGCGTCAGTTTGGGGGGAGGCGGGCGGAGCCTGAGTTGGGCAAGGGTGAGTCGGAAGAAGTCCGCAAAATCCTGAAAGCCTATCTGAAATCCGACGGGACGCTGGCGCAAATCCCAATGGATGCCAGGAAATTGAATGTCATCTTGAATTTTTTGGTGGAGGCGTTTGCCTTCGAAACGACGTACACCGAAAAGGAGGTGAACACCATCCTGCGCCGCTTCCACGTGGATACCGCCGCGCTGCGCCGTTATCTCGTGGATATGGGTTTCATGGCGCGGGAAGGCGATGGTTCGAAATATTGGCGCATGAGAAGGGATGCAGCATGAGTGAGGAATTGCTCGTCTTCTTCAAGGCGCTGGCAGATGCGAACCGTCTCAAAATCGTCGGCTTGCTGGCTGAGAAATCGTACAGCGTAGAGGAACTTGCCGCGCTGCTGCAAATTAAGCCTTCGACGGTTTCGCATCATCTCTCCAAACTGTCGGAGGCAGGACTGGTGCAGGCGCACACGGAGAGTTATTACACCGTGTATCAATTGAACGGACAGGCGCTGGAAGAAAAATCGCGCAGGATGTTTTCTCAAACAGAGCTTTCCACTGTCGCGGCGGAGGTGGATGCAGACGCTTACGATAAAAAAGTGCTTCGTGATTATTCCCGCCCCGATGGGAGTTTGAAAACCATCCCCTCTCAGCGCAAGAAACTAGAGGCAATTCTGCGGTATGTGGTCAAGTCGTTCGAGGCGGGCAGGCGGTACAGCGAGAAGCAGGTGAATGAAATACTGGCACGGTTTCATGAGGACACTGCCACCCTGCGGCGTGAACTGGTAGGCGCGGGGTTGATGGCGCGCAAAGGCGGGGGCGGAGAGTACTGGCGAACCGAAGAATAATAATCGCATCGCATTGCATCGAATTGCGCGAGTGATTTTTCGATGCCGAAAACAAAAATTGCCGCAGAGGGGTGCAAGTCTCTGTGGCAATCGTTTTGGAGGAGGGTTATTTCATCTGCTCGCGGTTGACGATGCCTCTCTGCCAGGCATACACCGCCACCTGTGTGCGGTCTGCCAGGTGCAGTTTGCTCAGGATGTTGCTCACATGTCCCTTGACGGTATTTTCGCTGATGACGAGCTTCTCCGCAATCTGGCTGTTGGTCATCCCTTTGGCAATCAGGCGCAGGACGTCCAGCTCGCGTTCGGTTAATTCTGTGAACAGCGGCTCTTCGCTTTCTCCGCGCAGATTTTGCAAAACGCGCTCCGCAACCAGCGGGTGCAGGGTCACTTCGTGGCGCACGGCGCGCTGAAGCGCCTCCGCCAGTTTTTCCATCTTCATATCTTTGAGAATGTAGGAAATTGCTCCAGCCTTCAGGGCAGGGAAGATATGCACGTCCTCATGATAGGAAGTCAACACCACCACTTGCGTGCGCGGGCTGATTTTCTTGATCTGGCGCGTCGTTTCCACGCCGTCCATGCCGGGCATGATCAGGTCCAGCAAAACGACATCGGGAATCAACTCGGCGACCATTTTTACCGCCTTCTCTCCCGACTCGGCTTCGCCGACTACCTCGAACTCCTTGAGCGTTTCGAGATAGGAGCGGATGCCGTTCCGCACCACCTCGTGATCGTCCACAATCAAAATGCTGATGGTATTGTTTTTCGCCATAATCGCCTCTTTCTTAATCTTTCGCCGGTACCTGAACTATGATTTTTGTCCCCTGCCCGGGCGCGCTCTGCACCTGCACCGAGCCATGGACACTGCCCACACGTTCGCGAATCGAACGCAAACCCAACCCCTGCCCTTTGAGATTCATATCAAAGCCGCGCCCATCGTCCGAGACGCAAAGCTGCACGTTGCCGCCATTATAGACCAGGGAAACCTCCACACGGCTCGCCCGGCTGTGACGCGCCACATTCGCTAACGCTTCCTGCGTAACGCGGTAAATCGCCTGCTCAATGTTGAGCGGCAGACGCCGCTCCTTTTGCAGGGTCAGGTTCACTTTGATGTCGTTGCGGTTCTCCCATTCATAGACGTATTCGCGCAGAACAGCCGGCAGCCCCTTTTCCTGCAAAGCCACCGGGTAAATTTCCTGTACGAGAAACGTCAGTTCCTGAATGACATCCGAGACAAGATTTTCCGCCTCGCTGAGATGCAGCGCGGCCTTTTCACCGGCGCCGTTGAGCATGCCGCGCGCCGTGCCAAGCTGCGCAAGGGCGGCAAAGGCTTTTTGTTTGGCGCTGTCGTGCAGGTCACGAGCGAGGCGGTTTCGTTCTTCCATCACCGCCAGATCCTTGGTCTGTTCGAAGAGTTCCATCTTCGCAATCGAGATGGCGGCGCGCTGTGTCAACGCTGAAAACAGCCGTACCGTATCGTCTCCAAGCAGGTGAGGTTTGGTAAAACCAACGTTGAATACCGCCATCACTTTGTTGTCCACGCTGATGGGCAGATGCACAAACGAGCGGATGCCCTCGGCAATCAGCGCTTCGCGGATTTCCGGGCGGAATTCGTTCATCTCAATCTGGCGGACAATCGCCGGCTGTCCCGTCTCCAGCACGCTGCCTACAATCCCCTCCCCTTTTGCAAATTCCATGACGCGGAGGGTCTGCGGCGCATACCCGCGGCTGATGCGTGGAACGATTTTCGTCTGCTTCTCATCCCAAGCCAGGACCATGCTGCGGTCGGCGTTGAGGACATCTACCGCCACATCTACCAGCGTCTGAAAGACTTGATTCAGGCTGACATTGCGCAGAATGCGTTCATCCGCCTGGTAGAGCGCCTGAATTTCCTGATTGCGTTTTTCGAGCGCGCTGGTTCGCTCACGGACCAGCCGCTCCAACTGACGATTGCGGTCTTGAATTGACCTGGTTCGCAAGCCAATGCCCAGCGCCACTACGCCCGCCAGCGAAAAAACCAGAAACAGACGAAACCAACCCGTTTGCCAGAACGGCGGGATGACCTTGACGGCAATGCGAACGGGCGTTTCATTCCAAACGCCGTCGCTGTTGGCGGCTTTCAGGTAGAGGGTGTATTCTCCGCCCGGCAGGTTAGTGTAGCGTCCATCCCGTTTGGCGCCAATATATTGCCAGCCCGGATCGAAACCCTCCAGGTAATAGGCATATTGATTCTTTTGCGGCTGATTGTAATTGAGGGCGGCAAATTCGAACTCCAGGGAGTTGCGGGGCCATTCCAGAACTACGCTGTTCAGCGCCGAAACACTCGTGTTTGCCGCAACCGGCTGACCGTCCTGCGTGAGCGACGTCAAAACCACCTGCGGCAGGTACGCATCTTCGAGGATGCTAAGAGGATGAAACACGGTCAGACCGTTGACGCCGCCAAAATAGAACTCCCCTTCCCGCCCTTTGGCAAAAGCCCCGGCGTTGAATTGATTGCTCTGCAAGCCGTCGCCGGCGTCGAAATTGAGAAACGTCTTGTTTTCCGGGTCGAAGCGCGAGATGCCGAAGTTGGTGCTCAACCACAGGTATCCCAAATCATCTTCGAGTATTCCGTACACCACACCGTTGGGCAATCCGTCCTTTTCCAGAAAATAGGAAAATGTCTCGGTAGCGGGGTCAAACAAATTCAAACCGCCGCCGTTCGTCCCAATCCACAAGCGCCCTTTGGTGTCCTGGTAAATATCGAGAATGGACTCGTTGCTCAACGATTTTTTATCGGTTGGGTCGGCGTGATATTGCTTGAATATTTCCGCTGTGCGATCGAAGCGGTTCAAGCCGTTTTCCGACGTTCCAACCCACAAATAGCCGTCGCGGTCCTCAAAGATGACGCTCACCGAGGAACCGCTCAGGCTCTCGGGGTCGCCCACGCGGGGTGTGTAATGCTTGAATCTGCCCGTCGCCCGGTCGAGCAGGTCCAGTCCGGCGACCGTCCCTACCCACACGTTATTCGAACTATCCACATAGACTTCCTGCACGGTGTTGGCGCTCAGGCTGGCTGACTTCTGCGGATCGCGCTGATAATGGACAAACCGGGTGGTACGCCGGTCGAAACGGTCCAGACCGTTGGCAGTGCCAATCCACAACACGCCGTCCTGATCCTCGGCAATCGCGTACAGGATGTTCGAGGCGATGCTGGCAGGACGTCTCTCATCATGTTGATAGCGGATAACCTGCCCCGTGGACCAGGTGAGGCGGTTCAAGCCGGCGCCAAAGGTGCCAATCCACGCATAGCCCTGCGAATCGACGTGGATGGGGAAAATCAGATTGCCGCTCAACGAATTCGGGTCGGAGGGGACGTGCCGGTAATAGGCAAAATTGTCGCGCAGACGGTCATACTTATTGACGCCGCCGCCATACGTCCCAAACCACAACACACCGCCGCGATCCTCATGGATGGAAAGAATGAAGTTGTTGCTCAGGCTTTGAATGAAACTCGGGTCATTGACGTAATGAATGAATCGTCCGCCCGCCCGGCTCAAGCGATCCAATCCGCTGCTGGTGCCAATCCATAAATTGCCCGTGCTATCCAGATGAAGCGCATTGATGCGGTTGCCGGCGATGCTCTGCGGGTCGTTGTCCGAATGGATGAAACGCTGGAACGTGCCAGATGCCGGGTCGAAGCGGTTCAAACCAAACCAGGTGGCAACCCACAACGTCGAATTGCCGGCGTCCAGAATGGCAGTAACGTGGTCATTGCTGATTGAGGTCGCATCTTCCGGGTTGTTCTGGTAGGCAGTGAACGTCCCATTTTGCGGATTGAATTGATTCAGCCCGCCCGAAGAGGTGCCAATCCAATACCTCCCGCGGCTGTCCTGAAAAATGGCGGTGACGCTCTTACCGGTCAAGCCGTCTGGAGTAAACGGGTTGTAGGTATAACGCTTGAAGCCCCCGTTCGCGCGGTCTAACAACTCCAGCCCCTGTTCTGTGCCAATCCAAAGATTATCATCCCTGTCCAGGTACAACACGTTGATGTGGTCATCGCCAAGGCTTGCAGGGTTTTCCTTATCGTGCCGGAAAACGGTGAACTTCTCGGTAATCGGGTCGTATTTGTTCAAGCCGCCCTGACGTGTGCCAATCCACAAATACCCTTCACGGTCTTCCACAATCGCAGTAATCCAGCGGTCACTCAGGCTGTTCGGAGAATCGGGTTCGGGCTTGAAGGTCTTGAAGGTATATCCGTCGTAGCGATTGAGTCCGTCTTCCGTGCCAAACCACAAAAAGCCGGCGCTGTCTTGAAAAATGACATGCACCGAACTCTGCGACAAGCCCTGCTCGATGCCGAGATGGTCGAAACGCGGGACGCAGTTGCAGATCTCCGGCAGGGAATTAGGGGAGACGCGGCTCGGGACTGGGGGACGGCTGGTCGGCGTCGAAACAGCCTCGGGCGCGGCTGGAAGCGGATTCCCCGTCCCGCACGAAGCCAGCGCCAGCGTCAGAAACCATCCCAGCAGGCGGAAGAAAGTCCGCGTCTTGCTTCTTCTCATAATCCAAAGTATAGCCCATAACCCCCTCTGTATGAACTCCTCAGGAGAGGGGTTTCGCGTTACTTCAACGTACGGAGGAATGCCGCCAACTGCCAGATTTGCTCCTCGGTCAGAATGTTCTTCCATGGCGGCATGGAAGTGCCCGGTTTACCCTCGGAAATGCGCCAGAAAAGGTAGTCATCGGCGGCGACAGCCTGCAACTCGGCGAGATTTTGCGGTTTGGGGTCGAGCGAGGCGGCAATGGGACCGTCGCCATGCCCCTGCGCCCCGTGACAGGTTTCGCAGTTTGTTTTGAAGATTTTCGCGCCCTCGGCAGAGGCGTCTGCGCCGAGGGGATTGGTCTTGCCGGCGTATCCAGCCGGGACGGCTTCCAGCGTACCAATGGCGCGCGGCGCGGCGGCGTCTTCTTCACTGCCCCCGCAAGCCGCAAGGAAAAATGCCACCGCAAGGACGAACAACACGAAGGTTTTTTTCATTTCTCGCTCCTTTGAGCATCCAGCGCGCGAAAGCGGTGGATGAAATAGACTGCCAGCCCCACCAGCACAATGGCGTTTGCCTGATGGAGAAGCGCAATCACGATATTCACATACGAAAGCACCGTCAGCACGCCGAGCGTAATCTGCAATGCCACCACGCCGATCAGCCACATCAAGCCCCGCTGAATTTCGGCGGGATAATTCTGCCGTTTCACCACCCAGAACACTGCCGGCACGGCAATCAGCCCCACCCACGCAAACCAGCGGTGAATGAAAACGATGGTCTGCGGCGACTCGAACAGATTGACGAACGAGTTGAACAGGCCGGGCGGCACCCATTTTCCGAACATGAGGGGCCACGTATCCGAAACGTGACCCGCCTTGAGTCCCGCCGTGAAGCCCCCGTAGGTGATTTGGATGACCAGCAGCCCGAACGCCGCCGCCGCCAGTTTGGAGGGCAGTGACCATTTTGCCTTTTTACCCGCTTCAGGGAAGCCAAACCGATGCCCCAGCGCCGTCCACAGGGCGAGGCTGAAGAGCGTGAGCGCCAGGAGCAGGTGAATCGTCAGGTTGAAGTGGCTGACCGCCGGGCGGTCTACCAGCCCGCTGGCGACCATGATCCAGCCCGCCGCCGCCTGCGAAATGAAGAGCGCCCCCATCACAAAATAGATGCCAAACTCGCGGCGGGGAATTGCCCCTTTGAAGAGAAAATAAAACACCGGAATGGCGTACACCAGTCCCGCCAGGCGGGCGATGTTGCGGTGAATCCATTCGATGTAGAAAATATACTTGTACTCTTCCAGCGTCATCCCAAAATTGACCTTGAGATACTCCGGCGTTTGCTGGTATTTAGCAAACTCCTCCTGCCATGCCGCCTCCCCGATGGGCGGAAGCGAACCGCTGACCGGATTCCACTCCACGATGGAAAGCCCGGAACGGGTGAGCCGCACGAACCCTCCAAACACAACAAGAAAAGCGACGACGCCGGCGAAGAAAAACAACCACTTCATCACGGCAGAATTTCTGGTTTGAGGCATATTTGCCCTCCCAAAAGTAGAATAACAAGCCGCCAGGCTTTAAATTTCACACAAAAATCAAGCGCCAATGTACCGTAAAACAAACAGCAGCGATTATAGCATCGGGGCATGAAAGGCTGATTAAGCGGAATCAGCCTCCGGCGGAGCGCGAAGCGTATGTCGTATAATTCACTCACCTATGCATGCAGAACAATCCGTCAAAGCGCTCTTCGAACAAGTCCTGCGGCAGGCGGGCGACAGGCGCGTTGGGAAAATCCAGGTTGCGCTGGGAGAAATCGCCGAAATCACCCCCCCGCAAGTGCAAAACCTGTGGAACGAACTCGCCCAAAACACCCCGCTGGAACGGGCGCAACTTGAGTTCCGTCTTATCCATGCCGAAGCGCAGTGCATGGCGTGCTTCAAAAAATACCACCCGGTCAACGGTGAAATTCACTGCCCTAACTGCGGCAGTTTCGGCGCAAAAATTTTGAGCGGCGAGGAATTCCATGTCGAACACATCGAAACAGAAGATTGACATCAGGAAGACGGCGGCGCTTCTGCTCCTGCTCGTGATGGCGGGATGCAACCTGCCCGCCGCCTCTACCCCGACCCCGGACCTGCTCGCCACACTCCAGGCATCCACCCCGCTGACGGGTCCCACGCCCGCCCTGCTCGCCACCTCCTCCCTCACCGAGACGCCCGTCATCCTCACCGTCACCC
>JABRVZ010000043.1:0-116565 GCA_039961775.1 Chloroflexota bacterium
GGTCGGCGCCCAGACGCCGGCGCCCTCCTCCTGCACGAAGGTTACGTTGCCGTCCTCCTGCCCCGGCAGTTTGGCATACAGGATGATGGGTAGTTCGGCGTTGAGCGCCTCGGCGATGGTGCCGGGACCGGCTTTGGTGACGATGAAGTCGGCGGCGCGCATGAAGTCGGGCATGTCGCGGGTGAAGCCGTAGATGTAAGCAGGGTTCTCCCACGGGTGTTCTTCGAGAGTCGCTTTCAGTTTTTGATTCCGCCCGCACACGATGACCAGGTTCAGGTCCAGCCCCGAAGCGTCTATGGCGTAGGCGGTCTTTGCCAGCGGACCCATCCCCTCGCCGCCGCCCACGAGCAATACCGTCGGTTTGTCCGTCACCCAGCCGAGCTTTTTCCGCAGGGCGCTCTTTCGTTTCATCGGCTGGCAGTAGCGGTCGGCGACGGGAAGCCCCACCACGCGCACTTTTTCGGGCGGCATGTTGTATTTGATGGCGCGTTCGCGCGCCTTTTCGGTGGGGACGAGGATGAGGTCGGCGCGGTTGTCGTACCACAGGGCGTGGGTGGTGACCATGTCGGTGACGACGGTGACGAAGGGCGGGCGGTTCTTGCCCAGGGCTTTGAGGGCGAAAGTGTTGGCGAAGGGATGAACGGTGACGATCAGGTCGGCGGGGTGGCTGTGGACGAGCGCCTTTGCCGCGCGGCGGGCGACGGGCCACATGGTGGCGGTGATGGCGCGCGCCTGTGCCCGCCCGTCGGTGGCGTGGAAACTGGCGCTCCACAACTGCGGGGCTTTGACCATGTGGGGATACCACTCGGGCATTTTGTTGAAGGGCAGGGGAGCGTAGTCCTTGAAGAAGTCCACCATTTCGGCGGTGACGCGGTCGCCGTATTCGAGGCGGATGGCTTCGATGATGGCTTCTGCGGCGGAGCGGTGCCCGCCGCCGGTATCAGAAAAGTAGAAGACGATGTGGGGTTTTCTAGGAGTCTGTGTGGGGAGTTGCATTTTGCTCTTCTTCGTGTCGGGTGAGGTTGGTTTTGAGCCGCCGGGCAAGTTCGCGGCGGGTGAGCAGAACGCGCCGCCCGCATCCCTGGCATTCCAAGCCGATGTCGGCGCCGAGGCGGGTCACGATCCATTCGTAGGAGCCGCAGGGATGCGGTTTGCGCAGGCGCAAGCGGTCATGAAGGCGAAGGTCGGGGAGCATATCGGTGAACATTATAAGATGATTTATGATAAACTACGGGGCGAGAAATTCCAGGAAGCAGGAAAGAGACATGCCAAAATACGAAACCTACAGCGTGGAAATTGCCGGTCTCAAACGGGACCTGCGCCTGTTCGAGGTCAAGCCCGGTTTGCGAATCGCCATTCTGAACATTTTGGGAGATACGGAACTGGTTCAGGCTTGCGCGCGCGAGCTGGCGCTCAAACTCCAGGATGTGGAGTATGACGTGCTGGTGACGGCGGAAGCCAAGTCAATTCCGCTGGCGCATGCGCTCTCGGTGGAGACAAAGAAGCCCTACGTGGTGCTGCGCAAGGTCTATAAGCCTTACATGGGCGCGGCGCTCATGGCGGAGACGTTATCCATCACCACCGGTCAGCCGCAGGTTTTGATTTTGGATGAAAAGGACATCGAGATGATGAAGGGGAAGAAGGCGGTGATTGTGGACGATGTCATCAGCACCGGCTCCACCCTGCAGGGCATGCGGATGATTCTCGATAAAGCGGGTTCTACCGTCGTCCGGGAGGCGGCGATTTTCACGGAAGGCGACCGCGCCCAGTGGATGCACATCCTTGCGCTGGGGCATCTGCCGTTGTTTACGGATTAAAAACCTTGCGTAGAGCGCGTCCTCTGACGCGCGGGAGCGGCATTGGCGTTAGAGAACGCCGATTACGCATAGAAACGCCGATTACGCATAGAAACGCCGATTACGCATAGAAACGCCGATTACACATAGAGAACGCCGATTACGCATAGAGAACGCCGATTACGCGTTAAGGAAACGGCTGGAAGTCACAAGGCTCCAGCCGGTTTTGTTTGACTCGGTTTACTTGCCCGCCTTCGCTAACAGTTTACGCTTTCCATCATGCCCCAAACGTTTGATTTGAATCTCCCGCCTCATCGCCGTTTTTCTATCTGGCTGGGGCTCCACGTACACCAGCCGCACCGGGCGGCGCGTGCGGGTGTATTTTGCGCCGCGCCCGGCGTTGTGCGCCTTCACCCGCTTTTCGGGGTCAACCGTCCAGCCGGTGTAAAACGTCCCGTCGGCGCATTCGACGATGTAACAAAAGCACGAGGTCACTTGCGTTTGGTGCGGTCGGAGAGGGCGGAACCGAAGAGCATCTGATTGAGCCGCTCGCCGAAGGAGGGAGTGTCAATTTTCTGGGCTTCCTTGTTGAGCCATTCGGCTTCGGAGCGCTCCTCGAACCAGCGGATGCGTCCGTGCCAGGCGGCTTCGAGACGCCTGCCGAGCGCTTCGCGGTCGCCGTCTTCGAGTTCGTCGCGGAGTTGAATCAGAGCTGTGATGTAGGAATTGAGCAGGCGCACCATATTCTCGCGGTTTTCCAGCGCGGCTTCGCGCAGAGAGACGGCGTCGTCGTGGTAGGCGAATGCCGAGGTCATGGCGGCGTAGGGGCGGGCGGCGAGTTTCTTTGCCTCCAGCCAGCCGGGCTGGTCGAGCGTGGCGTCGAGCAGGGCGGCTGCGGCAAGTTGCGGCAGAACCTGCACCTTGCCCAGCAAGCCGTCCGCTTCGGCAGTGTCCATCAGCAGAGGCAGCGAACCAAGCAGGGAGATGAAGTCCATCACAAGGTTGAAGACGTTTTCAGGCGTGCCGGGCGGCGCAGTGACCACCGTGACGCTCTTTTCGAACAGGTCGGCGCGGGCGGCAGGGGTGCCGTAGTCAATGCCGTGCAAATGGTCGGGGTGAATGGCTGGGAAAAGCCCCACGTAGAACCGTCCCGCAGGCAAAAGTTCGCGGGTCCAGCCGGCAACCGTCCCTTTGGCGAGAGCCGTATCCAGCACGAGCGTCCCTTCCTGCAGGTCGGGGGCAATCACTTTCAGCGTTTCGCGCACCTCGGCAAAAGGCACGGCAAGCACCACCAGCCGGGCGTCGCGCACCGAGTCGGGCAGGTTGTACTTCCAGGTATCCACCGCGCCGGCATCCTGAGCGGCTTTGGCGGCGCGGCTATCCTTATCGTGCCCGACGATGGTAAGGTCAGCGCCGCGCGCCTTCAGGGCAAGCCCAATGGAAGCGCCGATTTGTCCGAGACCGATGATGGTAATTTGTACTGGCATAACATCCTCGCAGAGTTGAGTGTTTGGATTATACTGCCAACCTGCCCGTTAAATGCGAGAACCGCGGACGCCGACCGCGGTTCCCTTGCAAAAGGAGGAGAAGAGAAATCACCTTACTGCCCCTAATTTAGCATAATGCCCCCGGCAGTACTTGACGCAAAACCTACGATTCCCCTACGATTGTCCGACAATTTGCAGGAATGTCAGGGGAGAAGGGTGTATAATAGAACAAATTTTCCAAAAATCAGGAGAAAAATGACCGATTTCGCCATCGAGACGAAGGATCTGAGCCGCATTTACAAGATTCGCGGCAACAAAAAGGAAAAGCAGGTTCGCAAGGAACTGGTTGCCCTCGAAAATGTGAACCTGACGGTGGAACGCGGCGAACTGTTCGGGCTGCTCGGACCGAACGGCGCCGGCAAAACCACCCTCATCAAAATCCTCACCACGCTTCTCGCCCCGACCTCGGGCTGGGCGCGCGTTGCCGGCTATGATGTGGTCCAACACCCGAACCTGGTCCGTCCGCGCATCAACATGGTCTCGGGCGGAGAGTCGTCGGGCTACGGCTTGTTGACCGTGCGCGAGAACTTGTGGATGTTCTCGCAGTTCTACGGCATGCCCTCGAAGGAAGCCAACCAGCGCATCGTGGAACTGCTGACGATGGTTGGGCTGGAGGATCGGATTCACACGAAATCCTCCGACCTTTCGACGGGGCTGCGGCAGAAGATGAACATCGTGCGCGGCTTCCTGACCGACCCCGAAGTGCTCTTCCTCGACGAGCCGACCCTGGGCTTGGACGTGGGCGCGGCGCGCGACGTGCGCAAGTTGATCCGCAACTGGCTGGATGCGGATCAATCACGGACGCTGCTGCTGACCACGCATTACATGGTCGAGGCGGAGGAGTTGTGCGACCGCGTGGCGATTATCAACAAGGGGCGCGTGCTCGCCTGCGATACGCCCGCCAACCTCAAACGCAACCTCCAGCGCGACGCCATCTTTGAGATCGAGACGAGTCCGCTCAACGGGTTGACGTCGCAAATTTTGCAGGACCAGCCTGAGGTCCGAAAAGCCGCGCTGACCGACATCGAAGGCGGCGCGAGGCTGGAGTTGATCCTGCAGGAGGAATCCGCGCTGGCGAGCGTCATCAACATCCTGACGCAGAAGCAGGTCAAGGTGAGGCGGCTGACCAAGCGCGAGCCGACGCTGGAAGACGTGTTCATGGATTTGGTCGGGCAGAAGATGGAGGACGTGGAAAAGGAGGAGGCGCCTTATGCAGGCTAATCCTTCGCTGGCGCTGCGCGGTTCGCCCAAGGTGAGCGGCTGGCGGCTGTTTTTGAAGACGATTGCGGCGCGCGCCTATCCGCGCGTAATTGGGATGCAGCGCGAGAAGTCGTGGCTGTTCTTCGACGTGTTCCTGCCCATGCTGGCGGTCTCTGCCTATGTGTTTGTGTACCGCGCCATCGGCGCGCCCGAGGAGTACGTGGGCTTCGTGGTGATGGGCGGCGCGATGACCTCGTTCTGGATGAACGTGCTGTGGAGCATGTCCAGCCAGTTGTACTGGGAGAAGGAGCAGGGCAACCTTGCCTTGTATATCATCGCCCCCAACTCGATGATGGCGATTCTGCTCGGCATGGCGGTGGGCGGGTTGTTTGCCACGGCTCTGCGTGCCACGGCGATTGTCATCGTCGGTTCGCTGATGTTCAACGTGACGTATTCGGTCGCCAGTTTCACGCAACTCCTGCTGGTCTTCTTCCTCGCCATGACCGCGCTGTACGGCATGGGCATGATGAGCGCCTCGCTGTTCCTGCTGCTCAGCCGCGAGGCGTGGCACATCTCGAATTTGGCGCAGGAGCCCATCTATCTCGTTTCGGGGTTTTACTTCCCGATCAAGTCGTTCAATTTCTGGGTCGCTGCGGCGGCTTCGATCATTCCGCTTACGCTGGGGCTGGATGCGATGCGTCAACTGGTCTTCCCTTCGGGCGCACTGCTCGGCTTTTTGAGCGTGAAAGTGGAAATCGCCGTGTTGATCGTTCTATGCGTGGTCTTTCTCGTTGGCGCCAAGTTCCTGCTCGATTACATGGAAAAACTTGCCGTTCGAGAGGGCAGGCTGACGGAAAGCCGACGCTAACTTACCAATTACCAATTACCAGTTACCAGCTCACCTTACGCGGTGGCGCGAGATTTATCTCGTGGTTTCAGGCGACATGAATGTCGCGGCACGAATGAACTGCGTAACGTCAGTTAACAGTTAACAATTTTTGGTAAGCAGTAACTGGTAAATGGTTGAAGTGGAGATTTAATGAACCGTTCCGAAACCATCCGTTCTTTCACCATGGCAACCTGGCTGGGATGGCAGGTCGAGTCGAACTGGACCGATCCCTTCCTGTTCGCCATCTATGTCATCATCAAACCGCTGGCATCCGCTGCCATTCTTGTGGTCATGTACAGCATCATCACGGGCGGCAATTACAACTCGCCGCTCTTCCCTTACATCTATCTCGGCAACGCCTTTTACACCTACGTTGGCGCGGTGATGGCGGGCGTCTCGTGGGCGGTCATTGACGACCGCGAGCATTACAAGACGCTCAAATACATGTACATTGCGCCCATCAAGATTCCCTTCTACTGGCTGGGACGCGGCGTCTCGCGCTTCCTCATCGGGACCGTGGCGGTCATCGTCATCCTGACGGCGGGCGTGCTCTTCCTCAACGTCCCGCTCGACCTGACGCAGGTCAATTGGGGGCTTTTCCTCGTCTCGCTTCTCGTCGGCGTGACCATGCTCGCCATGATGGGGTTGATCCTCGCCAGCATCACGCTCATGGTGGCGCATCACTTCTTCCTCATCGGCGAGGCGGTGGCGGGCGCGCTCTACCTCTTCAGCGGCGCGATTTTCCCGCTCGAGGTACTCCCTGCTTGGCTGCGTCCCATCGGCTACGTCATGCCCATCACCTACTGGCTCGAACTCATGCGACGCTCGCTCATCGGCGAGGTGGCGCAAGCCTTCCCCACGCTCGCCCAATACAGCAACCTGCAATTGCTCGGCATCCTGCTTGGGCTGACGGTCGTCTTCGCGGTCGTGTCGGTGTTCACCTTCCGCTGGTGCGACCACCGCGCCCGCGAACTCGGGCTGATTGACATGGTATCGAACTATTAGTCTGACATCTGAAGTCTGAAATCTAAAAGGTACTATAATCACCATCGAGGCATTTCCTCGGTGGTGATTTTTTATGAAGACCAAAACGCCTGCCTTATCTCCCATCTACACCGGCGAACTGAACGGAACTCCGCTTGGGGATTTGCGCCTCGCCGCCTCGGACTTTGGACTGGTCGCCGTCGAATGGGCGGATTCTCAATCCACGCTGGATCAATACCTTGCGCGGCTCAAACGTCCTGTCCAGCCGGATGCGAAGAAGATCAAGCCCTACGCCCGCGAACTCTCCGAATACCTGAACGGAAAACGCACCGCCTTCACCATCCCCATAGACTGGACGTCCTTCACCCCGTTCCAGCGCGAAGCCTTGCAGGCGGTCTACCGCATCCCCTACGGCGAGACCCGCACCTACATGGACATCGCCCGCGAAATCAACCGTCCGCGTGCCTACCGCGCCGTCGGTCGCGCCAACGCCATGAACCCTATGCCGCTCGTCATCCCCTGTCACCGCGTCATCGGCGCGGATGGCAAACTCCACGGCTACGGCGGCGGCGAGGGATTGCCCACCAAAGAATGGCTGTTGAAATTGGAAGGCGCGGTGATGGCGTGATAAGATAAGGCATCTTACCGCCTATGACACTCTCATCTTCCCCGCACAAAACAAACCTCCAAAAATACGAATTTCTCATCCCTCTGGGGTTGTTTTTGCTTTTCCTTGCCTTCACCCTGCCGGGCATCTCGTGGGGCGCGCCGAGCGTCTGGCATCCCGATGAGATCGTCGTCCGCTCCATCAAAGCCCTGCATGGCGAGTGGCAATTCAGCGAATACAACTTCGACTACCCCGACCTGCCGCAGTATGCGATGTTCTACCTCGGGAAACTGCTCCTGGCGCTCGGCAAGACCGACGGCGACATCCTGGTTGCCTCGCGCGTCCTCTCGGCGGTTCTCGCCGGGCTGACAGTTGTCCTCGCCTACCTCATCGCCCGCCGCATCGGAGCGAGCGTCACGGTCGCCGGCTTGAGCGGACTGCTCCTCATTTGTGTCAGCGAAATGTCCCACAACGGACGTTTCGCCCATAACGACACCTACCTTGTCTTCTTTACCACTCTCTCCGTTTTCTTCCTGCTCGAATACACCCGGCGCGGGAATCGCCTCTGGCTCTACGCCTCCTTCCTGACCGCAGGCATGGCGGCTTCGAGTAAATACATCGGCGGGAGCCTCGTCCTCGCCCCGCTGACGATGTACCTGCTCGAAGGGCGGCGAGACCTCCGCAAAAACTGGCTCTCCATCAGCGAGACGCTGTTCATCAGCGCCGTGCTTGCCTTCCTCGGGTTTGCCCTCGGCACCCCCAAAGCGCTAACCTGGATGGCGTTTTACTTCAAGCGGTTATTCTCCACCCTGCAATGGCAGGCAAACTACGGTCACCAGCCCGACAGCGTGCGCGGGTTTATCGGTCAATATGGCGTCATGGCAAACGGACTGGGGCTTACGCTCATGTTATTGTTTGCCGCTGCGCTGCTTTGGGTGGTCTGGAAGGTCATCAAGGCTTGGCGAAGCGGAGACCCGCAGACGAAACCCTTCGCCGTCCTCCTGCTGGCAATCCTCGTCCTCGACCTGCCGATGACGATTTCCTACAACTACCAACTGCGCTACTTCCTGACGCTGATGCCGTTCCTCGCCGTCCTCGCCGCGTTCTTCCTCGCGGACCTGCACGCGCGGGCGAAAGCGACGGGCAAATCGATCCTTCCGCTGGCAGTCAATTTGACGGTGACGGGCATCGTCCTGTATTCCCTCGCCCGCCTGCTCAGCCTGATGCTGCTGGTGATGAACGATGCGCGCATCCCTGCCAGCGCCTTTATGGAGACCCTGCCGCTGGGCAGCGCCCTCGAGCACACCTATTACCCTCCCACCCTGCCGGCGGAGCGTTTTGCCCGCGAACACAACTACCCCATCTACTTTATCAAAGGCAGTGAACCCCTGCCGGTGAGCGACAAGTTCGAATACAACGCCGGCGAGGCAGGGCTCCTGGACCGCCAGACCGATTACTTCGTTGTGGACAGTTTCACCGCCGACAAATTCAACGCCCCCCATTACTGCGAAACCATGCCGGTTGAATGCGGTTTCTTCAAACAACTCGAAAGCGGCGGCTCCGAACACTACAAACTTATCGCCGAATTCAAATACACCCTGCCGCCTTACCTGCCGCAAATCCGCTTCGAGTTCATCAACCCCTCCATCCGCATCTACGAAAGGATTCCATGAACGACTTCCGCACGGGTTACATCGCTGTCATCGGTCGTCCGAACGTCGGTAAATCCACGCTCATCAATGCCCTGCTTGGGCAGAAGATTGCGGCAGTCTCGCCCAAGCCGCAGACCACGCGCAAGCGCCAGTTGGGCATTCTCACCACCGACGCCTATCAACTCGTCTTTGTAGATACGCCCGGCATTCACAACCCGCGTCACAAACTGGGACGCTTCCTCAATCAGGAAGCGCAGGAGGCGCTCGAAGGCGTGGATGTCGTCCTCTGGCTGGTGGATGCGTCTGTGCCGCCGACGGAGGAGGACAAACAGATTGGGCTCCTGCTCGACGGTCTGCCGCGTCGGACTCCGCTCGTGCTTGCCGCCAACAAAATAGACCTGATCCAGGCTGAGGCGTTGACCCGCCATCTCGAAGCGTATCAAGCGTCGGTGAAGAAAGAGGCGCACGTCGTTTCGCTTTCTGCGCTGCAGGGGAAGAATCTGGGCGAGTTGCTCGATCTGCTGATTTCCCTCAGCCCCATCCGCCCGCCGGATTTCGACGAGGACCAGGTCACGGATGCCTACGAACGCGACATCGCCGCCGACCTGATTCGCGAGGCGTGCCTGAACAACCTGCGCGACGAGGTGCCGCACAGCGTGGGCGTGCGCATTGACGAGTTCAAGGAACGCGAGAACGGCATGGCGTACATTGCCGCGACGATTTTCGTGGAGCGCGACTCGCAGAAGGGGATTGTCATCGGCGAGGGAGGCAAAATGCTCAAGCGGATTGGCAGTGATGCGCGCAGAGAGATCGAAGCGATGGGCGGACGTCCCGTGTTTTTGGAATTGCGGGTAAAAGTGTTGAAAGATTGGCGCAACGACGAGAACGCCCTGCAGAGGTTTGGGTATCGGGCGAAGAAGAAAAAATAGCGCTGGCGCAATTGGGAGGCACAAATGATTCTCTGGCTCATCCTGGCGGTTGGCTTTGCGGTGTGGCAGGTGATGGTGTTGTGGAGGGGGTGGGGCAGACTGGAATATCTGACCAAGCCGGCGGTGATGGTTTGTCTGTTCGGATGGCTGTATTTCAGCACAGGCGTGCAGGGGCTGGCGTTCTGGTTTGGGCTGGGAGTGTTGTTTTCGCTGGCGGGGGATGTGTTCCTGATGTTCCAGCAGGAGCGCTGGTTTCTGTATGGACTTGTGGCTTTCCTGTTCGCACACTTTTCCTATCTTGCCGGTTTCCAGAACGAATTGAGGGAGTTCGGTTTTTGGCAGGCGGTATTGCTCGTCATCCTGTCTGTTGGCGCGGTGCGGGTGATGCGCCGGATTGTCGCTTCGATGCGCGCCGGCGGACAGTCGCGGCTGGTCGCGCCTGTCATCCTGTATGGGGCGGTGATTACGGCGATGCTGTACGCCGCCATGACCACCCTCTCGAACCCGGCATGGAAGGCGGGCGCGTCTCTGCTGGTTAGCGTGGGAGCGTTTCTTTTCTATCTTTCGGACATCATTCTGGCGTGGAACAAGTTCGTTGCCCCCATCCAAAACGGACGGATTTTCAACATTGCCGCCTATCACCTCGGGCAGATTTGTCTGGTTGCGGGGGTGATCAGTCAGTTTGGGTAAGAAGGCGTGCAGGAAGGGGGATTTGCTGAAACCATCTCGCCCACTCGAGTTTAGAGCTTATTTTGATATGCGTTGAAAGACAAAATTGTCGGCGCATTGGGCGCTCACAACTCAAAACCCGCATGCGGATTTCAGGGATTTACACGGAGTTCTTGAGAAAAAATCCATGCGATTCCGTAAATTTCGTGTAATCTGCGTCAAAATGATTTTGACTTCAAACGAACTCTAAACTCCAGTCGCTCACAAGGGGAAAATCGGCTTGCATAATTGTTTTGCGTTGGCAAACTCCCTGTAAAGCACGGTTTCCGGGCTGTGTGCTATCCTACGGGCGTGGTCACTCTCCTCCTTTTGTTGGTTTTGGGTTTGCTTGTGGTCATCTCCGTGGACGTGCGGCAGAAGCAGCCCGCCTTCTTGTGCCAGCAGGAAGACGTGCGAAATCGCTCCTGACCCGCGCCAAAAAAGACTACATCTCTCCTCTACACAGAGCCCGGTTCTCCTCCCGGGCTCTTGTGTCTTAAATCGTTAACCCGCTCTTAAACCGTTCTTGAACTGTCCTTAAATGTCCTTTGCTACACTGAGGGAGAAACCGAAGGAGCAACATGGGACTTGCCGACCTGCATATTCACACCGTTTACAGTTACGATGGCACCGCCTCCGTGCCAGCCGTTTTGACGCGCGCCAGACAAATCGGGCTGAACGTGATTGCCGTCACCGACCATGATGAAATCAAAGGTTCGCTCAAGGCATTGGAGCTCGCTCCTTCTCACGGCTTGGAAGTCATCCCGGGCACTGAGGTGACCACCTCCGAGGGCGACCTGTTGGCGCTCAACGTCACGGAGAAAATACCGCACGCGCGACCGCTGGTCGAGACCATCCTCAAAGTGGGGGAATTGGGCGGCTTTTGCATTGCTCCGCATCCCATGGCAGGCGGATTGGGCATGAAAAGCCTGAGCGCCTATTCGATCCTGCGTGCGTTCCGCAACCCGCATGCCGCCCGCATTCTCATCGCCATCGAGACCTACAACGCCACCGCCATAGACAGGATGAGCAATCACTATGCCCGCATCCTCGCCGAACGGTTGGACATCGCCCAAACCGCCAGCAGTGATGCGCACGTCGTCGAGGCGATTGGTCTGGGCGCAACCGAGTTCGAGGGGCGCACCGCCCAGGACCTGGTCGAGGCATTGAAGCGCAGGAACGTCCGCATCCGCAAACAAAAGGAATGGACGCCCGTCCGCATCCTCGGCAGTTGGGCGGCGAACTACCTCGGAAGCGCGTTGACCCGCCTGGCGGCGCACGGATAGGAGGTCCGCATGGAGGCGCTTATCATCGTCTTTACTTTCTTTTTCCTGATGGCGATCTTCAAGGAGAAATAACATGGAAACAATCTTCCTTACCATCATGATTTTCAGCCTGGCGGCAATCTTCGCTGTGGACACATTCCAGAAACGCCAGAGCGACCTGAAGAGCGGCAAATCGAAATGACCAATCCAACTTCTCCTCCTTGTGTTGTCTCCTGAGGGAGACGCTGTCCGCCGCTGGCTCCGGCGGACAGTTTTTTTATTCACTGATGTTACGCAATTTTTCTGTGGCGCGAGATTCATCTCGCATTTTTAGGCGAGATGAATCTCGCGCTACCGCGCAGGGTGAGTTATTCAAGGGCTTTCCTGCAGGGCGTTTCTTAACAAGACGTTAACCCTTTCTTCCAATGTCATTAAAGGGCGGTTGTTATCATCGCATTGTTACAAAAATAAAAGGAGAATCAGAAATGACCAAAACTGTTCGTTCATTGTTGTTCGTGTTTGTTGCGGCGAGCCTTTTGCTCGCTGCCTGCGGCTCGCCTGCTGCCGCCACACCCGAAACCGTGACTGTCATCCAGACCCAGGTCGTCGAGAAGGTTGTCGAAGTTGAAAAGACTGGTCCCGTCGAAGGCACCATCCTCGTGGACGGCTCCAGCACCGTTGCGCCCATCACCGCCGCCGTCGCCGAGGAATTCCAGGCGGAATTCCCTGAAGTGCGCGTGCCCGTCGGCATCTCCGGCACGGGCGGCGGATTCAAGAAGTTCTGCAATGGCGAGACCGATATTTCCGACGCCTCCCGCCCCATCAAGGAATCGGAGACCGAACTGTGCAAGCAGAACGGCATCGAATACGTCGAACTGCCTGTCGCGTTTGACGGTCTGGCTGTGCTGGTCAACCCGCAAAATGACTTCGTCTCCTGCCTGACCGTGGACGAACTCAAGAAAATCTGGTCGCCCGAGGCGGAAGGCGTCATCACCAACTGGAATCAGGTACGCGCGGACTTCCCCGACCAGCCGCTTGCCCTCTACGGCGCAGGCACGGACTCGGGAACGTATGACTACTTCACCCAGGCGATTGTCGGCAAGGAAGGCTCCAGCCGCGGCGATTTCCTCCCCAGTGAAGACGATAACGTCCTCGTGCAGGGCATCGCAGGCGACGTGAACGCGCTCGGCTTCTTTGGTCTGGCGTACTACGAAGAGAACGCCGACAAACTCAAACTGGTGGCAATTGACAACGGCGACGGCAACTGCGTCCTGCCGAATACCGAAACCGTTGCAGGCGGAACCTACCAGCCGCTCTCCCGCCCGCTGTTCATCTACGTCAACCGCGCCCGTATTGACCAGAAGGACGAAATCAGCGCCTTTATCGAGTTCTACCTGAAGAACGCGGGCGTGCTCTCTTCTGAAGTCGGCTACATCCCGCTGACCGATGAAATCTACGCCCTCGCCCAGCAGCGCTACGACAAGCGCGTGACAGGCTCCATCTTCGAGGGTCTCGGCTCTACCGTTGGCGTCTCGCTCTCTGACCTTTTGGCGAAAGAAAAATAGCACGGCGGCATTCATGTCGTCACCACAAGACTTCGGAGGTCTCCGCGGCCTCCGAAGTCTTACTCTGGAATTTACATGAACGAAAGCAAACTCGTCACCTCCACCGTCCTCCTCCGCTCCCGCGCCGACCACGACCGCCGCGAAAAAATCATCCGCGCGGTCTTGCTGTTGTTCTCCGTTGTCTCTGTGTTCACCACGCTCGGCATCATCGCCGTCCTGCTCCAGGAGACTGTCCTTTTCTTTCAGGAAGTCTCCATCGTAGAGTTCTTCACCGAAACGCGCTGGACCCCGCTCTTTGCCTCGAAAAAATTCGGCGTCCTGCCGCTGGTAAACGGGACAATCCTTGTCGCCGCGGGCGCCATGTTCATCGCTCTGCCGCTCGGCTTGCTTGCCGCCATCTACCTCAGCGAATACGCCAGCGACCGCGCCCGTAAAATCCTCAAACCCATGCTCGAAGTGCTGGCAGGCGTGCCGACCGTGGTCTATGGCTACTTTGCCCTCACCTTCGTCACGCCCCTCCTGCAAAAAATCTGGCCCCAAACGCAAGCCTTCAACGCCCTCAGCGCCAGCATCGTGATGGGCTTCATGATTCTGCCGCTGGTTGCCTCGCTCTCCGAAGACGCCATGTCCGCCGTACCGCAGTCGCTTCGGCAGGCGGCGTATGCGTTGGGCGCGACCCGCCTCGAGGTCACGCTGCGAACCGTCGTTCCCGCGGCGCTTTCGGGCATCTCCGCGGCGTTCATCCTCGCCGTCTCCCGCGCCATCGGCGAGACGATGATCGTCGCCATCGCCGCGGGGCAGCAGCCCAAACTCACCCTCAACCCGCTCCAATCCATCGAAACCATGACCGCCTACATCGTGCAGGTCAGCCTGGGCGACACGCCCCAGCAAAGCATCGCCTACAAGACCATCTTCGCCGTCGGGATGCTGCTCTTCGTGATGACGCTGGTGATGAACCTGATCAGCAACTGGCTGACCCGCCGCTATCGGGAGGTGTACGAATGAACGGACTCTTCGCCAACGAAGACGGGCGCTTCGCCCCCCGCCTCAGCCTGCGTCTGCGCTTCGGACGCGTTTTCCAACTCCTCAGCCTCGCCGCGGTGACCCTCGGCTTGCTCCTGCTCTCCGTCCTGATCCTTGACATCATCCTGGACGGCTACAAATGGCTGCGCCCCGAATTCTTCACCGAATTCCCCTCGCGCTTCCCCGAAAAATCGGGCTTGCGCTCCGCCCTGCAAGGCTCGCTGTGGATGATCAGCCTGACCGCGCTGATGGCGTTCCCCATCGGCGTGGGCGCGGCGATTTACCTCGAAGAATACGCCCGCGACAACTGGCTGACGCGCTTCATTGAAATCAACATCGCCAACCTGGCGGGCGTGCCGTCCATCATTTACGGTTTGCTCGGCTTGGGCTTGTTCGTGCGCGGGCTGGAACTGGGGCGCAGTGTGCTGGCTGGCTCGATGACCATGGCGCTGCTCGTGCTGCCCATTCTCATCGTCTCGGGGCGCGAGGCGATTCGCGCCGTGCCGCAATCGGTTCGGCATGCCTCGCTTGCCCTCGGCGCCACCCAATGGCAGACCATCCAGAATCACGTCCTGCCCTACGCCATGCCTGGCATCCTGACGGGCACCATCCTCGCCGTCTCGCGCGCCATCGGCGAGACCGCCCCGCTCATCACCATCGGCGCGCTGACCTACATCCGCTTCGACCTCAAAGGTCCGCTGGATTTGTTCACCGTGCTGCCCATTCAGATTTTCAACTGGGTCTCGCTGCCCAAAGCGGAATTTCAGCAACTGGCGGCGGCGGGAATCATCGTCCTGCTGGCGGTGCTGCTCAGCCTGAACGCCCTGGCGATTGTATTGAGGAATAAATTGCAAATCAGGTGGTAAACACTCTCCCTCACCCCCTCCCCTCTCCCTTTGGGAGAGGGGGATAGGGGGGAGGGTCAACAGGTGACACATGCTCGACAAACACGAAATTGCTCTCTCGGTCAAAAACCTGAACGTTGATTACGGCGACTTTCGCGCCCTGGAAAACATCTCGCTGGAAATCCCCGCGCGGCAGATTACCGCCATCATCGGTCCTTCGGGCTGCGGCAAGTCCACCTTTCTGCGCTGCTTCAACCGCATGAACGACCTGGTGCCGACCGCCCGCGTGGCGGGTGAAGTGCTGTTCTACGGACAGAACATCTACGACCCCAAGGTCAACCCCGTGGAAGTGCGCCGCCATATCGGCATGGTCTTCCAAAAGCCGAACCCGTTCCCCAAATCCATCTATGAGAACGTGGCGTATGGGGCGCGCATCAACGGCTACAAAGGGGATATGGACGAACTGGTGGAGCGCAGTCTGCGCGCCGCGGCGCTGTGGGACGAAGTGAAGGACGACCTGAAAAAGTCCGCGCTGGCGCTTTCGGGCGGTCAACAACAGCGGCTGTGCATCGCCCGCGCCATCGCCATCGAGCCGCAGGTGATTCTCATGGACGAACCCGCCTCCGCCCTCGACCCCATCGCCACGCTCAAAATCGAAGAGTTGATGCAGGAACTGAAAAAGGACTACACCATCGTCATCGTCACCCACAACATGCAGCAAGCCGCCCGCGTCTCCGACTACACCGCCATGATGATGCTTTCGGGCAATGGCTCACGCTCTGGCACGGTCATCGAATATGACCGCACTGACACAATCTTCACCAACCCGAAAGATAAGCGCACCGAAGACTACGTCACCGGGCGGTTTGGCTGAAAATCAGGGATATAATACGACAACCAGAGTATGAAACGAGGAATTTATGCTTCGTAAAACTTTTGAAACCGAAATTCAGCAGGTGAAGGATGATGTGCTGGTACTTGGCAGTATGGTCGAGCAGGCAGTTCTCGACTCCGTCGAAGCGCTGAAAAAACGCGACATCAAAGCCTCCGAAAGGATTTTTGCGGAAGATCAGGAAATCAACAAAAAGCGTTTTGACATCGAGAACAAGTTGATGGTGCTTATCGCCACCCAGCAGCCGATGGCGCGCGACCTGCGCCTGCTGGCTTCGGCGCTGGAGATTATTTCCGAACTGGAGCGCATGGGCGATTACGCCAAAGGCATCGCCAACATCAACATCCGCATGGGCGACGAACCCCTGCTCAAACCGCTCATTGACGTGCCGCGCATGGCGCAAAAAGGCGTGGATATGCTCCACCGCGCCCTGAGCGCCTTTGTCAATGAAGACGCGGAAGCCGCAAGGGCGATTCCCGTCGAAGACGACGAGGTGGACGCGCTCTACAATCAGGTCTATCGCGAACTGATGACCTTCATCATTCAGGATCCTAAAACCATCGAACGCGCCAACTGGCTCCTGTGGGTGGCTCACAACCTCGAACGCTTCGCCGATCGCGTCACCAACATCTGTGAACGGACGGTTTTCATCGTTACGGGTGAGATGAAAGAAATCAAATCCACCGATGATGAGTTTTGGAAGAGCCAGAAGCAGTGATCGGTCGAGCGGGTGAGCGTGATGAAAAACGAGTGGATGATGTTCTCATCCACTCGTTTGTTTGAGCGCCACAGTCTGCTATCCCATCCGCCCTGTGATGTACGCTTCTGTGAGTTCCTGTTTGGGACGGGTGAATAACTCGTTGGTTGGGGAAAACTCCACCAGTTCCCCCAGCCAGAAGAGACCGGTGTAATCAGAGACGCGCGCCGCCTGCTGCATGTTGTGGGTGACGATGACAATCGTGTACTCGCGCTTCAATTCGGCGATGAGTTCCTCGATGCTCAGCGTGGCAATCGGGTCGAGGGCAGAGGTCGACTCATCCAGCAAAATCACTTCGGGCTGCACGGCGATGACTCGTGCAATGCACAACCGCTGCTGCTGACCGAGCGACAAGCCCAGCGCGTTTTCATGCAGGCTGTTTTTCACCTCGTCCCACAGTGCGGCGCGCTTCAAACTTTCCTCCACCACCCCCTCCAACTGACTTTTGCTCTCCACCCTGCCCAGCACCCGCGGACCGAACGCCACGTTGTCAAAAATGGATTGCGGGAACGGATTCGGTTTTTGGAACACCATGCCCACGCGCTGACGCAAATCCACGACATCCATTTCCCTGCCGTAGATATCGCTTCCGTCGAGCAGGATTTTCCCCTCCACGCGCGTGCCGGGGATGGTGTCGTTCATGCGGTTTAGACAGCGCAAAAACGTGGACTTGCCGCATCCCGAGGGACCGATGAGCGCCGTCACTTTGTGCGGCTCGATGTCGAGGCTGATGTTCGAGAGCGCCTTTTTCGGTCCGTAGTAGAAGTCGAGGCTTTGGACGGAGAAAACAGGTTGAAGGTCGGGCATGAAGCGATTTTATCATGTCAGCGTCCGATACTTTCGACTATAATTCCACGCAATGAATCGCGTCGTTATCTTCGTCCTTTTTACATCCTTCCTTCTCTCTTCGTGCAATTCGGCTTCATCTGTGCAAGCCGCTCCTCAAACGCCCACAGCGTACATTGAAAACAAAGGCTCCGATACGATGGTCAACCTGGCGCTGGCGTGGGCGGAAAAATACCAGAGCGACCATCCCAACGTCCGCATTTCGGTGACGGGCGGCGGGTCGGGGACGGGCATTGCCGCGCTCATCAACGGCACTGTGGACATCGCCAACGCCTCCCGCCAGATCAAGCAGGAGGAAATCGAGGAGGCGAAAGCCAACGGCAGCAACCCCGTCGAATTCGTCGTGGCGCGCGATGCGATTGCCGTCATCGTCAATCCGAACAACCCCGTCAGCCAACTGACCTTGCAGCAGATTTCCGATATTTACAGCGGCAAAATCAACAACTGGAAGGAAGTCGGCGGCGAAGACCGCCCCATTGTGCGGCTCTCGCGCGAGACGAACTCCGGCACACACGTCTATTTTCTCGAAACCGTTTTGCGGCTAGGGAAAAAAGGCGACAAGACTCTCTTTTCGATGGATACGCTTCTGCTTCCCTCCTCGGAAGGCATCATTACCGAGGTGCGTCAGAATCCCAACGCCATCGGCTATGACGGCTTGGGGTATGTGCCGGCGGATTTGAAAGTGATTGCCATTGCAAAAGAATCAGGCGGCGCGTACGTCCTGCCGTCCATCGCCACCGTGAACGACAAGAGTTATGCCGTTGCCCGCGACCTGTACATGTACACGAACGGCGAACCGACGGGCATTCTCAAGGAATATCTCGACTGGATCCTTTCCCCCGAAGCGCAGGAGATTGTTGCCGAACTCGGCTTTGTACCTGTGAAACAACCATAAACACCAGGATCACGAAGGCACATGCGGCGCATCATGACGATTTCTGCCCACCCTTCTTCCGTGAAGTTCATAAGCGAAGTGATAACTTCATTTAGCTTGACTTTGTGTCCCTCGTGGTGAAAAAAAGAAAACCATGGAAAAATCCCTCAACTGGCGTGAATTCTTCATCACCCGTCTCATCAAAGCCTCGGGCTATTCAGCCATCCTCTTCGTCGTCCTCATCTTCATCTTCCTTCTGCGCGAAGGCTTGCCCGCCCTGAACGATGTCAAAATCGCCGAACTGCTTAGCGTGCGCTGGTATCCCATCGAGGAATATTTCGGCATCCTTCCGCTCCTCACCGGCTCCCTCATCGTGACCTTCGGCGCGGCGCTCATTGCCGTCCCGTTTGGCATCGGCACTGCCGTGTACATTTCCGAAATCGCCCCGCGCTGGGTGCGCGAGATTCTCAAACCGCTCGTCGAACTGCTTGGCGGACTGCCCTCCGTGGTGCTCGGATTCCTCGGGATTCTCGTCCTCTCGCCGTTTCTGCGCGTCTTTCTGGACCTGCCAACTGGTCTGACCGCCTTTACCGGTTCCCTGCTCCTCGGCGGGATCGCCGTCCCCACCATCGTCTCTGTGGCGGAGGATGCGCTCGACTCCGTTCCGCGCGCCTACCGTGAAGGCGCCTGGGCGCTGGGCGCCACCCGCTGGCAGACCATCTGGCGCGTGACCTTGCCTGCCGCGAAATCCGGCGTGCTGACCGCCGTCATGCTCGGCATCGGGCGCGCCATCGGCGAAACCATGACCGTGATGATGGTGACCGGCAACGCCCCCGTGCTTGCCACAAAACTCGGCAGTCTCTTCTCCCCCGTCCGCACCATGACCGCGACCATTGCCGCCGAAATGGGCGAGGTCGCCAACGGGAGCGTGCATTACCATGTGCTGTTCTTCATCGGCATGGTCTTGTTTCTCATCTCGCTGGGCGTGAACATTGCCGCCTCGTCGGTGGTGTTCAAAGCCAAAAAACGCGCAGAACGAATCCTCTCTTGATACCATTTACTAATCACCAATCCCCCCCATGACCCGCTCTTCCTCCTCCCGCAACCTCATCCAGCGCCTGGGCTTTACCGCTCTGACGCTCATGGCGCTTGCAACGGTCATCCCCATTATTGCGGTGGTGATTTACATCCTGCTGCAGGGCATGCCGGCCGTCTCGTGGGAATTTCTCTCCGGCTTCCCGCGCGAAGGGATGCGGGCGGGCGGCATCCTGCCAGCCATCATCGGCACGCTGTACCTGACTGTTGGCACAGCCGTGTTCTCGGTCCCGCTGGGAATCGCCGCCGCCATTTACCTCTCCGAATACGCCGCCGATACGCCCCTCACCCGCACCATCCGCATTGCCATCATCAATCTCGCAGGCATCCCCTCGGTGGTGTATGGACTGTTCGGGCTGGGGTTATTCGTCCTGTTCCTCAAATTCGGCACCTCCATCCTTGCCGCCTCGCTGACGCTTTCCATCATGACCTTGCCGGTCATCATCAGCACCGCCGAGGAGGCGCTGCGCGCCGTCCCGCAGGCGTTCCGCACGGTGAGTATCTCGCTGGGCGCCACCCGCTGGCAGACCATCCGCCGCATCGTCCTGAAGGAAGCGCTGCCGGGCATCATCACCGGGGTCATTCTCGGCTTGGAGCGCGCCGCCGGAGAGACCGCTCCCATCCTGTTTACCGGGGCGGCGTTCTTCCTGCCGCGCCTGCCCAATTCCCCGTTCGACGCGACCATGGCGCTGCCGTATCACCTCTTCGTCATCTCCACGCAGGTTCCCGAAATGCCAATTCAAATTCAATACGGCACGGCGCTGGTGCTTCTGGTGTTTGTGCTGGGAATGAATGTCATCGCAACGGTGATCCGCTCGCGGGCAAGGGCGAAGAGGCAGTGGTGATCAGGGTTGTGTAACAAGTGTTGTTGTGGCGCGTAACAGACGTTCTCTAACGCTGAATTCGCGCCTGCCAGGTTTGCGCTAGAGAGCGCAAACGACGCAGAAAAAATCATAAATGAACAAAATCATCATCGAAAACCTCTCCCTCCAATACTCCGACGGCACCGAATCGCTGCGGAACGTCAGCATGGAGATTCCCGCCAACGCCATCACGGTTCTGTTCGGACCGGCAGGCGGCGGCAAATCCACGCTCTTGCGCTGTCTCAACCGTCTCAACGACCTGGCAGATGTGCAGGTTGTGGAGGGAAGAGTCATGATTGACGGCGAAAACATCCTAGACCCGAAAACGGATGTCATTGCCCTGCGCCGCAAAGTGGGCATGGTCTTTGCCCGCCCGGTCGTCCTGCCGATGAGCATCCGCGACAACCTGACCTACGGGCTGGAACTGGCAGGTGAGACGCGCCGCTCGCGCCTCGACGAGGCGGTGGAGCGCAGTCTGCGGCTTGCCGCCATCTGGGACGAGGTCAAAGACCGCCTCGACGACCCCGCCATTGCCCTCTCCGGCGGACAGCAGCAGCGCATCTGCCTTGCCCGTGTGCTGGCTCTGCAGCCCGAAATCATTCTGCTCGATGAGCCGACCTCGGGACTCGACCCTATTTCCACCGGCAAGGTCGAAGCCGCATTGCAGGAACTGAAAAAAGACTATACCATCGTCCTTGTGCCGCATTCGATTCAACAGGCGGGGCGCACCGCTGACTACGCCGCGTTCTTTCTGCAGGGCGAACTTGTCGAATACGGTGAGGGAAGCGCCATCTTCACCGCCCCCAAAGAAAAACGGACGGAAGATTACATCACCGGAAGATTTGGATAAATGAAAACCGTATTGTTCCTTTGCACCGGCAACTCCTGCCGTTCGCAAATGGCGGAAGCCATCGTCAACGCACACTACGGCAGCCAGTGGAAGGCATACTCCGCCGGCACAAAGCCCGCCGGTTACGTTCATCTCAAGGCGATTCAGGCGCTCAACGAAATCGGCATTGTCCACGTGGGTAAATCGAAGCACATTGACGACCTGCCCGTGAAGGACTTCGACCTCGTTGTCACGGTTTGCGATTCGGCGGCGGAGGAATGTCCCGTGTGGCCCGGCAGAGCGGGCAGACGCGTCCATCACAGTTTTGTGGATCCTGCCAAAGCGGAGGGAACGGACGAAGAGCAGATGCAGGTTTTCCGTCGGGTGCGAAGCGAAATGTTGAAGGTCATCCCCGGCTTGCTGAAATAAAGCGCGGACGAAAATCATTTGACGGGCTGAGTCATCGGATGGTATTCTTTGACCAAAAAGGATGCCAACATGACCAGCCCGTTTGATATTCTCTTCGAACCGCTTCGTATCGGACCCGTCACCGCGCCCAACCGTTTTTATCAGGTGCCGCACTGCAACGGATTCGGCTACCGCATGCCGCACGGCATGGCGGCGATGCGCGGGATGAAGGCGGAGGGAGGCTGGGGGGTGGTCTGCACCGAAGAAACCGAGATTCACCACACGAGCGACCTCTCGCCGTATTTCGAGGGCAGGCTGTGGAGCGATGAGGACATTCCCGCCCTGCAATTGATGACGGAGGCAGTGCATCGTCACGGGGCGCTGGCGGGCATCGAACTCTCGTACAACGGGATTGACGCTGTGAACCTGTATTCGCGCGTGCCGCCGCTCGCGCCGCGCTCGATGGGGACGCTGGGCGGTTCGGGCTATGAACCCGTGCAAACCCGCCGCATGGACAAGGAAGACATTCGCAATGTGCGCAGGTGGCATCGGCAGGCGGCGCTCAGGGCGAAGCGGGCGGGCTTCGATATCGTGTATTGTTATGCGGGTCACGGCATGACGGCGGCGATGCAGTTCATCGTGAAGCGTTACAACGACCGCACGGACGAATACGGCGGTTCGCTGGAAAACCGCGTGCGCTTCCTGCGGGAGTTGATCGAGGATACAAAAGAAGTAGTGGGCGACAGGTGTGCGGTGGCGGTGCGCTTTGCGGTGGATGAATTGCTTGGCGAGGACGGCATCACCCATCAGGGCGAGGGGCATGATGTCATTGCCATGCTGGCGGAACTGCCCGACCTGTGGGATGTGAACGTCAGCGGCTGGAGCCATGACTCGGCGACCTCGCGCTTCGAGAAAGAGGGGTATCAGGAGAAGTACATTTCCTTTGTGAAGCAACTGACGAGGAAACCCGTCGTCGGCGTGGGGCGGTACACTTCGCCCGAGGCGATGGTCTCGGCAATCAAACGCGGCGTGATGGATTTCATCGGCGCGGCGCGTCCCTCCATCGCCGACCCGTTCCTGCCAACAAAAATCAAAGAAGGGAGGATAGAAGATATTCGAGAATGCATCGGCTGTAACATCTGCGTGACGGGCGATACCCGTTATGTTCCCATCCGCTGTACGCAGAACCCGACGATGGGCGAGGAATGGCGGCGCGGCTGGCATCCCGAAATCATCGCGCCGAGGAAAAGCGACAAAGAGGTGATGGTTATTGGCGCGGGACCCGCCGGGCTGGAGTGTGCGCGGGCGCTGGGTCAGCGCGGCTATCGGGTGTCCCTGCTGGAGGCGCGGAGGGAAGCGGGCGGGCGCGTCCTGCGCGAGTCGGCGCTGCCGGGGCTGAACGAATGGCGGCGCGTCATAGATTGGCGGTTGACTCAGATCCGAAAAATGAAGAACGTCTCGCTCTATCTTTCCAGCCCGATGACGGCGGATGACGTTCTCGAAGCGGGGGCGCAGAACGTCATCATTGCCACCGGCGCAGCCTGGCGGCGCGATGGGGTGGGGCGCACCTTGTGGAAGCCGATAGCGGGACATGACACGCAGAATGTTTTCACCCCCGATGATTTGATGCAGGCAGAGGCGATTGGTAAATTGGCGCTTGGTGATTATGTGATTTACGACGACGACCACTACTACATGGGCGGCGTGCTGGCAGAACTGCTCGCCATGAACGGCTGCAGAGTCTCGCTGGTTACGCCGGCGCCGATGGTCTCGTATTGGTCACAGTTCACGCTGGAGCAGGAGCGGATTCAATCCAGGTTGATGAAACTTGGCGTGAAGTTATATGTGCAGAGTGTGGTCAGCGAAATTGGAAATGATTTTGTGAAATTATCGAATACGATTTCGGGAGAAACGAACGAGTTGCCGCGGGATGGGGTTGTGCTGGTGAGCGATAGACTCCCCAACGATGCGCTGTATTATGCTCTTCAGCCTGCGCTTGCAGCAGGCAAACTGCGCTCTTTGCGGCTGATTGGCGACGCCGAAGCGCCGAACATCATTGCCCAGGCGGTATTCGCCGGTCACCTGGCGGCGCGGGAGTTCGACGAGCAGCAACCCGAAGGGACGCCGTTCAAGGTGGAGAGAGTGATCTGATCGCGAAAACTTACACGCTTACGTCGCTCAACGCGCCCAGCACCGCCATCAACGTCGGGTAATCATCGCGCAGCAGGGTAATCACTTCCTGCGTTGCCGCCTCTTTCCATTTTCCGCTTTCTGATTTCCATGCCCTGCTTGCCTGGAAAATATGCGCCGCCACCACTTCACCGACAGGGACGTCCTTGTTGGCGATGATATGCCTGAAGTACCCGAAGCGTTCTGTGAACCGCGTAATCTCGTTATCGTCGCAGAGACGAATCACATCCAAACTCAACGGCGGACGGGGCGGCAGGAGATGGAAAATTTTCCCATCCTGTTCGTATCCCACCGCCAGCACAGACATTTCCACCGGCACGATGCGGTTGACGCGGTTGTCGTTCATCACTGTATCGCTGACGTTATCTGCCGTGACGAGTTGGCGCACCAGCCCGTCGTCGTCAATGTGAATATCGTAGATGATGCCGAAGATTTGGTAGCCGTTCCCCAGCGACGCGCGCACCAGCGCCCCGAACGAAGGAGCATCCAATTGGTTGACGCGGCACCCTGCAACGAAGCCTGTGGTCCCTGCGCGGAGTAAGCGCCCGATTTCGATTGAGTCGGTCATGTTCCATACCTCTTTCTGCCGCTTGCGAGAGAATCTTTTCCAGTCTGTTTGTGCGAAGCGCTGTCGGGTTCTTCGCCCTGCTTCCTGAGTTCCATGGAAAGCAATTGCTCGATTTGTTGTTTTTCCTCGTTTTTCACGACTGCAATTTCATGCGCGCGGTTGAGCAAATACGGGTAGGGTTTGCCGCCCATCATGCGGCATTGCTCGATGAGAACTGCCTGCAGTAAATTCAGTTTTTCCCTGTCCTCCGCCACCCATTTGGGGATTTCGACCCGCACGGGGTAGGGATGTCCCTCCGTGCCGGCATTGAGGTAGAAAAAGTGCAGGGATAACACGCCCGTATAACGCTTCTCTGAACTGGATTGGATTTTGAACACCGCCGAGCGATGCCCGGGCGGCAGGAGCGGCTTTTCGCGCTCACCGTACAGCCAGCGGTCGCTCACGCCGCGCAGGGGATGGAAGTCGCGCAGGCGCTGGATTTGTTCGCCATCTGCCATGGCGATTTCCAGCAGACGCACCACCAGGTCGGCAGAGGGTTTGTCCACGTAGCCGGCGGTGATGACTCCGCGCGATTGCAGGCGCGAAAGCACCGATTGATATCTTTCGACGAAGGCGGAATAATCTTGCGCATCCTCGCCCTTTGCCCCCCACAGCTCGATGGGACCATCGGTAAAAGTGACCACCTCTCCCTCGATGCCTTTGGATAATTCATCGAGTTTTTCGCGCTCTTTCAGGTCGCGGCGCAGCGCCACCATGCCGTCGGACATAGGGATGCCGTTGGGAAGCAGGTCGTCGCCGAAGAGCAGTTCGCTTTCGGTGACAGTTTGAGGCGGCTCGGCGGAGTTCATCTTCATGATGATCGCGCCCACGTTGACCAGCCCAAACTGCACAGCGGCGTGACGGTCGGGGTTGATTTGCGAGCCGTCGGCGGCGATCAGGGTGGGGGAGACGGAGACAGGCTGAACGTCGAAGGAAGAGGCGAGCGGTTCGTCGAGAGGGTAGGCGCAGCGCAAGTTGGGGTCAATTGCTTTGGCAGAATCCACTTTGGCGCGCAGGAAATCCAGTTGAGAATCAAAGTTGGCGAGCAGCTCGCGCGCCAGGGCTTGCGCTTCTTCCTTCCTCTTTTTTCTTTCCTTCGCGCCCGCGCCGATGGTCTGAATCTGTGAATAGACTTCCTGATAGTTGATGGGCATGTCGTCCCTTTGGGGTAGAACAAATGTGTCAGGATTGTACCAAAATTCGCCGAAATTGCAGGAACTTTTTGAACCTGCCATCGTCTTACCAGCGAGGAACCATTTCCTAAAGGAGTTTAACCATGAAGACCAAATTCTATCTTGTTGCTGTTGTTGCACTGCTGGCGCTGGTGGTCAGCGCCTGCGGACCGGCGGTTGCCGGGCAGGCGCCGCTTCGCACCATCAGTGTCTCTGGCGCGGGAACTGCCTACCTTGTGCCGGATATTGCCTACATTTACGTCGGCGTGCATACCGAGAAACCCTCGGCTTCGGAGGCGGTGAATGAAAACAACGCCCAAACCCAGAAGATGATTCAGGCGCTTCGCGATTTCGGCATTGAAGCCAAGGACATTCGCACGACGAATTTCAGCATTTACCCGTTCGATAAGTATGACCCGGTTACCGGCGCTTCCACGGGCGAAAAGTATTATTCGGTGGACAATACCGTCTATGTGACCGTGCGCGACCTCGATAAACTTGGTGAATTGCTCGATACCGTTATTGCGGCGGGCGCCAACACCGTCAACAGCGTCCAGTTCGACGTGGCAGATAAGGATGCTGCCCTCAAGCAAGCCCGCGCCGACGCAGTCAAGGATGCCGAAGCGAAAGCCCGCGAACTGGCGGATGCGGCCGGCGTGAGCCTCGGCGACCTGCAAAACATCAGTTTCCAGGATAGCGTGTACTACCCTGTGATGGAAGGCAGAGGCGGCGGTGGAGCGGCTTCGGAAGCGGCGGCTGTGCCGATCCAGCCCGGCCAGTTGACCTTCACCGTCACCGTCAACGTCACATACGAACTCAAATAGCCCGCCGCCCGCATCTTTCTCGACCTCGAGCCTGCCTCTGCAAAAGAGGCAGGCTCTTTGCTTTGGACATCCATCTGCCTCCCCCATCCCGCGTTTTGCGGGATGGGCTGTTAGTGCGGAGGGGGGCTGAGGTTATAATCTCCCAATTCACTTGCACAAGGAGTCGTTCATGCTCAAAGTCGGATACATCGGTCTCGGATTGATGGGCAAATCCATTGCCCGCAACATCCTCAAAGCGGGCTTCCCCCTCGTTGTCCATAACCGTTCACGCGCCGCCGTGGACGAACTCGTCGCCGAAGGCGCAGCCGCCGCCTTTTCGCCTCGTGAGGTCGCCGCGCAAGTGGACGTGGTCTTCACCAACCTGCCCGATTCTCCTGATGTGGAGCAGGTCGTGCTGGGCGAAAACGGCATCATCGAAGGCGCGCACGAGGGCTTGATTTACGTGGACAACTCCACCATTAAACCCGCCGTTGCCCGCCAGATTGCGGAAAGACTCGCCGAAAAGGGCGTCGCTGCCCTCGATGCCCCCGTCTCTGGCGGAGACATCGGCGCACGGGACGGCACCCTCACCATCATGGTCGGCGGCGAAGCGGCGGCGCTGGAAAAGGTCATGCCGGTGTTCAAAGCGATGGGCAAAACCGTGACGCATGTCGGCGAGGCGGGCGCCGGCCAGGTGGCGAAAGCCGCCAACCAGATCATGGTCGCGGCGCAGATGGTGGCGATGGGCGAACTGCTCGTCTTTGCGAAAAAAGCCGGCGTGGACCCCCGCAAGGTGGTGGACGCCATCAAGGGCGGCGCGGCGCAATGCTGGACGCTGGATGTCAAGCCGCCGCGTTTGTTTGCCGGCAACCGCCAGCCCGGCTTCAAGGCTCACATGCAGCTCAAAGACCTGAAAATCGTCCTCGAAACGGCGCGGGAATACGACATCCCCGTCTCTGGCACGGAAGCGAATGCGGCTCTCTTCCAGCAAATGATCGAACTTGGCATGGGCGAATTGGATAACTCCGCCGTTGTGGGCGTGATTGAAAAATTGGCGGGGGTGGAAATCGTTTGAACGTTTGCACGTTTGAACCTTCCAACGAGAAAGACGCATGAAGAACTTCAAGAACTATTTGCCCACTCTCCGCGACTATGTCCTCATCGTCGTTGCTGCGTTGCTGCAGGCGGTTTCCCTGCGCCTGTTCTTCATCCCGGCGCAACTGGCATCGGGAGGCGTGAGCGGCATCTCACAGTTGATCAATCACTTTACCGGCTGGCCCATCGGTCTGATGATTTTGATTGGCAACATTCCCCTGTTCCTCCTCGGCTGGCGGTTTCTTGGCGGCTTCCGCTTTGCGCTGCGCACGGCGACCGCCATCGTTGCCTACTCCCTCGCCACCGACCTGCTCCTCAAAACCCCGCTCTTTGCCCCCAACGGCGCCGGCTCCGCCCTCATCCGCGACCTGCAGGGCGACATCTTTCTCAACTCGCTCTACGGCGCCATCGTCAGCGGGGTGGGATACGGGCTGGTCTATCGCGCGCGCGGCTCCAGCGGCGGCTCCGACATCCTCGCCCGCATCCTCAATCACTGGCGCGGCATCCCCATGACCCAAAGTTACCTCATGGTGGACACGGCGGTCATCCTCGGCGCGGGATTCGTCTTCGGCTGGAAGGAAGCGCTCTACGCCATGATTGCCCTCTACGTCAGCGGACTGGTCGCCGAAACCACCCTCGAGGGCGGCGGCACCGTCCGCACGGCGATGATTGTCACCAGCAAACCGCGCGAAGTGGCGCAGCGCATTCTGGATGACCTCCTGCGCGGCGTGACCGTTCTCGAAGGCACCGGCGCCTACACCGGCGCGGAACGTCCCGTTCTCTATGTAGTCATCACCCGTTCCGAAGTGGTGACGTTGAAAGCCATCGTGCATGAAGTGGACCCGCGCGCCTTTATGGTCATCGGCTATGCTCACGAGGCGCTCGGCGAAGGATTCCGTCCCCTCAAAACTTAGGCGGTGGGAATCGCAAAGTAAAACGTGCTCCCCTGTCCTTCCACGCTTTCCGCCCAAATCTTCCCTTTGTGCGCTTCCACAATGTGCCTGGCAATCGACAGTCCCAGCCCGGTCCCGCTGCCAGCTCTGGATTTTTCGACGCGATAGAAACGCTCGAAGATGCGGGGGATGTCTTCTGCCGGGATGCCGATTCCCGTATCGCGCACCGCGAATCGGACCTCGCCGATCCCTGCCTCTGCAAAAAGAACCACCTCTCCCCCCGGCTTTGTGTACTTGACTGCGTTGTGGATGAGGTTGACCAGCACCTGCTCCATCCGTTGCAAATCAATCCTTACCTTTGGCAGCGTCTCCGCGCATTCCACGCGCAGGGTGAGACCGGCGCGCTCTGCCTGGAGTTTCATCCTTTCACAGGCGGAGGTCAGCAGTTTGGCAGGAGGGACAGGCTGAAGGTCCAGAGAGAGGCGCCCTGCTTCGATGCGCGAGAGTTCGAGCAGTTCGGTTGCCATCTGGGTCAGGGCGTCCACCTCGGTTTGAATCTGGTCAATGAAACGGCGGGCGGCGGGAGGGTCGTCCAGCGCGCCGTCTTGCAGGGTTTCGGTCAGGGCTTTGAGGGAGGCGAGAGGGGTGCGCAGTTCGTGGGAGAGGTTGCTGATGAAGTCGCGGCGCACGGTTTCGAGGCGGCGCAGGCGGGTGAGGTCCTGGGCGAGGAGAAGTGTCCCGTTGGCGTGCTGGTCGGGGATGACGACGAGTTGCAGATATTGGTGGCGGGTGGGCACCTCGACGGATTCGCTTTGCATTTCGCGCGTCTGCTGACAGCGCCGCCATGCTTCGACGAGTTGGTGATGGCGGAGAACTTCGGCAATGCTGCGCTGAAGAGGATGGGATGCCTGAAAGAGTCTGCCGGCGGCGGGGTTGGCAAATTGGATGATGCCCTGCGCGTCGGCGATGAGCACGCCGTCGGTCATCTGTTCGAGGACGGCGGCGAGGCGGGCGCGTTCCGCCTCCAGGGCTGCCAGCCGAAGGTCGAAGGTTGAAGCGAGGGAGGCGATGGCGCTGGAGAGATTTTCGAGTTCCCTGGTTGGAGGCTCGAAATTTTGCTGGCGGATTTGTCGGGCAAAGTCGTCCACACTGCGGCGCAGACGGTAATACCGCCATGCAAACCATGCGGCAAGGAGAATAAGAATAGCAATAAGGATGAATGAGTAATTCACGTAGAAAGCCATTCGCCACAGAGCCGCTGAGGCACGGAGAGCTGATTATTTTTTTTTTCTCTGTGTCTTTGTGACTCAGTGGTTAGAAAGTTTTTCATCAATCGTCATTCAAAAATCGATAATCGTAAATCGCCTCATCCCTCGAACCGATAGCCCCCGCCTCGCACGGTGATGATGCGCTTTGGGCTGCTGGCGTCGTCTTCGATCTTCTGCCTGAGCCAGCGGACGTGGACGTCCACGGTGCGGCTGTCGCCGATGTAGTCCCAGCCCCAGACGCGTTCAAGGATGAATTCGCGCGAGAGCATCTGTCCTTTGTGGCGGGCGAAGAATTCGAGCAGGTCGTATTCCTTCGGTTTGAGCGGAATGGGGGTGTCGCTGCGCGTGACTTCGCGGCGGCTGAGGTTGATGGTCAGGTCGCCGAAGGTCAGTTTTTCCTGCTTTGTATGAAGTGCGCCGGACTTTGCCATTTCTTCCTGCAGGAGGCGTGTGCGGCGCAGCTGCGCCTTGACGCGCGCCATCAACTCGCGCATGGAGAAGGGCTTGGTCAGGTAATCGTCTGCGCCCACTTCGAGACCGACGACGCGGTCAATTTCATCGTCGCGTGCGGTGAGCATGAGGATGGGCGTGGACATTTCCTTGCGCAGGATGCGCGCCACTTCGAAGCCGTCCAGTTCGGGGAGCATGAGGTCGAGGATGATGAGGTCGGGCTTGAGTTTGCGCGCCGATTCGAGCGCGGCGCGCCCGTCGCCCACCGCTTCGACGGTGAAACCGTCTTTTTTGAGGTTGTAAGCGAGGGTGTCGCGCAGCGCGGGTTCGTCTTCGACGATGAGAATGGTTTCAGACATGGTTGTTAACAAACTATACCATAAGAGATTTTCCGCTCGGGGTTAAGGTCTTGTTAAGGGGAGTATGGGATGGCAACGTTTTTTTTATGTTTTGGCTGTAAAATTCGGAGCAATTCGCTCGTCCATTCATCATGTCACAAGAATTCCGTTTTTCCTGGCAATGGGACCTTGAGTCCCCTCCCGAAGCGCTCTGGACGCTCGCCTCGGATACGAACCGCTTCAACCGCGACACCGGTCAGCCCGAAGTGGAAACCCTCGGCAATGTGAAGGGCGTGAAGCGGCTGCGGATGAAACTCCCCATCGTCCGCGTGGAATGGGAGGAGGAGCCGTTCGAGTGGACGTATCCGTATTCCTTCGGGGTGGTGCGCAGGTACAGCGCGGGACCGCTGGAGGAGATGCGGGTGCAGGTGACTCTCGACCCGCTCGAAAACGGCGGGACGAGGCTCACTTACGAGACGGTCATTCTTTCCGGTCACCTGCTTGCGCCGCTGGCGGTTCCGTTTGCGATTGGGGTCGTTGCCAGGCGGCGCTTCGAAAAAGCCTTCCGCTTGTATGACCGCATGGCGGCGCAGGGCGTCGGCGTGGTCGAGGTCAGCCGTCCGCGTGGACTCAGCCCGGGCGGGCGCGCCCGTTTCAGGTCTCAGCGTGAAGCGGTGATCGCTCAGGGCGTAGATGAGGCGCTGATGGCGCGTCTCGAAGCGTTTTTGGATCGCGCCGATGATTTGTCGCTCCAGCGCATCCGCCCGTATGCGCTGGCAGACCGCTGGGGGGTGAGCCGCCGCGCCGTGCTGGAAATGTTCCTGCGCGCCACGCGGGCGGGCATTCTCGATATGTCTTGGGATTTGCTTTGCCCCTCGTGCCGCGGGCTTGCCGACGGTCACAGCCACCTGGCGGAGGTGCATGGCGCGTCGCATTGCAACACCTGTCAGATTGATTTCACCGCAAACTTCGACCACAACATCGAGGTGGTCTTCAAGCCCAACCCCTCTGTGCGCCCGGTGCGGTTCGAGGCGGTGTTTTGTGTGGGAAGCCCGCAACTCCAGCCGCATGTGGTGATGACGCAGAAGGTGGCGGCGCTCAAATCTCTGCCGGTGCCGGTGCGGCTCGAAACGGGGCGGTACACCCTGCGCGCTTCGGATGCGCCCGGTTCCCTCTCGCTGTATGCGGATGAGGAGGGGATGCCGCGCCCCGACTTGCGCGTGACGGCGTTTGGGTGGACGCCCGGCGAGGTGCGCGTCTCGCTTCTGCCGACCCTCAACCTGGTCAATGCCACCGAGGCGGATCAAACCTTTACGCTGGAGCGCACCGCCTGGAGCGATCAGGCGGCGACGGCGGCGGATGTGACCGCTTTGCAGGTCTTCCGTGATTTGTTTGCTTCGGAGGTCGTTCGCCCCGGCGAGGAGATTTCCATCGGTTCAGTGACGTTGATGTTCACCGATTTGCGCGATTCGACGCGCATGTATCGCACGATTGGCGACGCTTCCGCCTTTGGGCGTGTGCGCGAGCATTTCGAGATTATGGAAAAACACATCGCCGCGGAGGGCGGAGCAGTGGTCAAGACGATGGGCGATGCGGTGATGGCGGCTTTCCGCCATCCCAGCGAGGCGTTGAAGGCGGTCTGGAAGGCGCAAACAGAGATTGCCGGGCGCGGTGAGCCGGTGTTGTGGCTCAAGGTTGGTTTGCACAAGGGACCGTGTATCGTCGTCAATTTGAACGACCGGCTCGATTACTTCGGTTCGACGGTGAATATCGCGGCGCGGCTGCCGGGGTTTTCGCAGGGCGGCGAGTTGATTTTCTCCGAAGAGTTCTACACCGACCCGGAGGTCTTGAACTACATCGCGCAGAACATTCCGCCCAGCGCGTTGACTCGGTTTACCGGGAACGTGAAAGGGTTCGACGAGCCGTTTACGCTGTGGAGGGTGAGAGTTTGAACGTTTTTGTGTTCGGACGATTCAACGTTTTTTGATTGACACGACTTCGTTGGAAGTGAAGGGGAAATGAAGCGGAGTCGAATCCAGCGCCATCACTTTGCTGTTTGCGAAAAAGCCAAAGTCGAAACTCGTCTCTTCGCCTGCCTTTTTGCCGGGGACGGGCATCAGCCGCGCGGTGAGGGGTTTGTCGAGGCGCAGCGCCAGGGCAGAGAGGTCGAGCAGAAGCGGAATCAGTTGTTCGGCGGTGGCGTCGCCGGGCAGGGGGATGGTATCCAAGCCTGTGCCGCACACGGCGGAGTAGAGCAAGGCGTCTTTGATGGTGAGCGTCCCTTCGGCGGCGCGTTTGGCGAGGACGGAGTCTTCGAGCACGGGCTGCATGAATCCGCTGAAGCCGGTGTGAGGGAAATTGGCGCGGTCAACCGCTTCGGTCAGGAGGGCGGCGGCGGCGAGGGAACCGTGCAGTCCGATTTTTGGAACGCCCATCTTTTCAACGGCGTTTCCCAGCGAGTGCGCGTCGTCGGGGAAGGGGGCGAGGGAAAAGTCAATGCCATAAAACCTGACGCGCAAAGAGCGGGCAATTTTCGCCAGTTTTTTCCCGTGCTTTTCGATTTCGGCAACCAGAGCGTTTCGTCCCTCCTCCATGCTTTTTGCGTTTTCGAACGCTTGCACCGCGAGATCTGCGGCTTCGGTGGCGATGGCAAAAGCAGGTTTGTCCCTGTCGTGATAGGCGGCGGGGAAGAACGGCGCGCCCGCCGGGACATTTGCCAGCGCGGCGAATTGCAGGTTGGCAAACCCGTTCGGCTCGATGGGCGCGCATTTGACGATCACTTCGGCGCAGGCGCGGATTGCGGCGAGGTCAATGCCGCGCGTTTTGTCTGCCATGACGCCGCTGAAGAAGGCGTCTTTGGCGACGAAGAGCGCATCGGGTATGACCTGGTAACTGCGCGGCATTTCGGGCAAGGCTGGTCCCAGCGAGAAGTAGCCGATGCCGAGCGGGTGGGCGAGGTCCGCCAGTTGGCGGGTCAGCGCTGGGAGTTTTTCGATGTGTTCTTCACCGAGCAGTTTGGGAAACGGGACGGTTGCCAGGCGCACCGTCTGCACTTCGTATCCCGCCGCCTCATATGCCAACCTGGCATTTGCCAGAAACTTCCCCGCGTTTTGGATGATTTTTTCTTCCAGCGGGTATTGCGGGTTGCAAAAATAGGTGATGGAACGGATTTTCATTGCCGGTAACCGCTTCCTGACCTCTGTCTGACCACTTCGAACATCAACACCGACCCTGCCACGCCGGCGTTGAGCGATTCGACGCTGCCTGCCATGGGGATGGAAATTCTTCCGCTTGCCAGTTTCCGCGCTTCTTCACTGGCTCCCTCCGCTTCGCCGCCAATGACCAGGGCAAGCGGCTTGCGCAGGTCGGTCTCCCAGCAGGAGGCGCCGTCCATGTCGGCGATGTAAATTTGCAACTCTGCCGCCCGGCAGACTTGCCCGATTTCCTCCCATTCCATCTCGCGGATTGGCACGCGGAAGTGCGCTCCCATCCCTGCCCGCAGAACCTTCGGGGCGAAGGCGTCAGTGGTTTCGGGAGGCAGGAGAACCGCCTGCACGCCGGTCGCGGCGGCCGAACGGAGTAACGTGCCGAGGTTGCCCGGGTCGCGGATTTGGTCGGGGATGAGGATGAAATTTAGGGAATTGGTAATTGGTAACGGGGTGAGTTCAAGCACGGCGAGCAGTCCTTGCGGCGTTTCGGTGTCGCTGAGTTTTTGCAGCAGGTCGCCTGCCACTTCGTCCACTTCGACGCGGCTCGCTTTCAGCCTGTTGAGCACCGTACTGCCCCGCTCGCTCAGCCCGTCGCTGTACAAGGCGAACTTGAACTTCCAGCCGGCTTCCACCGCATCTTCCACCAGCCGCACGCCCTCCACGACGAAGGCGTTTGCCTCGCGGCGTTCTTTGGCGCGCCCCATCAACGCACGGACAAGTTTGAGTTTGGGGTTTTGCGGCGAGGTAATCACGCTTCACCTGTCTGCTTGGAAAGCGCCGCTTTGATGAAGACTTCGGCTGTTTCCTGGTCGAATAAAACCACTCTGACCGTCTTTAGCGCGGAGGGGTGGTTTGCAAAATATCCCTCGATGGCGGCGAGGATGACCTGCGCGGCGCGGTCTTTTGGAAAACCGAAGATGCCGGTGGAGATGGCGGGCATCGCAATCGTTTTACACTTCAGTTCGTCGGCAACCTGCAGGGAGCCGGTCACTGCCTCCGACAATTTTCTGTCCTCGTCGCCATCGCCCCAAACCGGACCGACAGCGTGGATCACGTATTTCGCAGCCAGGCGTCCGCCCGAGGTCCATGCGGGACGCGCGTGGGAGACGGGACCGTGCTTGCGAATCCACGCATCCGATTCTTCTTGAATCGCCTCTCCGCCCTTCTTGGAAATCGCCCATGCAACGCCGCCGCCGTGATGGAGATATTGATTTGCCGCGTTGACGATGGCGTCCACTTTCTCGGCGGTGATGTCGCCCCGCACGATTTGGATGGATTGCCCCGAACCCAAAACCCGTTCCAACAAGATTGTGTTCATGAGACGATTCTACAACAAAACATCCGGCGAGAGCGTCTCTCACCGGATGTCACCTTGCTTACTTGCTCTTTTGCTTACTTGCTCTTTTGCTTGCTTGATTATTTTGCTTTTGCAACCACTGCGGCAAACGCCTGCGGGTCGCGCACTGCCATGTCGGCAAGCATCTTGCGGTTGAGTTCGATGTTTGCCTTCTTGAGCGCCGCCACCAGCCTGCTGTAGGTAGTGCCGTTCAGGCGCGCCGCGGCGTTGATGCGGGCGATCCACAGTTTGCGCAGATCGCGTTTGCGCACACGGCGGTCGCGCGTGGCATACCAGAGGCTTTTGAGCATCGCCTCGTTGGCTCGCTTGAACAGGCGGTTCTTTGCGCCGCGCTGTCCTTTGGTGATTTTCAAAACCTTCTTGTGACGTCGGTGACCCTGAGGTCCGCCTTTTACACGCATTTCTTTTTACCTCCTGCAAACTCGCGGGCGTCGGCGGCGTTTTAGCGCCGTCAGTTGCGTACACCCGAAAGCCGCAACTAAAAGTTGAATACGACCAGGGGGCGAAGAACTTCGCCTTATCCTTCCATGTTGGGCGCCAGACGCTTGATGCGCTTGATGATCTTGCGTCCGCGCACTTCGAGCATTTCCGGCAGCAGCGCCTTGGTGCGCTTGGATGTGTTGCGGCGCAGGTGGCTCTTGCCGCCTTTGGTGCGCACAACCTTGCCGGAACCCGTCAGGCGAAACCGTTTGGAGGTTGCCTTGTGGGTCTTCAATTTGATTTTGCCAGATTTGGCTTTGCGAGGCATTGACTTGCTCCTTTCAGACAAGATAAACCGCGGGACTTGACTTGCGCGCCCGCGGATACTCAACATCTTTGGGACTTACCTGCGGATCAGGCTTCCGCTTCTTTCTCCGCCGAAGCCTGACCAGTTTTCTCTTTCTTTTTTCCTGCCCCTTTGAGGGGCGCCAGCACCACGAGCATGGTTCTGCCTTCCATTTGAGGCGCCTGCTCCACCGTGCTGACATCAGAGAGCGCTTCGGCAATCTCCTTCAGGTCTTCGAGTGCGATTTCAGGGTAATCCATCTCGCGCCCGCGGAACTTGATGGTCACGCGGACCTTGTTGCCCTGCAGCAGCCAGCGGCGGGCATCGTCCACCTTGAAGCCGCGGTGCGCTTCGTTGGTCTTCGGACGCAGACGGATTTCCTTGACCTCGATCTTGGTCTGCGCCTTGCGCGCCTCGCGCTCCTTTTTGGCGCGCTCGAAAATGAACTTGCCGTAATCAACCACACGGCAGACAGGCGGATTCGCGGTGGGGGAGACCTCCACAAGGTCCATCCCGGCGTCGCGGGCGATTTGCAGTGCCTGCTTGATGGGAACAACGCCGATGTTACTGCCATCCGCCCCAATCAAACGGACTTCCGAAACGCGGATGCCCTCATTGACTCGAAATTCTGAAGCGCTGATAAGACTCTCCTTTTTCAAAACAGTTGACCAGCACACGGCTGGTTTTTGGCGGGCTGATGATACCATGAAGGCGCGTGAGTCGTCAACGAAAACAAAGTGAGAATGCATTGCTTTTTCAAAGTCCGGATTCACTAAACGCAAATGGCGCGGATAAGACCTGAAAAATTCGTGGAATTTGTCCGTTTGCGGCATTTGCGTTCCCAAAAACCGCTGATTTGTCAAGCAATAATGAGAAAACCATACCTTCGACTGCGGGTCTCGAAACGCCCGCCTCGGCATAGCGCTTCCTGCGCTCTATCGGGAGACGGATGGACGGCGGGTCAATGCGCCGAGCAAGATTGAATATCAGGTCCCGCATGAATAAGATACACTCAGAGATTTGATGAAAACAGCATTGACGATGCTCTTAATCGTTCTGTGTTTACACCTGCAATTGCGCCAGGTGCAAGTGTCTGCGGCGAATTGCACTTTTATAACGCGCGCCTCCTCCAAATTCCAGGCTGCTGGATTTGGAGGAGGCGGGTTAGAGCAATGCCTTCAAAGAATCCCCCGGCGGTAAAACATCACTTCACAATCCACGTTCCCGTTTCACCCTTCAATGCGCGTCCGATATTTTCGGGATTGGTGATAAGCGCCTGTTTGCCGCCATTCTCGAGATACCAGATGATGGCTTGAATCTTCGGTGCCATCGAACCTTTGGCAAAATGCTTCCCCTCGGCAAGGTACGCTTTCGCCTCCTCGAGGGTCATTTTATCGAGCCACTTCTGATCAGGCTTGCCAAAGTTGATCGCGACCTTTTCCACCGCAGTGGAGATCAGGAACAAATCGGCTTTAAGCAGGCGCGCCAGCAGCGACGATGCGTAATCCTTGTCAATGACCGCCGCCACGCCTTTGTATTCATGATTGCCCACGTCAATGACTGGGATGCCGCCGCCGCCCACCGTGATGACAACCGTACCGGCGTTCAACAGCGTCTTGACCGCATCCAACTCGACCACCTCCTGGGGAAGCGGCGACGCAACGACTCGCCTCCAGCCTCTGCCTGCATCCTCCACAACCGACCAGCCCATCTCTGTCTGACGCCGCTTCGCCTCCGCCTCGTCCATGAACGAGCCAATCGGCTTGGTGGGATTCTTGAACGCGGGATCATTCTTATCTACCAGCACTTGCGTCACCACTGTGGCAACCGGCTTCTTGATGCCGCGCCGATACAGTTCATTTTGAAGATTCTGCTGGAGGGCGTAGCCGATGGCACCCTGAGAATCCGCGCCGCATACATCCAGCGGGACCTCGTGCATCCCCTCCACCTTTGCGGCGATTTCCGAACGCCTCAAAATAAACCCGACCTGCGGACCGTTGCCGTGACCGATTGCCACATCCCAGCCTTGCTCGATCATGTCAGCAATGTGATAGGTGGTTTCCTTTGCGGCTTGATATTGATCTTCCACGGTCTTATGCGCTTCGTCCTTGATAAGCGAATTGCCGCCGATGGCGACTACAGCAAGTTTGTTAGGCATAAAGTCTCCTGTTTTAATGATCTGGTGTTCGTCTCTTTGATAGTCGGTCTGATAGTCTTACAGGTAAATTATTGACTGTAAGACTATCAGACGATTTGACCAATTAACTCATCGTCAACGCCATGACCGCCTTCTGCGCATGCAGGCGGTTTTCGGCTTCGTCGAACACAACCGAATGCGGACCGTCCAGCACGGCGCTGGTCACCTCGATGTCGCGGTCGGCGGGAAGCGGGTGCATGTAGATGGCATCGGGCTTGGCAACTTTGAGTTTGGCGTCGTCCATGATCCAGTTCTTGAAGGAATCCTGGAGTTTCTTGCCCTCCGTTTTGTCGTTGGTGGTCAACAGCGGACCCCAGGATTTGGCATAGATGACGTCCGCGTCTTTGCAGGCTTCGGTCATGCCGTCTTTATCTTCGATGATTTCGAAAGCGGTGCCGGCGAGACGCGCCTGCTCTTTCGCCTGTTCCACAATTTCGGGCATGAGTTGGAAGCCGGGCGGGTAGGCAAGCGTGACGTCCATGCCGAAGCGGGGCATCTGAAGAATCAGGGATTGAGGAACAGATATCGGCTTAAGGTAAGAAGCGGCGTATGCCCACGAGACGACGATCTTCTTGCGGCGCAGGTCGCGCCCCTTCTTTTCCATGATGGTCATCAAATCGGCGAGACACTGGAAAGGGTGGTAGATGTCGCACTGCATGTTGAGCACGGGGGCGCGGCTGTGTTTGGCGACATCGTTCAGATACTTGTTGCCGTCGCCGAAGTCGCAATGACGGATGGCGATGCCGTCGAAGTAGCGCCCGAAGATTTCGCCGATTTCGACCGGTGTGTCGCCGTGCGCGATTTGGGTGGTGTTGCTGTCAATGAACGCGGCATGACCGCCCAATTGCGCCATGCCTGCCTCGAACGACCCGCGCGTGCGGGTGGACGAGAAGAAGAACAGCATCGCCAGCACCTTGTCGCGCAGGTACGGATGCGGTTCGCCCAGGGCGCGTTTGCGCTTCAAATCCCAGGCTACGTCCAGAACGGTTTCGACTTCCTCTTTGGTGAAATCGAGATCACCAATAAAGTCGCGCCCACGAAAGTTGGTTTGCATAAGTTAGTCTCCTGTCTGATAGTCGAATGGTCTGATAGTTGTGAGTCTAATAGTCATTGGTTTGATAGTCGCTGTTCGAAATGGTTGTCGTCGAATTCGTCATCCTCCAAATTGGTGAAGTCTTCTTTAGAGTCAACAAAGTAGGCACCTTGTTCTTCGGAGGTTTGATTGCTGGCGTTTTGTGCGTTCTTGCGGAGGTGGGCAATCAGGCCGTTGATGAGGCGTAAAGTTCGTGTGAAGGGTCAGGCTATGAATGGCATTCGCCAGCGTACGCGCTTTCTGCCAGCAAACCAAATCCTCGAAACGGCGGATTTTAGTCATATGGTCTCTTGTCTTATGGTCACCAGTTGCTCTGTTGCAATCTTTCAAACATTCTGCGTATTTTGCATTCTCTAACGCAACTTCGGGCGTTAGAGAACGCCCAGTACGCTTCAAAACAACATCCTTGCAACAGAGCAGTCGCCAGTCAAATAGTCTCACCATGAGACTATGAGACTCCAGACTGTAAGACTATTCCATTGCGCCTAAAACCAGCGCCAGCAGCGCCATGCGCATCACCACTCCGTTGAATGCCTCCTGCCAGTAACGCGACCAGCGGGTGATGTCCACATCAGTGGGAATTTCGTCCATGCGCGGCAGAGAGTGAAGCAGAATCGCGTCGGGTTTGGCTTTGGTCTCCAGCAGTTCGCGCGTGATCTTGTAATTGGCGGGCGTCAGTCCCACCTCCTTGCCGGCGCGCTCATCGCGGCTCTTGGTGTAATCCGGCTGAACGACCGGCTCCACCAGAATCACATCGGCGTCGGCAATCGCCTTCTCCACGTGGTCTGCCTCTTTGAAGTCCACGCTGTACTGCCGGAGTTCCGCCTTGAACTCCTCGGTCAGGCTCATCTCCGGCGGCGCAACAAACGTAATCGGGCAGTCGAACTGACTGAGGGCATAGCCGAGCGAGTGCATCGTGCGCATGCGCATATCGCCAACTGCCAGCCACTTCAACCCGTCAATGCGCCCCTTTTCGCGCAGAACAGTGTAGAGGTCGGTGAGGATTTGCGTGGGGTGTTCGCCCCAGCCGTCGCCGCCGTTGATGACCGGCACGCTCGCCCATTTGGCGGCTTCGTGCGGCGCACCCTGCTGGAAGTGACGCATCACAATCACATCGCCGTAGAACTCCAGCATCTTGACCGTATCCTTGATGGACTCCTGATAGAAGTCGCCTGCGCGCGTCATCTTTGGATCGGCAAACCCGCACACGTGACCGCCGAGGCGGTGCATCGCTGCTTCATGCGCCAGGCGCGTGCGCGTGGACGGTTGATAGAACGCCGTCACCAGCGTCTTCTCCTTGAGCAAATCCACGTTCTTTCGGGACCTGGCGATGGGTTCCATTTTCTGCGCCACATCGAACACGTGGAAAAACTCGTTGCGCTCGAATTCCTTGAGCGACAATATGTCACGACCGGCAAAACTACGCATACGAACCTCCTTATGGAATTGGAAATGGCGGCGGCAACTTCACGCCTCCGATTGCTCCAAACGACTCTCCCTGGCGGTTCCCTCTTTGCCGAAACTTGTCTCTGACCAATAAGCCTTTACTTCACTCCGCCGTCTTTCAACATCTTCGGCAGCAGGGCATAGAACTCCGTCGCGGCAACCACCTCGTCGAGCGGGACGTTTTCGTCCTGCATGTGGGCGGTCTTCTCGTCGCCAGGACCGAACCCGATGGACGGAATGCCCGCCTTACCCGCCCAATAGGTGCCGTTGGTGGAAAAATCCCACGTTCCCAGCGGGCGTTCCTCGCCCCACAATGTTTTGATGGTTGCCTGCCCGGCTTGCGTCAGCGGGTGCGCATCGTCCAGCAGCCAGGCGGGGTAATACTTTGAGACCGGGAAAACAAAACCCGTGTACGATGGTTCATCGTAGAACAATTCTTCCACGTGAATCTCGTTTTGCAGGTAATCGGGGATCAACCCCTTGATTTGGGCAATCACCTCTTCGCGCGGTTCATTCGAGGTGATGCGGCGGTCGAGATAGATGGTGAACTGATCCGGCACGGCGTTGATCGAAGCCGTCCGCGCCGAAACGTCGGTAACTGCCACCGAGGGATTACCCTGAATGGGATGCGAACCCATCCCCAGGCGGAAACGCCGGTCCAGCTCGCGGATTTGGGTGATGATGGACATCATCTTGTACACGGCATTGTCGCCCAGATAGTGCGACGCGGCGTGCGCCGACTTGCCGAACGCCGTAATCTTCAACTCGATGCGTCCCTTGTGCCCGCGATAGACGCGCATTTTTGTCGGCTCGCCGATGACGACAAAATCGGGCTTCACCTTGGGGTCGGCTTCCACAAAGGCGTTGGGGGCGATGCCATCGCACCACTCTTCCATGTTGCCGAAGTAGTAGGCGGTGTACCCCTCCAGCAGACCGAGGTCGCGCGCAATTGCAAGACCATAGACCATGCCCGGCGTGGAGCCTTTTTCGTCGCAGGCGCCGCGCGCATACAACCGCCCGTTCTCAATTTTGCCTTTGAACGGGTCCCACTCCCATTCGGCGGCGTCGCCGATGCCGACCGTGTCAATGTGCGAATCGAAGACGATGACTTTCGGTCCGCTGCCGATGCGCCCCAGCACATTGCCCATCTTGTCGAAGCGCGTCTCCTCGAAACCGAGTTTGTTCATTTCGGCGATGATGCGGTCGCCCACCTCCTTCAACTGCCCATTCATGCTGGGGATGGCGACAATTTCGCGCAAAAATTGGATGATGTTTTCGCGGTTCTCTTCCACACGTTTCTTGATTTCTTGTACTGACATAATGACCTCTTATAAGTTTGAATGTAGACCTCAACCATAAGCGCGCCCAAATGCTCTTGCGCGGGAGACGTTCTCTACCGTCGGATGCTTATGCAGGAAGTCATTTGTAAAAAATTGAAGGGTCGCAAGTTGAGCAGGATAACTCGCAAACCTGTCAACTATCAACTGATCCGCCGCACCACATGAAAATTGAAGTAACCGGGGATGAAGTAACTAGCCGTAACATCCACCACCTTGCCGCTGGCGTCGTAGAGTTGCGAGACAAATTTCAACAGCACATCGCCGCGCTGAATTTCGAGCGCCTTCGCCACTTCGGCGGTGGCGTTGGTGGCGCTGATGGCGGCGCGGGAGACGGTCAGAGGGTCGCCGCGCCCCAGCATAAAGTCCAGCACAGAACCGTTGAATGTCTCCGGCAGGTCTTCCGGCTTGAGCCGCTCTGCGGGCAAGGTATCCACAAGATAGGCAACGGGACGACCATCCGCGCACATCACACGGCGGACGCGCGTCAGGCGGCTTTTCTCCTCAACGCCAAGTTCTGCCGCCGCTTCCTTATCCGCCTCGATTTGCTCGACATGCAATTCCCCCACCGTCACCGCCAGATTCATGCGGCGCGCCATCGTATCCAGGCTTTCCAGCACTTCCAGCCCGGCGTCTATGACCGGCACCTTGCCCACCACATACGTCCCCGAACCCTGCCGGCGGCGGATGATGCCCTGCGCCTCGAACGTGCGCATTGCCTCGCGCAGGGTGGCGCGCGAAACGCCCAATTGCTTTGCCAATTCAGGTTCCGAGGTCAGCCGTTGACCGGGCGGCGTTTGCGCAATCAGATTCGCCAGGTCTGCCTGCAATCGTTGAAACGGAAAATGTGCCATTACGCCTCCAAAACGGGAATGAATTCAAAGCGGGTCACATTCACAAGTCCCTTGTCCGAGATGCGCAATTCGGGGATGACCACCAGCGCCAGCAGCGACAACTGCATGTTCGGGTTGTTGAGGCGGCAGCCGCACGCCCTGAACCCCTGCAGGATGGTTTCTGCCTTGCGGGCAACCACCTCCGCCCGCTCTGTGGACATCAGCCCCGCGATCTTCAACTCGACTTTGCCGATGACTTTGCCCTCCTTGACCACCACCTGCCCGCCCCCGCTTCGCGCCAGACTGTTGGCTGCCACTGCCATCGAAGCCTCATCCGTCCCGACAACGATCATGTGATGCGAGTCGTGCGCCACGGTGGAGGCAATGGCGCATTTTTCGCTGAAGCCAAACCCGCTCACCAGCCCCACCGTCACGCCGCCTGTTCCTTTGTGCCGCTCCACCAGCGCAATCTTTGCGATGTCGCGCGCCATGTCTGGCTTGATCTCACCGTTTTCGGGCTGCAGGTCGAAGGTCAGATGTTTTGTCGGCGCCTGATTTTCGATGACGCCAATCACATTCGCCCTGACCTGTGACTTTTGACCTTTGACGGGCAATTTGAAATCCTCCGCCTTCAGCGGCTTTTTCAAATGCACCGAATTGACCGCCCAGGAGGGATAACTGAACTTCGGCAGGCTCACCTTCCACTTTCCCTGCTCTGCAATGACCTGTCCCTTTGCAATGACCAGATCCGCGTGGAAATCGCGCAGGTCTTCGACAATCACCACATCTGCCCAGCGCCCGGGCGCGATCATGCCCATTTCTTTGCTCACGCCGAAATGCTCGGCGGTGTTGATGGTCATCATCTGGATGGCGGTCATCGGCGGGATTCCCTGCTCGATGGCGTGACGCAGGACGCGGTCCATGTGACCTTCCTGCGAGAGGGTTTGCGCGTGTGAGTCGTCGGTCACAAGTAGGAAGTGACGCGGGTCGAGACCGAGTTTCGTGATCGCGCCAGCCTGAGAAGCCACATCCAGCCAGGCAGAGCCGTAGCGGAGCATGGCTTTCATCCCCTGCCGCACGCGGGCAACGGCATCCTCGAGGCGGGTCCCCTCGTGGTCGTCTTCCGCGCCGCCGGCGGCATAGCCGTGAAACGGAAGCCCCAGGTCGGGCGAGGCGTAATGTCCGCCGATGGTTTTGCCGTGCGCGTGCGTCACCGCCATCTCTTCGAGCATCTTGTTGTCGCCCATGAACACGCCGGGGAAGTTCATCATCTCGCCCAGCCCGATGACGCCCTTCCACTTCATGGCTTGCGCCACCTCTTTCGGTCCGATGGAGGCGCCGGGCGTTTCCAGCCCGGGCGCAGAGGGAACGCAGGAGGGCATCTGCACCCACACGTGAATGGGCTGTTTCTGCGCCTCGTCCACCATCAACTTGACGCCTTTGAGTCCGAAGACGTTGGCAATCTCGTGCGGGTCAATGAACATGCCGGTGGTGCCGCGCACCGCCACCGCCCGCACGAATTCTGTCACCGTGACCATGCCCGACTCGACGTGCATGTGACCGTCGAGCAGGCCGGGGACGAGATACCGCCCGTTTGCGTCTATGACTTTGGTCTTTTTGCCGATGGTGTGACGCGCGTCCCCGCCGACATAGGCGATGTGCCCGTCCTTGATGGCAATGTCGGTGCCGGGCAGGATCTCGCCCGATTGAACGCAGACCCACTGTCCGTTACGGATGACCGTATCGGCGGGGATGCGTCCCATGGCGGTATTTACGAGTGCGCGGGTGAGTTTTGCAGATGCGGGCATAAAGTCTCCATTCAAAAAGTTGAAAGCGGCGTCCGAATTGTTTCTTACTTCGGCAATATGATCGGGAACCTTACAATGTCAATGAAGCGCATAATCTCTGCGCCGGTGTTGTGAAATTGGTGGCTCTCCTGCGGCGCAATGTACAGCACACTTCCTTCTGCAATGGGATGCACCTCTTCGCCCGATTCCACCTCCCCCCTGCCTGCCAGCACAAAAATCTCATGCTCGGTATCGTGCTGGTGCATGGTGGAGGACTTGCCGGGTTCCAAATCGAGGATGCGCATGGCAAAGTTGCTTGCGCCCTGCGAGGCGTTGATCGCCCAACGCACGGTCAAGCCATCCACGCCGCTCGGTTCGACGGGTAGTTCACGATAATCCTTGATATACATTGGGCTCTCCTTTCGTTTGAGTAACTCACTTTATGCGGTGGCGTGAGATTTATCTCGCGGTTTCAGACGACATGAATGGCGCGGAACAAATGAACGGCGTAACGTCAGTGATTGAAACGGGTCAAATGCGGCTGTTTGGATTTTTATATGTAGATTTGCTACCCTGCCAACAGCCGTTTTGCAGATTGGTTGTGCTTCTCGATCAACTTCCCTTCGTCAACAGTGACCACGCGTCCTTCCCTGACGATGAACCTGCCTCCCACCACCGTATAATCCACTCTGACGCTTTGACCGAAGACGATGGCGGCGGCGGGGTCGTGCATGCCGCTGAACTCGATGCGGTTCAGGTTCACGGCGAAGAAATCGGCGCATTTGCCGGGTTCGAGCGAGCCGATGTCGTTTCGCCCCAGCACCGCCGCTCCTCCGCGCGTGCCGAGGTACAAGGCTTCACGGGCGGTCATCAATGTGCGATTCGGGTCGTTGGAAAGGGAATAGCCTGTAATTCCCTCCTTGACCCGTGAGACCAGCATGGCATTGCGAACTTCCGCCAGCAGGTGTGAGCCGTCGTTCGAGGCGGAACCGTCCACGCCCAAGCCGACGTTAACGCCCGCCTTGCGGTATTCCTTGACCGGCGCAATGCCCGATGCCAGCCGCATATTCGAGGTGGGGCAGTGCGCCACGCCGCAGTTGTGCCTGGCGAAGACTTGAATCTCCTCATCGTTGACCCAAACTGCGTGCGCGAACCACACGTCGCCGCCGACCCAGTCCACTTCCTGCATATACCCGACGGGGCGGTGACCGAATTTTTGCAGGCAGAATTGTTCTTCATCTTCGGTTTCGGCGAGGTGGGTATGCAGATGCACGCCATATTCACGCGCAAGTTTTGCAGATTGTTTCATCAGTTCGCCCGTCACGCTGAAAGGGGAACACGGCGCAAGGACAATTTGCAGCATCGAGCCGGGCTTCGGGTCGTGATATTGCTCGATGAGGCGCTGGGAGTCTTTGAGGATGTTCTCTTCGCTGTCCACTACGCTGTCGGGGGGGAGACCGCCCTTCGATTCGCCGAGGGACATGGAGCCGCGCGAGGCGTGCAAGCGGAGTCCGATTTCTTTTGCGGCGGCAATTTCATCGTCGAGGCGTGAGCCGTTGGGGAAGAGGTAGAGGTGGTCTGAGGCGGTGGTGCATCCCGAAAGGGCAAGTTCGGTCAGGGCGGTTTGAGTCGAGATGAAGATGTCTTCGGGTTGGAGGCGCGCCCAGATGGGGTAGAGGGTCTTGAGCCAGTTGAAGAGGTTGGCGTCCTGCGCGGCGGGGACGGCGCGGGTGAGGGTCTGGTAGAAGTGATGATGGGTGTTGACCAGTCCCGGCACGAGCACGTGACCCGTCAGGTCGAGGACTTCGTCGGCGGTGTGCGGCAAATTTGAAGTTTGCCCAATTTGCTCGATGAAGCCGTCGCGGATAAAAAGACCACCATCCGAAAATTCGGTCTGGCGGTCGTCCATCGTCAGGATGTAAGCGTGTTTGATGAGTAACGTAGCCATTGAATGAGAGGGGGTATCTGACTAGACTACATTTGTCTGACAATTCTAGTGTAGCAGAAGAGAATGAGGATGTCAACATGAACATAATCATGCGTCCTCTTGAAGTTGAAAGGTCTTTCCCCGAAGGTTGGTTGCCCCCTCCCCTGCGTGTTTCGAAAGGGTGGACAGGCTACAAGCGCCGGTCCAGCCACTCAATCATTACCTTGAAGACCTCCGCCTGCTGGGGTTCGTTGTGGATTTCGTGGTACAACCCCTCCCATATCTTCAAGGTGATGTCCTTGTTGTTCTGGCTGGCGAGTTTGGCAAAATCTTCGCTGCCGCTGGGGTAGGTGATGCGGTCTGCGCCGCCGTGCATGATGAGGAGCGGCGGTTTGAAGGCGCTGGCGCGGGCGAAGCAGACTTCGATGGCGTCCAGCCCTGCTTTGCCCAAGCCCAGGCTGACTTTGTCGTGAACCAGCGGGTCGTTGACGTATGCCTGCACGACAGCGGGGTCGTGCGAAAGGCCGGCAACTTCCAATTCGCTTTTCAAAGAGAGGGCGGGAAGGATGGACCCAAGCACTTTAACCAGCGCGATTTTTGCCTTTTGCTCCTGCAAGGCAGAGCGCAAGCCGGCGCCCGTCACGATGACGCCCTGCACGCCTTCGGGGTTTTGGAGGACATAGGTCAGGGTGAGCAAGCCGCCCAGGCTGTGACCGTAGAGGAAGAGCGGCAGGCGGGGATGGTTCTGCCGCTGGAAGTGGACGAAGTTGTGGATGTCGTTGAGGACGGTTTGGAGGGATGGGAAATGTCCACGCGGACCGCCGCTTTGCCCGTGACCGCGCAGGTCGAAACCAAAGAGGGCATAGCCGGCATCGGTCAGCGCTTTGCCCACGTGGTTGTAGCGCCCGGTGTGTTCGCCCAGCCCGTGCACCAGGCAGACGATGGCTTTGGGGGTTCCCTGAGGTTCCCAGCCTTGCATGTAGAAGGTGATGTCGTCGTTCATTTCGGGGGTGGAGGAGGTGGTGTTCATGGGTGTTTTCTCTGAGCGGCAGCAGGCGCAGGAGACCGCCTCCTACGCTTTTCCGCCGGTGATGGTGAATTCGCAGGTGTCCTCGCCTGTGGCTTTGCAGGAGGTTTCTTCCACGTCGAAGGTGTGGCCGGTTGCCCAGCGCAGGCTTTCACGGATGAGTCCCTGGGTGACGTAGCAGATGGGCGCGGGGGCGGTTTGACCGTGGGCGGTGGGAGAGGCATGGTCGGCGAGGAGCAGGTCGAGGTCGAGGGTGTGAAGCGTGATGTCGCCCGGAGCCGCGCTGAGGAGTTTGGCGAGCAGTTCGAGGGTCGGTTTGCGGCGCGCCGCAAGGGGAAGTCGTTTGATAAGGGCGGCTTGCATCCTGTTGCTCATGCCGCTATCTTCCAGCAGGCGCAGCCACAGGTTTTCTCCCACGCGGATGAGCGCGCCGCGGGCGCCGCGTCCGTAGTAGGTGCGCAGGGCGGCTTGCAGCGAGGCGTAGATGCGGGCGGCTTCGCGCGGGTCGGTTTTGATGAAGGTGGACGGGTTCGCCCATTCGAGCGGCAGTTTGGAAATGGACAGCATGGCGCCGAACTGGTCGTTGCCCAGTTCTTTGGCAACCGTTTCGACAAAGTGGCGCAGCGCCCGCGCCGGCAGTTGCGGAACACTCACTCGCGCACCTCTCCCACCTCGAAGCGGCAGTACTCATCGCCTTTGGCGGTGCAGTGTGTTTCGGTAATCTCGTACTCTTTGCCGGTTGCCCACAGCACCGCTTCGGTGATGGAGCCGATGTAGAGGTAACAGATGGGATGGTCGCTGTGACGCCCGTGGCAGATGGCGCAGGTGGCATCCACGTACGCGAGACGCCCGCCGCTCTCATCCACCCAGGCGTTGACCTGTGCGTTGCTCTTTTTCAGGGCGTCTGCCATGCTGTTGAGGATGAATTTGATGCGCTGGCGTTCGGGCAAAAGTTTGAGGGCGACGCCTGCCACGCCGAGCAATGCCGCCTGTTCGCGCACGGCGTATTGAAAGGACGCCTTGCCGATGCGGCGCAGCATGCCGCGTCCGCCGCGCCCGTAGAAATCTTCGATGGCTTGATTCAACTGGGCGTATTGCGAGGTCTTGATGGCGGGTTCGAGATTGTTGGGCGGGAAGTTGCCCGCGAACCTCTCCAGCCCGCACGATTTGAGCACGGCATTCAAGCCGTTATCTCCCATCACCTCCTGCATCGAGACCAACGCCTGCCGCACGAGCGAATTGATGATGACCGCATCGTCTCTGACTGTCATACCTGCCTCCTTTGGCTGGCTGGGAAGCGCCCGGCGTTCTCATGCGCCGATGGCTCGAACTATTCCCGACCGTCTGCGTGGATGCCTTGCACTTGAAAAGTATACACGGGAAACGCCTCGCCCGTGCGCCGAAACCCCATCCGTTGATAAAGCGTCAACGACGTTCGGTTATCGCTTTGGGTGTTGACCGTGAGTTTGAGAAAGCTGTTTTCCACCAGCCGCCCGAACAGATTTGCCAGCAGCGCCCTGCCCACGCCGCGTCCCTGCATGGCAGGATGCACAGCCAGCCGCGCCAGATGCGCCCGCGTCCCTGCGCCGGTGGTAATCTGGTAGCCGATGATTCCCTCATCGGTCTCCGCCGTCATTGCAAACAGCGACTGTTCCAGCGCCCGCCGCAGAGTCTCCTGCGAATTGTGCCAGAGCAGACCGAACGCCGCCTCATCCACCGCTGTGACGGCGGGGAGGTCCGCTTCGGTCATTCTGCGGATGCGGACGCCCGCCGCTTCGCCCCCCGCCCAGGGCTGACCGGCGAAGCCGGTCCACTCGAGCATCACAATACTCTGACGGCTTTCGAAGCCGTGCCACTCCAGCACCTTTTGAAACCATGCGTGCTGAACGATGGCGGCGACGGTCGCTCCGCCGGCGAGCGCAATATCCCGGCGCGCGGCAGACCACAGCACTTCCCAGGCATTCTCCGCTGACCAATGCCCCGTATGAACAAACAACCGCACCCAGGCAATCCCTTTGCTTTCCTCGGGGCATGCCAGTGCGGCTGTGAGTTGCAAGCCATCGTCCACCGTCCAGAAGAACCGGTCACCCAGCCATTCGAGCGGCGAACGCCAGTCGAGGTGACGGTGGGAGCGCGTCTCAAAGAAAATCAGGTTCGATAAGCGCTGATGATCGCTGATCTGCGCTGTGCGGGTGTGCGTGGTGATCACTACTTGATAAATCCGATTCGTCTGAAGAACTTCAAAATCCGCTGGGTGAGGTTGGGCTTTTCCACCAGCCGCAGGGAGTCGTACACGTCCATCTGAGCGGCGGTGATGCGCCCGCGTTTGAGGTTGAGGTTGGCGGCGGCTTTGCGGACGATGGAGTGCATGTCGCCTTCGCCTGCCTGTTCGAGCAGGGATGCGGCGCGTTCGTATTCCGCCAGCGCCTCGTCCGCCTTTTTGAGCGCTTCCAGGGCGGCGGCGCGGTTGCTCACGGCAATGCCCTGTCGTTTCAAGTCGCCTGCTTTTTGAAAGACCGCTTCGGTTCCATCGGTCGCTTCGAGGGCTTCCTGCGCCCTGCCCGCCTGCAGGAGCGCTACGCTCTGGTTGTTTTTCATCTCCGCCGCGTTCAATTCATCCTGTGTGGCAGCGTACGCCTGCGCAGACTTTGCAAAGAGGTCCGCCGCAGAGGCAAAATTTCCCTTTGCGTATTCCTCTTTGCCGCGTTCAGCCAGTTGAAGGGGGGAGTTGCTTTCCACGTCCATGCCTTATAGCGTGATGTCCAGCAGGTCTTCCGCCACGGAGCGCAGTTTTTCCTTGGACATGCCGCTCAATTTCTTCGCCAGTTCCAGGTAGGGGCGGTTGACCGGTAGCGCCACAAACTGCCGCAACTCCTCCGGCAGTTCGAGAAAGTTTTGGATGGCTTCCTCGTTCATCATCCACTGCCCGATGGGTCCGCTGCGGTCGAAGAAGGATTCGATACGCCCGCCGAGGGTGGAGACGAGCACTTCCAGTTCTGGCAGAGGGATGGGACGTTCGCCCAGTTCGTATGCCTTGATGCGCGCGCCGGAGATGCCGGTTTCGAGCGCCAGACTGCGGATGGAGATGCTGGCGTTGGTGCGTTCCTGCCGCAGCAGGGCGCCGATTTTTCGCTGGCGGACAGCCATCAGTTTGGGAAGATCGAGGGTTTCGATGGGCTGGGGCGCGTTGGATTTGGTCTGTTTGCCCCAGAAGTGATCCATGGGCAGGTCGAGATAATAGACGAGCGTCTCCAGTTCGGGCAGGGAGGGGGCTTTGCGTCCTTCCTCATAGGCGCGGAAGGTTCCGCTCTTGACGCCGATGGCTTGGGCGCACTCGCCAATACTGCGGCGGGCGGCGAGGCGGGCATCGCGGATCAAGACACCCAATTTTTTGGCGCGGATGGTGATTTGGGTCTTTTTGTCCATGGTTCCTCACTGCCCGATTATAGCAGAGGCTTGCCGCTTTACCTTTTTCCTGCAATACCGCCGGGCGGCATGAAGATTTCGCCGCTGAGTTTGAAGCCTGCCGCTTCGAGCCGCGGGCTGAAGATGGGACGAATGCCGGTGGCTTTCAGTTCGCCCAGCACCTTGCCGTCGGCGGTGGTGCCGGTCTGTTCGAACTTGAAGATGTCGGTCAGCACCACGATTTCACCTTCCATGCCCGCCACCTCGGTGATGGCGGTGACTTTACGCGAGCCGTCCTTCAGGCGCGTCTGCTGGATGATGAGGTCAATGGCGGAGGAGATTTGCTGGCGCACCACTTTGAGGGGCAGGTCCATGCCCGCCATCAGCACCATGGTTTCCATGCGCGAGATGGCGTCGCGCGGGGAGTTGGCGTGCAGGGTGGTGAGCGACCCGTCGTGACCGGTGTTCATGGCTTGGAGCATATCGAGCGTCTCGCCGCCGCGGCACTCGCCCACCACGATGCGGTCGGGGCGCATGCGCAGGGCGTTGCGCACCAGGTCGCGGATGGTGACCGCGCCTTTGCCGTCTATGTTGGGCGCCTTTGTTTCGAGGCGCAGGACATGCTCCTGTTGAAGTTGCAATTCCGCCGCATCTTCGATGGTAACGATGCGCTCATTTTCGGGGATGAAACTGGAGAGGACATTGAGAAGCGTGGTTTTGCCAGAGCCGGTGCCGCCCGAAACGACGATGTTCAGGTGGGCGTGCACGCAGGCGCGCAGGAACTCTGCCATGTTTTTGGTGAGCGAGCCGAACTCGATCAACTTCTCGATGGAGAGTTTATCCTTTTTGAACTTGCGGATGGTGATACACGGACCGTCAATGGCAACGGGGCGGATTACGGCGTTGACGCGGGAGCCGTCGGGCAGGCGCGCATCCACGGTGGGACTGTCGGCGTCCACGCGGCGTCCCAGCGGCAGGATGATGCGGTCAATGATGCGCATGACGTGGTCGTCGTCGTCGAAGGTGACGCCGCTTTTCATCAGTTTGCCGTTCTTTTCGATGAAGACCTTTTTCGGTCCGTTGACCATGATTTCGCTGACCTCGGGGTCGTCGAGCAAAGGCTGGATGGGACCGAAGCCTGTAAACTCGTCCACGATTTCGTGGAAGAGGTGCTTGCGCATGTCTTCGGGCAGGTTGACGCGGGTTTGAGCGTAGATTTCGGTCAGCCGCTGGTGGATCAGTTCGGCGCGGTCGCCCAATTGCAGGGGTTCACCCTCCAGCGAACGGCTGACGTTTTCGACCAGGTAGCGTTTGAACTTGAGCAGGTCGGCGGAGGTCAGCCGGTTGGAGTTGGAAATGGGTGTGCTCATTTCGTTGCTCCCCCTTGCGAATCGGGCATGACCCAAACGATCTGGTCGCGGCGGACGGCGATGAACGGCGCATGGAACAGGGTCTGCCCATCGGGTCCCTGCACCTGTACATCGGTGAGCGCCAGGAATTTTTCGTTTCCGTCGAGTTCATCCTTGACGCGCTGGTCGCGGCGGACGTGCATGTGTCCGCGCATGAGGTGGGTGGTGGTTTGAATGGTCACGAAGATGGGCATCTTCGTGACGATATCGGTAAAGACCTTTCCCTTTTCGTCGTATTCGATTGTCATGGCAGCCTCTCGTTATCCTGAAACAATACGCCGCACCGCTCTGCGAGGGAGTGACCGAATCAAAATCGGTATTGTCTCCTGTGTTTGCTGGATGATTAAATCTCTTGCATAAGCGGTGCAACTTTTATGTTGGCGTTCGTTTTGAACCACGAAGACACGAAGTCACGGAGTTTTTATTGGTTTTCTCTGTGTCTCGGCGGCTCTGTGGTTAGGTATTGGGCTTTTGCAGGAAGTCTACTGAAGTGTAGCCCAATTGAGGGGCTAACGGCTTTGCACTTTCTTAAGCCCCGCTTCGGGCGCGCAGTTGACGGGCGAGTTTGACCATCTCTTCGGCGGTGTTTTTGAAGACGATGGCGGCGGTGTCTTTGGGATATTTGACGATGATGGGCTGATTGAGGTTGTTTGCCAGCGCAAAATTGCTTCCCATGTAGGGGAGGGTGGTTTTGATGGGAAAACCGATGATTTGTTCCGCCTCGGCTTTGGTCAAACCTTCCAACCCCACGGCGCGGTTCAAAATGCCGTACACGTTTTGCACATCTACCCCCTGTTCGCTCAAATAATCCCACACGGTCTTGGTCAGACGCACGGTGCTGAGGTCGGTAGAGACGATGAGGGGGATGAGGTCGGCTTGTTGGATGAGGGGCAGGCTGATGCGCGAGAGGGAGCGTCCGAGGTCGAGGATGACGAAGTCAAAGGAGGCGCGGAGCAGGTCCACGATGGGTCCGATGCGTTCGACGCGCAGGTTTCCCGCCTGGTGCGGGTTGTAGGATCCCGCCAGGAGGTGAAACTTCCATAATTCCGGTTCGGGCAGGTTCTTGATGAAGTATTCCGCGTTCAGGTCACGGGCGGGCAGGTCCGCCACGGCGACGAGGTTTTGCTCCCCTTCGTAGCCGACAATTTGCGCGATGGAGCCGATGGGCAGAACGAGGTCAACCACCACCACGCGCGCTTCCGGCTGTTGTTCCTTGATGGTCATGGCGAGGTTGGCGCACAGGGAGGAGGTGCCCGTGCCGCCCTTGGCGCTCAGGAAGGTGAACATCAATCCCCTGCTGCGCATGCCGCCGGCTTCGGCGCTTGTTCCGGCGGGCGCTTCACTGCCGAAGATGCGTTCGAACGCCTGATGCAGTTTGAGGATGGCTCCCGAGGCTTTGACGATGTACTCGTTCACGCCGGCGTTCAGGCAGGCTTCGCGGCGGGCGGGCGAGGGGTCGCTGGCAAAGGCGATGAGGGGGGTCTTTTCGGTGCGCGCGTTCTGGCGCAGTTTTTGGATGAACTCGATGTCCGAAATGTCGGGAAAGTTGGGGTCGAAGAGGATGATGTCCGGCTGGTCGCGCCAGGCGGAGATCAGCGCCTCTTTGCCCGATCCCGCCTCGAGGATGTCGAAGAGCCGCTCGCGCAGGGTGTTGGCAAGGTAGGCGCGCGTGGCTTGATTTTCGTCCACAATCAGGACGGTTTTGCCGGGCATGGTTCCTCCTCGCAGAGTATTGGGATGTGATCGCGAAGGGCGTCCGGAGAAAACGCCCGTTGCGCGATTTGAGGCGGCGCGATTATTCCTCAATGGGCGGCATGAGGTAGCCCAAGCCGGAGCGCGTCACGATATGCTTTGGGCTGTGGGCGTCGTCTTCGAGTTTTTGCCTCAACCGGGCAATGCTCACCCAAAGGATTTCCTTGTCGTTACGGTATTCGGGACCCCAGACGCTGGTGAGCAGGTCTTCCGAAGACATCACTTTGCCCACGTGATGAGCAAATTGCAGAAGCAGGCGGTATTCCGTTGCCGAAAGCGAGACCGGGACCTCGCCCTTCCAGACTTCGGCGCGGGCAAAGTCTATTTTCAGGTTGCCGTGAGTAAAGAAGCGGGATTGCCCGCCGACTTCGGGGGCAGGCTGGGCGCGGCGTAATACGGCGCGGACGCGCGCCAGCAGTTCGGTGGCAGAAAAGGGTTTGACGAGATAGTCGTCGGCGCCCAGGTCGAGCCCGCGCACACGATCCTGCTCATCGCCTTTGGCGGTGAGGATGATGATGGGAACGTTCGAAAATTCACGGATGCGCTGGGTAGCGCCGAAGCCGTCCAGTTTGGGCATCATCACGTCCATCAGGACGAGGTCTATCGGCTGGTTGGAAAAGACATCCACTGCCTGCACGCCGTCGGAGGCGGTGACCACCTCGTAGCCTTCGGTGCGCAGGTTTGCCTCCAGCAGGCGGAGGTAGCGCGGTTCGTCGTCCACAATGAGAATGCGTTTTGCCATACAGCCTCCTTCAGGTGATTGCGGCTTGGTTGACGGGCAGTTCGATGAAGAATGTGGTTCCCTGACCGGGCTTCGACTCTGCCCAAATCTTACCACGATGTGCCTCGATAATCTGCTTGCAAATGTACAGTCCCAGCCCGGTGCCGGTGGCGTTTTCGGTGCGCAGGCGGTAGAACCGCTCGAAGATTAGCGGCAGCGATTCGGGCGGAATGCCGGGACCGTAGTCGGTGAAGGTGACCAGCATCATATGCCCCACCTGCTTCAAGCCGACAATGATGGGCGAGCCGGGCGCATACTTGACGGCATTGGTGAACAGGTTCTCGAAGACCTGTGCGATGCGCACGCCGTCTGCCTGGATGGTGGTGGAGGAGCGCAGGTCGAGAGTCACGTCCAGGTCTTTGTAGCGGGCGCGGATGCGGGTGGAAACGTCGCGCAGGACGGCGTCCAGCCGCAGGGGTTGGAAGCGAAGCGGGAGCGTCTTGCTTTGCAGGCGCGCCGATTCGAGCACGTTTTCGATGAGCAGGGAGAGACGATCGGCTTCCTCGTCTATGATGGTCAGAAATTCCCGCTGGGTTTCGGCGTCCCAGGAGGTATCGTCGCGCAGCAGGCTGGTGCTGTAGCCCTTGATGAAGCCGAGCGGGGTGCGCAGTTCGTGCGAGATGGTGCTGACGAAGTCCTCCTGCAGTTGGATTTGCTGTTTGAGTTTGCCCATCTCTTCGTCCATTTGGCGCCAGGCGCGCCGCTCGAACAACATCGAAAGCAATCCCGCGCCCAGCATTGCCAGCGAGATATGTTCGGGGGTGAACGCGGGACCGCCAAAGCGGACAAAAACCAGCGCGCCGTTCAACACGCCCTCGGCATGAAGGGGAAGCCCCAGCAAAAAGGGCTGGTGAACGCGGTCGGCAGAGGCGGAGAGCGCGGCGGGTTCCTGCAGCAGGAACTGCCGTTTTGCCAGCACCTGATTGGCGATGTCCTCGCCCCAGGCGGCGTCGGCTTCAGCGGTTTTGGCGCGCCCGATGGCGCGGGCATAGACGATTTCGAGCGCGCCGCTTTCGTTGTCCTGCAGGTATGCCGCCACGTTATCGAAGACAAATTCGCGGCGCAGGGTGGTCAGAAATTTTTCGATGGTCAGGCGCGTTTCATCCTGACCGTTGATGATTTTGAGCAGTTCGTTGATGAAAGAAACGGTTTGCGCGTCCATGTTATTTTGCCCCCGCCACCGCCAGCAGAGGGAACTTGAAGGTGCTTCCGCGTCCTTCCACCGACTGCACTTCGAGCATCGAGCCGTGCGCTTCGATGATTTGACGCACGAGCGAAAGCCCCAGCCCCGTCCCGCCGTAGCGCCGCGTGGACGACCCGTCCAGTTGGTGGAAGGGTTCGAAGATTTCCTCGATGCGGTGGGCAGGGATGCCGATGCCGGTATCGGAAACGGAAACGATGACCAGATTCTCGCCCTCGCGCCCCACGCTGACGGTCACGCTTCCGCCTGCAGACGTGAACTTGATTCCGTTATCAATGAGTTGACTCAACGCCCAGCCGATTTTTTGCGGGTCGCCTTGCACGAAAGGCACATCTTCGTTGATGGCGGCGGTCAGTTTGATGCCCCGCGCCTGCGCCTGCCCCAAGAACGACTTGACCGCCAGCCTGGCGATGCGGCAGATGTCCATATCCTCCAGTTTGACGCTCAGTTCGCCGCGCGAGGCAAGCGAGACCATGATGAGGTCTTCGATCAGCCCTTCGAGTTTGGCGGAGGATTGCTGGCTGACCTGCAGGGCGTGACGCTGTTCCGCGGTGAGCGGTCCGAGCGATTCGGAGATGAGCAGTTCGAGGTAGCCTTTGATGTGGGTGAGAGGGGTGCGCAGTTCGTGCGAGATGTTGGCGATGAAATTGGCTTTCATCTGGCTGAGTTCGGAGACTCGTTCGAGCGCCTTTTGCAGTTCGGCGGTGCGTTCCTGCACGCGGCGTTCGAGGCTGCGGTTGGCGGCTTGCAAAGCGGAGCGCAACTGCAAAATCTGTTCGGTGACCGCCTGGTCGAGGTCGGTGCGGCTGATGAAGCCCAGGTCTATGAGCGCCTGCCCAAGCAGGATGGGCGTCCCCTTTTCGGTTTGTTTCAACTGGTAATCGAGGGCGGTTTGCAGGTTTTCAGGCGTGATGAGTCCCTTTTGGATGAGGTATTCCCCCATGCGCGGCACGAGCATTTCCGGAGAGAGTCGCGGCAGGGATTGAGTCATGTTCGATACACCCATTCTCCATTGACCATTGTAGCCCAGGATTGCATGGCGAGCAATTCATCTGCATGACAATCGAAGGGGTCTTTTTCGAGGACGATCAGGTCGGCGAGGGAGCCGGGGGCGAGCCTGCCGAGGCGGTCTTCCATGTAAGCGGCATAGGCGGGACCGAGGGTGTACGCCTCCCAGGCTTGGGCGAGGGTCAGTTTTTGTTCGGGGTGCCAGCCTTCGGCGGAGGGGGAACCGTCGGCGCGGCGGCGGGTGACGGCGGCGTGCAAGCCCCAGAAGGGATTCGGCGAGTCCACCGGCGCATCCGATCCGAAGGCGAGCCGCGCGCCGTTGTCCAGTTGGGTGCGCCAGGCGTAGGCGTAGCGGGAGCGTTCGGCGCCCCAGTAGTCGTCCGCCATTTTCATGTCGGAGATTGCGTGAATGGGCTGCATGGAGGCGATGACATCGAGCGCGCCGAGGCGGGCAAGGTCATCGGGGTGAAGCACCTGCACGTGTTCGATGCGGTGGCGCAGGGCGGGCAGGCGGTTTTCGCGCTCGTAGCGGCGGAGTTGTTCGTAGGCGTTGAGGACTTCGTGGTTGGCGCGGTCGCCGATGGCGTGGACGGTCATGCCCAAGCCGAGGGCGGAGGCTTTGCGCCCGTGTTCGAAGAGTTCCTCGCCGTCCATGTTGAGGATGCCGCGGTTGTTTTCTTCGCCGAAGTAGGGCTGGAACATGGCGGCGGTGTGCGGACCGAGCGCGCCGTCCATGAAGACTTTGACGTTGCCGATGCGGAGCAGGTCGCTGCCGAAGCCGCCGCGCAGACCGAGTTCGTGGGCGTGGTTGAGCAGTTCAACCGGCAGGTTTTTGAGGACGCGCAGTTTGAGCCTGCCCTGCGCGTGCAGGATTTGGAGCGCCATGAAGGACTCGCGGCGGTCGAAGTCGTGGACGCCGGTCAGCCCCATGCGCCACAGGATGGGCTGCGCCTGTTCGATGGCTTCGGCAATCTGCTGGAGGGTGGGGGCGGGGATGACTTCGCTGGCAAGCGACATGGCGGTTTCGAGCAGGATGCCGGTGGGTTTTCCGTGCTCATCGCGCTGGATTTTTCCGTTGGGCGGGTCGGGCGTTTGGCTGGTGATGTTTGCCAATTTCATCGCGGCGGTGTTCACCCAGCCGGCGTGCAGGGATTTGGCGGTGAGGTAAACCGGGTTGTTGGGGGCGATGGCGTCGAGGGCGGAAGCGTGGGGCCACCCCCCCTCGTTTCCCCCCAATATTGGAGGGGATGTCAGGGGGAGCGCCCAAGTGTTCTGATTCCAGCCGTGACCGAGGATCCATTCGCCGGGCTTGGCGCGCTGGACGCGCTCCGCCACGCGGCGCAGGCATTCTTCCATCGTGTCGGTTTCGCAGTCCACTTTTTGCAGGCTGAGGGCGTAATACTGCAGGTGGATGTGTGCGTCGGTGAGTCCGGGGAAGATGAAGCGCCCGCCCATGTTTTCGGGCTGGGCGCGGGTGAAGCGGTTGAACAGTTCGTCCGTGCCGCCGACGGCGACGATGCGCTCACGCTCGATGGCGATGGCGGAGGCGGCGGGCTGGGCGGGATTTTGGGTGTAGATGCGGGCGTTGTAAAGGAGTTTCATGTCAGTTTTCCCAGCAGGGAGTCCAGTTCCTCGTCGGAGTAGTAGTAGATGATGACCCGCCCGCCTTTTTTGCCGTGTTTGACGGCGACCTTCGTCCCCAAACTGATTCGCAGACGGCGTTCGATGTCGGTCACTTCCGCGCTCGGACCTGATCGCTTGCCTACAGGCGTTTTCTTCCCCGAATATTTGCCTGCCAGCGCCTCCGTCTGGCGGACGCTCAAGTCGAGGTTGATGACTTGTTTGAGCAGGGCTTCCTGCGCTTTGGCGGAGAGGGTGAGCATGGCGCGGGCGTGTCCCTCGCTGATGCGTCCGTCCACCAGCGCTTGTTTGACGGCGGCGGAGGCGTCGAGCAGGCGCAGGGTGTTGGTCACTGCCACGCGGCTCTTGCCGACGCGCTCGGCGATTTTCTCGTGGGAGAGTTTGAACTCTTTGGCGAGCTGCTGGTATGCCTCAGCCTCTTCGATGGGGTTGAGGTCGGCGCGCTGGACGTTTTCGATGAGCGCCAGTTCGAGCAGTTGCTGGTCGGTGGCGCTGCGGATGACGACGGGGACGGTCTTCAGCCCGGCTTTGCGCGCCGCCTGCAGGCGGCGTTCGCCGGCGATGAGGGTGTAAGCGCCGTTTTTGCCGGGCGACACAATGAGCGGCTGGATGACGCCGTGCTCGCGGATGGAGGCGGCGAGGTTTTCCAGTTCCTCTGTATCGAATTTTTCACGCGGCTGGCGCGGGTTGCGCTGAATGAGGTCGAGGGCAACTTGTGTGACGCCGCCCGACTCGCCGCCGGCTTTGATGTCTCCCGCCGGGATGAGGGCATCGAGTCCCTTGCCGAGGCCGGTTCGTTTGGGCATAACTACTCCTTTGCGCCTTGTGCAGATGTTGTGCGCAACATGTTCTTCGCGTTAGTTTGTTTTTACTCCGTCGCCTTTGAGCAGTTCCTTTGCCAGGGCTTCGTAGGCGGCGGCGCCCACGGAGGTCGGTGCATAGGCGGAGATGGGGAGTCCGTAGGAGGGCGCCTCTGCCAGGCGGATGCTGCGCGGCACGACGCTCTTGAAGACCAGCCCGGGGAAGTGACTGCTGACTTCCTTGACCACGTCGTGGGCGAGGTTGGTGCGGGCGTCGTACATGGTCAGGATGACGCCGCGCACTTTGAGGTCTGGGAAGAGAAGCGATTGGACGCGCCCGATGGTTTGGGTGAGTTGTCCGAGTCCTTCGAGGGCGAGGTATTCGCATTGGACCGGAACAAGTACGCCGTTTTTGGCGGCGACCAGTCCGTTGACGGTGAGGATGCCGAGCGAGGGGGGGCAGTCAATGAGGATGTAGTCGTATTTGCCGTCCACCGTTTCGAGGGCGGTTTTGAGGCGGAATTCGCGTCCCAGTTCGTCCACCAGTTCGACTTCCGCGCCCGCCAGCGACGGGGAGGAGGGCAGGAGCGAAAGCCTCAGCCGCTCGTTGAAGAGGATGGAGGCGTGCGGCACTTCGCCGTTGATGAGCGCTTCGTAGGTGCCAGCCTGCACGGTGTGCTTGTCCACGCCGAGGCTGGAGGTGGCGTTGGCTTGCGGGTCGAGGTCAACGACGAGGACGCGCTGTCCCAGTTGGGCGAGGTAGGCGGCAAGGTTGATGGCGGTGGTGGTTTTGCCCACTCCGCCTTTCTGGTTGACGAGGGTGTAGGTGCGGGTCATTGGATGGACGATTTGCGATTTTGGATTTACGATTTTCGATCTCACCTTACGCGGTAGTGCGAGATTTATCTCGCATTTTTTCGTGACATGAATGTCGCGCTGCGGGGAAACTGCGGTACATCAGTTACGATTTTTGATTTACGGGATGACGACCATCATGCTTTGTTCGATTTCCAGCCGCGTGGGGATGCCCGCCAGTCCTTCGCGTTCGACCGAGTGGGAGGCGAGCAGGGTGGCGAAGCGGGTGGCTTCCCAGGGGTCGCGGGTGGTGAGGTAGCGGAAGAAGAAGGCGGCGGCAAAGATGTCGCCTGCGCCGGTGGCATCCACCTCGCGGACGGAGGGGGCGCGGAAGCGGCGGCGGTCGCCATGCCAGTAGAGGACGGCGCCTGCCGCGCCTTCGGTGACGACGAGAATTTTTGCGTGTTCCGCCATGTGTTCGATGAGCAGGTCGTCGCCGTTGACGTCTTCACGGCTGAGTACCACGGCGTCAGCCCGAGTCAGCGCGGGCTCTGAGTCTGTCCACACGCGCGGGGAGACCCGCCCGGCGGAGTCCCATTGGCGCATCCAGCCTTGGGGAGTGAGCCCCAACAAGGTTGGAGAAAAGCCGTCGGGCAGGACGGAGTCCACTTCATCGGCGATGGGGGCGAGGTGAATGATTGGAGCGGAGCGCCAGGGAGCCGGCACAAGGTCCAGCGCGATGCGGTTTGCCTGGGCGCGCAGGTATTGTGTGCGCCGTCCGCCGTCGTAAATGTTTTCGTAGGTGGTGGTGAATGGTGAGTCCAGCGAGAGGAGAGGGATGCCGTTCAAGGCGTCTAGGGGAACATCCGTTCCTGCCGCTGTGAGGATGCCGACGCGCAAGCCGAGCGCGCGGGCGGTCAACGCCGAGTAGGCGGCTGTCCCGCCCAGCCGCACACCCTGCGGCGTGAGGTCGCGTGCGAGATGACCGATGACGAGGTAATCCACCGTTTCGAGCGGGATGAGGCTGGGCATGAATGAATTATACCGTTTTGCATGCCCGTTAAAAAGATTTTCCTCTTTCGTCTTTCACTTGCAAGGAAAGATGAAAGAGGAAGGGTTGTTAGCAGGGTGGAATGAGGTTACTCTTCTTTCGGGTAGATGACCACTTTGCGGTAGGGTTCTTCGCCGGTGCTTTCGGTGGTGACGGCGGGATGGTCGCGCAGGGCAAGGTGGATGATGCGGCGCTCGGCGGAGGGCATGGGTTCGAGCGTCTGTTTGCGTTTGCTTTTGACCACCTGCTCCGCCAGGCGTTTTGCCATTTGAATCAACTGTCTTTCGCGGCGGCTGCGGTATCCTTCCACGTCCACCACGAGTTGCACAAATTGTTCCACCGCCTTGCCGAGCATGAGCGAAGCGACATATTGAAAGGCGTTGAGGGTTTCGGAGCGGCGTCCGATCAGTACGCTCAGGTCTTTGCCGCGCACGTCCACGTTGATGACGCGGCGGTCGGCGCGGTCGGTTTCGGCGTAGTGCGCGGAGACTTGCGCTTCCAGCCCCATCAGGTGGAGGAGTTTGGAGACGACGGCTTCAGCCTGGTCGAGCAGGGGATCATGCTGAGGCTGGGATTCGGCTTCTCGGATGGGGGCAGGCGCCGGTTCGGACTCAGAAGCGGCTGGTCTGCTTTCAACGGCTTGTTCCTCCGCCGGCGCATTGACCGTCAGACGGACGCGCACCTGCGTTTTCCCAAACCCGAACAAGCCTTTGCTGCCGGCGTCCAGCACTTCCACGCTGACGGCATCTGCGGTGAGACCGAGTTGGGCAAGCCCTTGTGCGATGGCTTCCTCGACGGTCGGTGCGATGATCTCCAGTGTGGTTCTTGCGTTCATGCCCGCCTCCTTATTCTTTTCTCATGCTCTTGGGGAGAAGATTGCTCCAGTTGGCTTTGCCCTGCGCTGCGTATTGGACGATGCCGAGCAGGTTGCTGGTGATGAAGTAAACCGCCAGCCCGGAGGGGAAGGTGAGGGCAAACCAGCCCAGCATGAGCGGCATGGTGATTGCCATGGACTGTCCCATGGCGGCGCTCTGGTCGTTGGGGTTGGTGGCGGGCGGCAGGGTGAGTTTGGATTGGATGTAGGTGGTTGCCGCGACAATGATGGCGAGGATGTAGTAGGGTTCGGGCTGACCGAGGTTCATCCACAGGAATTTGCTGTTGAGCGGGATGAGTTTGGCTACGTCGAGGAAGTTGGGGTTGATGCTTTGCGAGAGTTTCAGCAGGTCGAGCGGGGTGGCGGCGAGAGCGCGGATGATGCTTTGGTAGAGGGCGATGAGGATGGGGAACTGGATGAGCGTGGGAAGGCAGGAGCCAAAGGGGTTGATGCCTTTTTCACGATAGATGCGCATTTGTTCCTGCGCCAGTTTTTCGCGGTCTTTGGCGTATTTTTTCTGAATCGCCTGCCATTCCTTGTCGTTTTGCAGATCCTGCATGGCTTTGGCGCCCTTCATCTGTTGGGCGTTGAGGGGCCAGGTGATGATGCGAATCAGGATGGTGAAGAGGATGATGGCAACGCCAAAGTTTTGACCGATGAGGTTGTAAATCCACAGCAGGATGTTAATGAAGATGGAAACGAAGAGATTCCACATGGTTCCTCTATTTCTTCGCGGGGAAGGTCCAAACCTGGCGGCCGTTCGAGTCGAGCGCCGCAAGGTAGAAGTCGGTTTCGAGCGGGGCAACCAGGATCAGGTCGCCGGCGGTGACCGGTGTGGTGTAAATTTTGCCGCCCACTGTTTCGAACCACAGGGTCTTTCCATCTTTGCCGATGGCGTAGAGGTTGCCGGATTCGGTGGCGAGCAGAAGATGGTCGTTTTGGAGGATGGCGTTGGCGGTGATGGCGCCGTCGGGCTGGATGCTCCAGTTCAGGTTGCCGCTGGCGGCGTCGTAGGCGTAGAAGTTGCCTTTCAGGTCTCCAAAGTAGAGCGTGTCTCCGTCGAGGATGGGGGTGCTCCAGAGCCAGTATTCGGCGTCGAGGACGGATTGGTGATTACCGGTTTGGGGGTCGAATTGTTCGAGTTGGGAGGCGAGCGAGCCGACGTAGAGTTTGCCGTCGGGTCCAAGCGCGGGGGAGCCGGGGATGGCGGCGGCGATATCTGCCTGCCAGACGATGGCGTAGGTGGCGATATCTACGGCGTAAACGCTGTGGTCAAGGGAGGTGACGTAGATGCGTTCGCCGTCGGTGGCGGGCTGCGCCCAGAGCCGTCCGCCGAGTTCAACAGTGGCGATGGGTTGTTTTTGGGTTTGACCGTCGTTCAGGTCGAACACGTAGAGGGTGCCGTCGGCGTTGGGGGCGAAGAGTTTGTTCTCCACAATCAGCGGCGATGCCACCCAGCCGGCGCCTGCGCCGGTGAAGGTCCATTCGATGGCGGGGTTTTTGAAGTCGCCGTTGGTGATGAGGTCGCGGGGGTTGAGGGCGTAGAGTGTGTGTTTGCCGCCGGCGCTGCCGACGATGAGCAGTCCATCGGGGGTGATGACGGGCGGGGCGTAGAATTGCGCTTTGTTGTCGTTGGGGTCGGAGAAGCGCCAGGCTTCGGAGCCGTCTTTCAGGTTGACTCCGTACACGAGGGAGAGGTCTGCGAGATAGGCGGTGGTTTCGTCGGCGGCGAGGCCGGGCCAGGTGGTGCCGCGCACGGCTCCGCCGCAGGCGCTCAGAAGCAGCGCGCCGAGCAAAACCGTTGTCAGCAAAAGCAGTTTCTTTCTCATTGGGATTTCGTACTCCTATGGAACGGGGTCGTAGCCCCCGGGATTGAATGGGTTGCAGCGCAGGACGCGCCATGTTGCCATGACAGATCCTTTGAAGACGCCGTATTTGTAGATTGCCTGGTAGCCGTAGTGCGAGCAGGAGGGGTAGAAGCGGCAGGTGTTCGGCGGGAGTGTCTTCGAGACGGTCATCTGGTAAAGGCGGATGAGCGCCAGCAGCGCGATGCGCGGGAGATTCCAGAGGGTGCGCGGCATGTCGCGCAGACGGGGTTCGCTGGAATAGTCGTGAAGGTGGAATTCAGGGTTCATGCGGCGGGGTGAGGAGTTGGGCGCGCTGGAAGAGGGTGAGCAAAGCCTGACGGGTCTCCTCGAGGGAGGCGTGGGCAAGGCTTGGTCGGGCAATCAGGATCAGGTCGAGGTGGGAGGCGAGGCTGGGGAGGAGGCTACGCATGGCTTCCCGCAGGAGTCTCTTTGCGCGGTTGCGGTGCACGGCTGTGCCAATCGTCTTGCCGGCGGCGATGCCCACCCGCAGGCGGGGTTGTTCGCTTTTTTGCACCATCAACACAACAAGCGGGTGGGCATAAGACTTGCCGGAACGCCGCACCCGCTTGAAATCTTCGGACCGGGTCAGACGGAACTTTCTCTGCACCCGAGACTCGTTTGCGCTGTCTTACCAGCGAACCTTTTTGACGTGTTCGTTGGCTGTGACCGTGAGTTTGTGACGCCCGCGCAGGCGGCGGCGTTTGAGTACGGCGCGCCCATCGGCAGTGGACATGCGTTTGCGGAACCCGTGCACGCGCACGCGTCGGCGAATTTTCGGTTGGTATGTTCGTTTTGGCATTCTATCTTCCTCGTATCAAAATAATTGCTATGGCTTGCCTGTCATTGCAAGGCACGACATTATACCGTAAGGATTTCGAATCGGTCAATTCATGCCCCGTCGGATTTCTTCCCGTTTCGGACGGGGTATACCGGAAAGGCAAGCAGGTCGGCGAGTCGTCTGACTCCTTCAGGGCTGGCAACGGCGATGATTTCGTCGTTTTCGCGCAGGGTGCTGTCGCCGCGCGGGAGGGTCATGACGCCGTCACGGATGATGGCGGCAATGACACAATGCTCCGCCAGGTCCATGTCTTTGAGGGGGATGCCGATGGCTTTTGCGCCGGCGGGTACTTTCTCCTCCACCACGGAGTAGCGTCCGCGGCGGATTTTGAAGAGGGTCATCATGTCGCCCAGCGACATTTCCTCCTGAATGAGGTGCGCCAGCACGTCGGAGGCGTTGAGCGCCACATCCACTTTGAATTTTTCGTTGAAGAGCCAGGCGTTGTTGGGGTTGTTGACGCGCGCAATGGTGCGCGGCACGTCGAGCATGGTTTTGGCGATGTAGCAGATTGCCAGGTTGAGCGAGTCTTCGCTGGTGACTGCGGCAATGACGTGCGCTTCGCGCGCGCCCGCCGCCTCCAGGACGCTGGGGTTGACGGGGTGTCCCTCGTAGATTACTTCTGTGGGTAGTTCCTGATGCAGATGCGAGAGTAGTTCGCGGCGGTTTTCGACCAGGCGCACTTTGTAATTCTGGTTGAGTAAGAGGCTGGCAAGACGCGCGCCCGTGCGTCCGCCGCCGGCAATGAGTACGAACATGTTATGCCTCCGCTTTTCCTGAAATGCAGGCTGTCAATTGTCCAATGCCGTTGAAAGTGGAACTGACGGTAAGCAGGTCGCCGCTTTGCAGGATGGTATCCATTTCGGGCAGGAAGGAGCGCCCGGCTCTGGTCAGGGCAACTGCGCGGCATTCGCGGATGCCGCCTATCAATTCGCTGAGTGGGCGTCCGTCCCACGCTTCGGGAATGCGAATTTCGTAGATTTCCACTTCGCCGTTACCGGCGGAATAAACGACTTTTTCGGATGGGTTGATGAGCAGTTCTTCGACGCGCTGAGCGCCCCAGGTAGTGGATCCTACCGTTTGCAGGTTGAACGCTTCGATGACGCTGCGCAGGCTGGGGTCGTAGTTACGGGCGACCACCACAGGGACATTGTAGAATTCGCGCGCCGCATGGCAAACCACAGCGTTGAGGGCGTCTGAATTGGTGACTGCCGCCAGCCCGTCGGCTTCCTGAATGCCGGCGCGCTCCAGAACCGATTCTGCCAGCCCTTCGCCTTCCAGGGTGCGCCCGCGGAAGTCGGGGTGGAGGCGGTTGAACGCCTGCTTGTTGACATCTACAACGACGACGTGATGTCCGCCTTTGAAGAGGTGGTAGGATAATTCCGCGCCCACGCGGCCGCATCCGATGATGATGAAGTTCATGTCTTACTCCTTTTCTTGCTTATGTACGTGATAGGGTACGTCGGTGACGACGACGCCGTGCCGGGATAACAATTCCTGCCGCAGAACGTCAGCAGTGCGCATGTGCAGGGCGTTGTGCCAGCGTTTCGAGGGGATGAATTGCGGCACGACGATGGTGATGGCTTCGCCGGGCTGACGGTTTTCGATGATCTCTTCCAGGTATTCCAGCAGCGGTTCGATCAGCATACGGAAGGGCGAATCGAGGATGACCATTCGCGTGCCCTCCCCCCAGATTTTCCATTTCTTTTGTACTTTTTCCGTTTCTGCCGGGTCAATCGAAACGTGGACGGCGGTCACATCGTCGGAAAGGAGGCGGGCGTAGTGCAGCGCTTCCAGCGTTCCCTGATGCACGCCGCTGACCGGCAAGATGACGCGGTGGCGTGTGCGGCGTGACGGCGTCCCGTAGAATTTGTCGAGCGAGAGATGCGCCGCCAGGTCTTTGTAATGGCGGTGGATGGTAAAGAATATCCAGACCAGCGTCGGGATGATAATCAGCACGACCCAGGCGCCCTCGGTGAATTTGGTCACTGCAAAGATGAGCATCACGATGAAGGTGCACAAGGCGCCAAACCCGTTGATCAGCATTTTATACCGCCAGCCTTTGTCGGGGCGCAGGACGGAGCCGGGCTCGACAATCTCTTTGCCTTGCGGAATGCGTCCGATTTTCCACCAGCGCAGCGCCATCCCTGTTTGGGAAAGGGTGAAGGAAAGGAATACGCCAATGGCGTAGAGTGGAATCAGCAGGGTGACGCTGGCTTTGAAGAGGATGATCAGGAGCGAGGCGATGATTGCGAGTGTGACAATGCCGTTCGAATACACCAGGCGGCTTCCGCGAAAGGTCAACTGCCGCGGCAGGAAGCCGTCTTTGGCGACCAGCGCGCTCAGGCGGGGGAAGTCGGCAAAAGCGGTGTTTGCCGCCATGATGAGAATGACGGTCGTCGCTGTGATGACCATCAGGTACAGGATGCCGCGCCCTTCGAAAATTGTGCGCCCCAGTTGGGAAATGACCGTCTCGGTTTCAGAGGGTATCGCGCCAACGTGATTGGCGAGGAACGAAATGCTCAAAAAGAGCGTGGCGAGGATGAACGCCATCCAAATCAAGGTAATTCCTGCGTTGCGGCTGCGCGGTTCCTTGAAGGCGGTGATGCCGTTCGAAATGGCTTCGATGCCGGTCAGCGCGGCAGTTCCGCTCGAGAATGCATGCAGGAGGATGAACGGGGTGAGGGCTGTCAATGCCCCTTCGATTTCCAGGTGAGGCGGATCGACAACCACTCCCAGCGTGCCGGTAAAGTGGCGCACCAAGCCTGTTCCCACTGTGATGAACATCATCACGACGAAAAAGTAGGTGGGAATGGAAAAGGCAAGTCCCGATTCTTTTACGCCCCGCAGGTTGATCAGCATAATCAGAAATACGGCGGCGACGGCGATCCATACGCGATAGGGGAATAGATGCGGGTATGCCGAGACGATTTGCGCTACGCCTGCCGAAATGGAAACGGCAACCGTGAGGATGTAATCGGTGAGCAGCGCCGCGCCTGCGATCTGGGCAGGCAGTTCCCCTAAATTGTCCCTCGAGACGATGTAGGCGCCGCCTCCGTCCGGGTAGGCGTGAATGGTCTGCTCGTAGGAGATGGTCACAATTGCCATCAAAATGACAATGGCAATCGAAATCGGGAAGACGTATCCGAAGGCGGCTGTGCCTGCAACCGCCAGAATGACCATGATTTCCTGCGTGGCATACGCAGTGGACGATAAGGCGTCGGAGGCGAACACCGCCAGCCCGATGGCTTTGCCGATGGTTTGATGGGGCGCATCGGCTGTGGAAAGCGGACGCCCGATGAGCCAGTGGCTTAGTGAGCGCGGCGGCTTATAGTCGCTTTGCCGCCGCATGATTTCTGTTTGTTTGTTTTCAGAAGATAACATATTTTCTCTTGATTGACTGATGGTACGAAGTTTCTCCGTAGCGCGACATTATGAACTTTAAGAAAATAACCTTGTAACATGCGCAGGGCGCGTTCTCGTACGCGCCCGTTGGCGTTAGAGAACGCCAACTACGCGGTTACGGTATTTATTTGTTAAATTTCATCACGTCGCCTGAAAATGCGAGAGGTTGTGCCTTGGGCAATTCATCGCGCAATGCGGTGAAAACATTTTCTGCCACGAATTTACCCTTCGGGTACGATGTCACGAATATTGAATTTATTCGCGCCAATTCGTGTGAATTCACGGCAAAGAGATTGTTGGATTAATTTCTGCAATATCTCTCGCTGCTGTGTACGGTGAGTTATTGATTACAAAAAGACGACCCCGCCCGGGAGCGAGGAACAGGGACGATTATAGTGCAAATCACACAAACCGGATCCGCCTACGGCACCTGATAGGGCACCTCGGTGATGACCACGCCCGGCGTGGAGAGCAATTCGCGGCGAAGCATTTCGGCGGTCTGCATGTGCAGCGCGTTGTGAATTTTATGTTCCGGCACAAAATGCGGCACGATGATGGTGATGGCTTCGTTTGGCTGTCGGGCAGATAAAATTTCTTTGATGTAGTCCAGCAGAGGTTCCAGGAAGAGGCGATAGGGAGAATCCACGATGACGAGGCGCGTGCCGCGTCCCCACGTCTCCCATTTTTTGCGGACCTTTTCGGTGTCCTCCGGGTCCATCGAGACGTGGACGGCGGTCACGTCATCCGACAGCATGCGCGCGTAGCGCAGGGCAGCGAGGGTGCCTTGATGTACGTTGCTGATGGGGACGATGACGCGATGGCGGACGTTATAGGGCGGCGGTTCGCCATAGTTTTCGAGGGAAAGACGGCTTGCCAGGGTTGTGTAGTGATTCTTGACCCACAGGAATATGCCGATCAGGAGCGGCGTGAGGATGAGCACCACCCACGCGCCATCCCTGAACTTGGTGACGGCAAATACGCACATGACAATGCCCGTGCAAATTGCCCCGAAGCCGTTGCTGACCATTTTGAGCGACCACCGCTGGTCATATTTGAGTTCGGGAGAGGGTGCGTTTTTGAGTTGACCGACGCGCCGCCAGCGGCGTGCCATGCCCGCCTGGGCAAGCGTGAACGAGAGAAAGACGCCAATGGCATACAGGGGGATCAGGCGGGTGACGCTGGCTTGAAAGACGATAATCAGGAAGGATGCAAGCGCTCCCAGTGAGATAATCCCATAGGAATAGACGAGACGACTGCCGCGAAAGGTCAATTGACGCGGCAGGAAGCCGTCGCTGGCGAGCATGGCGCTCAGGCGCGGGAAGCCCGCAAACGCGGTGTTTGCAGCCAGAATGAGGATGACCGTTGTGCCGATAATGACCATGAGATACGGAACGCCCTGCCCGCCAAAAACAGTGCGCGCCAACTGCGAAATTACCGTTTCCGCTTCCGACGGGACGGCTTGCACCTGCCGCGCCAGGAAGGAGATGCCCAGGAAGAGGGCTGCCAGGATGAACGCCATCCAGATCAGGGTGATGCCAGCGTTGCGGCTGCGCGGTTCTTTAAAGGCGGTGATGCCGTTGGAGATGGCTTCCACGCCGGTCAGGGCGGCGGTGCCGCTGGAAAAGGCGTGCAGGAGCAGAAACGCCGTCACGCCGGAGAGTGCCTCGCCGAAATGTTCGATCGCCGGCGGGTTGACCACCGTCCCAAGAGAGCCGGTGAGGGTGCGAGCCAACCCTGTGCCGATGGTGAGAAACATCACCGCAATGAAGAAGTAACTGGGGATGGCAAACGCCGCTCCCGATTCCCGCACGCCGCGCAGGTTGACCAGCGTGATGAACCCCACACAGGCAACCGCAATCGGAACGCGATACGCGAACAGTTGCGGATACGCCGAAACAATCTGCGCTACCCCCGACGAAACCGAGACAGAAACGGTCAGGATGTAGTCGGTAAGCAGGGCGGCGCCGGCAACCAGAGCAGGAAAACGCCCCAGATTGTCGTACGCCACGATGTAGGCGCCTCCGCCGTTGGGGTAGGCATGGATGATTTGCTCGTAGGAGATGACCACAATGGCAAGCAGCGCCACGATGACCATCGAAATGGGTACGACATAGCCGAAGGCGGTCGTCCCTGCTGCGGCAAGGATGACGAGAATTTCCTGCGTGGCGTAGGCGTTGGAAGACAACGCATCCGATGCAAATACTGCCAGACCGACAGCCTTGCCGATGGTTTCGTTGGGCGCGTCTGCAGTGGGAAGCGGACGACCAATGAGGAGATGACTGATACTGCGAGGGGGTGGTTGTTCGGCGGTGCGGTGAATCAGGGATGTATCTTGATTGTTATCAGGATTAATCATGATGGCGGCAAGAACATTATACGTTACTTTATCGCGCTTCGTTATCTTGTTGTTCTTTCGGCTGGGCGATGGGAATCTGCAGGAAGAAGGTGCTGCCTTTGCCCAATTCGCTTTCCACCCACACTCTGCCGTGATGACGTTCGGCAATGGATTTGACGATGGCAAGCCCCAGCCCGCTGCCGCGCTGTGACAGCGCCTCGCGGTGCGTGCCGCGGAAGAACTTCTCGAACAGGCGCTTCATATCCTCCGGCTGGATGCCGATGCCGCTGTCTTTGACCGCGAAGGTCAGGGTATCGGGCGCGGCGAGCAGATGAAGGCTCACTTCGCCGCCGTTGGGGGTGTATTTGATGGCGTTTTCCACGAGGTTGTAAACCGCCTGCTGAAGAAGCGCCTGGTCGGCTTCCACGGCGTGGGGCAGGTCGCGCGGAAGTTCCACAGAGAGCGCAATGCTCTTGCTGCGCGCCGCCATTTGCAGGCTGCCGGTGACGCGCTCGATGATGTCGAGCACGGGGACGTTTTCCACATGCAAGCCCACGCCGAAGTCAATGCGTCCCAGGTCGAGCAGGTTGTTGACCAGCCGCGACATGTTTTCCACGCCCTGCACAATCATGCGCACGTAGCCTTTTTGCTGTTCGTTCAAGTCGCCGGCGGTTTCGAGCATGGTGGCGTACCCGCGCATCAGGGTGAGGGGCGAGCGCAGGTCGTGGCTGACGGTGGAGACGAACTCTGATTTGAGCGTGTCAATCTCTTTGAGTTGGGAAACGTCGCGCAGAATGCACACGCGTCCGACGGTGCGCCCGTCGGCGGTCATGGCGGAGGCGGTGGCGAGGAAGGTTTTACCGTCGGGCATTTTGATTTCGACGGTGCGTTTCTCGCCGGAGGCTTCCTGCAGCAGGTCGTAGAGCGGTTTGATTTGGATGGTGCGCTGAAGGTCCTGCCGTTCGCCGCGGCGGATGATGACGTTGAAGAGCTGGCTTGCCGCCGGGTTTGCCAGGACAAGGCGGTTGGAGGCGTCGGTCACCAGCACCGGGTCGGGCGTGGAGTTGAGGATGGTCTCCAATTGACGCCGGCTGGCGTCCACCGCCAGGAAGAGGCGGATGTTGGCGACAGCCAGCGCCGCCTGCGATGCCAGCGTGGTGAGGAAACGCAGGTCGGCTTCGTTGAAGATTTTCTGTTTTTTGTACGCCGCCCACAGCACGCCGAAGTAGCGGTTTTCGTGCCGCAGGGCAACCGCAGAAAGGGATTCGGGGTGGGGCAGGCTGGGGTCGAGATCCAGCCCGCGGGTCCGCGAGAGAACCGCCATGACGAGCCGCTCCTGCCGTTCGGTCAGGTCGAGAATCTGCTGGTCGAGGTGGGCGTAGAGGTCTTTTTCTGGCCCGCTGGAATAGCGGATGGGAATTTCCAGGAGGCCGGGCATCATCTCGCGCACCAAAACGATGCGCGCCGCGCTGGCGCCGCTTTCGACCACCGCTTTGAGGATGGCGCCCAGGGCTTCGTCCAGTTGCAGGGTGGAGGCGACGCCCTGGCTGGCAGCAAGCAGGCGGTTGAGTTCGTCGAGGCGCCCCTGCAGGCTGACGCGCATCTGCTCGAAGGCGCGGCGCAGTTCGCCCACTTCGTCCACGCCCTCGGTTTGGAGGGGGCGGTCGAGTTTGCCGGCGGCGATGTGCTTTGCTTCGGCGGCAAGGCTTTGCAGCGAGCCGGTCACGGCGCGCAGGCTCAGCCGCAGAGTGACCAGGGCGAACAAGCCGAGCAGGATGATCATGACCGAGATGGGCAGGGCAATGTCAATGGCGATTTTCTGGGTCTCCTGCGCGGGGACGGTCAGGACGATGGACCAGGGGACGCCGGGGACAGGCTGGTGGTACACCAATTGCCGTGTGCCGTTGGGGGCGGTTTCCTGGTAGAAGCCGGCTTGCGGTATGCGTCCGCCGGCGTAGGGGGTCATGATTTGGGAGGCTTGGGGGTGGTAGATAATCATGCCCTGCTCGTCCACCAGCATGCCGGCGCCGTTCAGGTCTTGCAGGCTGTCGAGGCTTTCTGCCAGCGAGCGCAGGTAGGGGTTGGTTTGCAGGTCGGTGCGGGCGATGAGCACGCGCCCCCCGCCGGGCAGGGCGGCGAGGAAGGCAACCCGCGCGTTGCCGCTTTCGCCGGGCGGGATGGAGTACATCTGAAACGGCACGCCCTGTAACGCAATTGCCGCGCCCGTTTCTTCCAACGCTGTCGGCTGTGGAGAGAACTCAGGGGGATAACTGGCAAGGACGGCGCCGGAGGCGGGGTCGAACAAAATCAGTTGATTGAAATAGGGGATGGAGCGCATCTGCCCGCCCAGCAGAGCGGAAAGGTCGCCGGGCTCTTCGCTCAAGCGCGGATCGGACGCAATCTGACTCACGAGATTCTGTCCCGCTTCGAGGAACAGCGGTACACTCTGAGAGCCGACCTGCGCCACGCTGGCGAGGCGTTTTTCCAGCAGGTCGCGGGCGGCGCGCCCGGCGAGGAACCAGTCGCCGAGCAGAAGGGTGATGAGCAGGAGCAGGATGACCGTCCCTGCGCCGGAGAGGAAGCGCGTCTCGATGCTCCGTTCGGCGGGGGAAGGCTGGAGGGAGCCGGGTCCGCCCCAGCGGGCGGGGAACGCCGCTGCCGCGATTTGCGCCGCAAGCCCGGCAAGGAGCATCTCGCCGGCGAATGCCAGAGCGACCATGCCAGTGTTGCTGAGGGCATAATCCAGGCGCTCGGTCACCGAAGCGGCGGGGGCGGCGAAGAAGGCGCTCAAAATGAAAACGAGCGCATGGAGAGGCGTGAGGCTGAGGGCGGCGGCAACCGGCTGACGCAGGAGGCGGAAGAACGGCGTGCGGTATTTTTGCCGCACAAAGACCGAAAACAACCCGGCCGTCAGACCGAGTTCGAGTACGGTGAAGACGCTGTGGGTGTCCCAAACTCCGCGCAGCAGACCGCTAAAGATGCCGAGCGCGGCGGCGGCGAGCGGTCCGAACCAGCCGCCGGCGAGAGTCCACGGGAGGGCAGAGAAGAGCATCAGCGTGGAGCCGGGCGGTTCGGCGGGCAGTCCCGGCACGGGCAGCGAGGAGGCGGAGAATCTCAGTCCAATAAACAGGGAAGCGGGGATCGAGGCGGCGAGCAGGGCGGCAAAAATCCCCCAGTTGCGCCGTTCCCATGCCGGTTGATAGCCGCGCCAGTTGTAGAGCGCCAGCCCCAGCAAGCCGGCAAACCCCAGCCACACCAGCCAGCCCGCCAGCGGGATGGGGTTGAAGTATGGCAGGCTGGTCCACAGCGATGCGATGAAACGCATGGATGCGATTATAGCCTCAAATTTATTGGACTTTATTCGTAATAACGTCAATTCGGGATAAGGCTTTTTTGACCACAGAGAAAACCTGTAGAGAAATCTCCGAGAACTCTGCGTTTTTGTGGCGCATTTCTGACTTCAGCCTTATCCCGAACTCAGGTTAATAAGCGATGTTACGCGGTAGCGCGAGATTTATCTCGCGTTTTCAGGCGACATGAATGTCGCGCTACGAGAAAACTGCGTAACATTGGATAATAAGTCGAAACTCCATGTCGAAGACTGAGGAACGCAGAAAACGCAGATTTTTCTCATTGTATCCGCGTTGATCTGCGTCCCACTCTTCGGATAAAGTCTATTCTTGAAATCGGGGTTTACTTGTACTTTCCGCGATAGGCTTCGGGGAGCAGTTCTGCCAGCGACTGCATGATGCGTCGGGTGCCTTGCTGCAGCGCCTGACGGTGATCGCCCTCTTCTTTCAAGTAAAACGGCTGTCCCACTGTCAGGGTGGCGGGCGCACGTTTGAGGCGGCGCATGTGACCGTAAACATTGTCGTTTTCGGTGTCGGTCATCGCCACAGGGACAATTGGTGCGCCCGATTTGAGCGCCAGGAACGCCGCGCCTTCCGTCCCCTCTTCCAGCCCGCCGATGAGGGACTGCCTGCCCTCCGGGGCGAGGGTGAGAAACCGTCCCTGAGATAAAGCCTCGAGGGCGGCGCGCACAGCCTTACGGTCCGGTTTGCCGCGATGCACCCAGATGACCCCGTAGGCGCGGAAGAGCGGTCCCACCAGCCAGTGGTCGCTCAATTCGATTTTGCCCATCCCATCCAACAGCGCCGGAACGGCGGCGGCGAGCAAAACGACATCTGCATCGCCGAGGTGGTTGATGACGACGAGCGCAGGTCCCTGCCGGGGGAAGTTTTCCATGCCGCGAATGACGGGTTTGAGAAATAGGAAGGTGAGCAGTTTTGCCAGCCCGCGCGCGAAACGACGGAACAGCCTGCGCGGCAGGGTGAGCGGCGGCAGGAAGACCAGGTCGGGACGCCACCAGTCGGTGATGGGTTTAGGAGGGGAGGATGGCTGTGTCTGCATAGACGCCGCGATATTCCTCAGGCAGCAGGCCGGCGAGGTGGCGCATGACCAAATCGGCGTTTGCCTGACGGGTTGTGTGTTTCTCTTTGCCTTTGGCGGTGTTTTCGGGCAGCGTGATGGGCTTGCCGATTCGCATTTCGAGCAGGGGGCGTTCGCCGCGCCGGGCGCGCTGCCAGAAATCCTCGGTGGTGCCTATGATTGCCGCCGGCACCACCGGCGCTTTCGTCTGTTCGACGATGTAGGCAATGCCCGGCAGGGCGCGCCGCATGGGAGGGACGTGGGAACGCCCGCCCTCGGGCGCCATCAACATCGGGTAACCGGCTTCGAGTACGGCGATGATGCGCTGGAACAGGGCGCGGTCATATTCGCCGCGATGGACGGGGATGACGCCGTATGCCCGCAATAACTGTCCCTGACCGGGCTTGGCAAACACATCCGCCGCGCCGATGATTTCCAGCGGCTCGGTCCAGAAGGCTGCCGCAAACGGCGGATCGTAGATCGAAACATGATTCATCGCCGCCACGTAGGGCTTGCCCAGGGGGATGTTTTCCGTGCCTGAAATTTTGACCTGCGCCAGAAGATGAAAAATCCCCCGAAAGACCGCCCGCAAAATCGGGCGGCTCAAACGAAACTTCAACGGAACGCGATAGCCTGTGCTCATTTGCACAACGCCAGCACTTTTTCGAACACTTCGTCTATGCTCATTTTATCCGAGTCAATCACCACCGCATCCGGCGCCGCCCTGAGCGGAGCCACGTCGCGGGTCGAGTCGATGCGGTCGCGTTCGATGACCTTCGCCAGAATGTCTTCGTACTTCACGTTTGCGCCGCGGGCGAGCATCTCAGTGTAGCGTCTTCGGGCGCGTTCTTCGGGGGAGGCGTCGAGGTAAATCTTCAAATCCGCTTCGGGCAGGACGACGGTGCCGATGTCGCGCCCTACCATCACCACCCGCCCGCGCTGACCGATGCGCCGCTGTTGTTGACTGAGCGCCGCGCGCACGCCGGGGTAGGCAGAGACGACGGAGACGTTGGCGTCCACGACCGGCAGGCGCGTCTCCCAGGTGATGTCTTTGCCCGCCACCAGGACATCACACACGCGTCCATCCGACCTGGAGGCTGGCGCCACATCAATGGGCGTTGTCTCCGCTAAAGCCGTGACCTGCGCTTCGTCGTACACGTCAATGTCGCGGTCGAGGGCGAGCCAGGTGATGGCGCGGTACATCACGCCGGTATCGAAGAACAGATAGCCGAGCGCTTCGGCAAGTTTCAATCCCAGCGTGGATTTGCCCGATGCGGCGGGACCGTCAATGGCGATGATGGAGGGAGGTTTGGTTGGCATGTCAGGGTTGTCCGTTCTGGCGCGCATCGGGGAAAAGGTCGTCGCGCACCCAGAGGAGGAGGGTCTCGGTCTCGCGCGGCAACTGGCGGTAGACCAGCCAGCGGATCCAGTCGGGCCATTGGATAGTTTCCCAGGCAATGGGTTGCCGCCAGGTGAAGTCCTGCCCGCGGTAGGCGGAGGACAAGCCCGGTTCGTTCATCAGCGGGGTGATGAGGAGCGGCGGAGGGTTCAGCGGGTCGAGGGCGGTGGCGAGTTTTACCTCACGACCGCGCAGCGCCCATTCGAGGGCGGGCGAGTTGACGCCCAGCACGGTCACGGGCTGGGCTGTGATGTGCCCGGCGCTGAACAGGGAAGCCTGTTGAACGGAGTCAACGAGCAGGTCAACGTGAACGGGCGGCTGATCTGCCGACCACAGTTCAACGCCGTTGGGCAGGCGCACGCCGCTCGCGCCCCAGGCGGCGGCGATGGCATAGACTCCGAGAAACAGCGAAAAGGACCAGGTCGCTCCGAGGCGCGCCGTGCGCGGCGACCAGCCGAAGGCGACCAGAATGGCGCTGATAATCAAAATCAACGCCGCGCCGAATAAAATCACATAACGCGGTCCAAACGGCAGGGTCACTACTCTGTTGAGGAGCAAAAGGGTCGTGGGGGTGAAATGTTCGTAGGGGTTGAGCCCGATGTTGGCAACGTTGAACCAGATGTAGATGAGCAAAATCAACATGGCGCCTGCCACCACGCCGACTTCGACGCGTTCTGCGGGGTAAATGTCGAAGGCGCGGGAGAGTTCCTGCGCGGCGAGAATGAGCAGGGGAATGACCGTCCAGACGAGTTCGCCGGGCTGGCGGTAGAAGACGGCGAGCAGAAGGGAGAGTCCCAGCCAGAGGCTCAAGCGGGTCACGCGCGGGCTGCGGAGGCGAAATCCACGGATGAGGGCGAGGACTGCGAGGAAGATTCCCAGCGGTTCGTAGGCGAGGAAGGTGAAGAGCACACGTCCCGGCGTGAAGACGGAGGGGGCTGTCCAGCCCTGCAGGTAGGCGGGGAGCGAGGCGAAGAAGGCGCTCAGTCCGTTGGGGACGGTGAAGAAGAGGGTGCCGGCGAGGAGGATGGAGGCGAGGAAAGCGGGGAATTGGTAATTGGTAAATTGGTGATTGGTAAATTGGTGATTGGTAAATTGGTGATTGGTGAGTGCAGGTTTTGAGCGTTGAATCAGGATGAGGGGGAGAATCAGCATCAGGAAACCGGACCAGATCGAAGGTCCAGAGAGAAGCGCAAGGGCGGCGAAGATGCCGGCGGGGATGGCGCGTCCGTTCCGTCCCATCCCCCAGGCGAAGAGGAGGCAGGTCAGGGCGAGGATGGTTCCGTTCGCCTGCCGGGAGAGGGCAGTGAGGGCAGGGTCGAAGGCGAGGAGGAAGGCAAGGATGAGCGCCGGGAGCGGTTTGAGCCGGTCGCGGAAGAGGCGGGGGGCAAGGACGAGGGCGCTCCCCGCCAGGGCAGGGAGGAGGCGCGCGGTGAAGTTTGTCGCTTCGGCGATCCAAAAGAGCAGGCTGGTGAAGAGGATGTAGGCGGGTTGAGGGGCGAGGAGGGGGCGCGCTCCCTGCGCGAGTTGCAGGGCTTGGAGGGCGAGGCGGGCTTCGGAGTCGGTGAGGGGGCTGGCTCCCAGTTGGATGAGGCGGAAGCCGATGGCAATAAGAAAAGCCAGCCCGTACAGCCAGCCTTCGTATTTGGGTCGGGGGGAGTTCATGGGGGTTATTTTACCCGGTAATCACGGCACTTCGTAAATGGTGACGCTTCCCTGCCGGAAGACAGGCTGGAGGAAGTTGTTGAATTTTTCTTCTTTGACGCGGTAGGAATTGCGCTCCAGGTTGCCGATGATGACGTAACGCACGTTGTACTGCCGCAGGAGCATTTGCGTGGTTTGCCAGTCGGGGGTGGTGTAGAGGGTTTCGATGTCGCTTGTGCGCTGGGCGAGGATGCCTTGAAAATCGGTTCCGCGCCATTGACCTTCGTGGTTGCCCCAGCCGAGCAGGGTGGGCAGACCGCTGTAGATGGAGATGCGTCCGTAAGTGGAGTAGGGGTTGCCCGTCGCTTCGAGGATGACCCCATCTGGCGCGGTTCTCAGCCAGAGAATGGCGGCGGCTTCGTCGGGGTTTTCACGCTGGACGCGGTCGAAGTCGTCGAGGGTGAAACCGAAGGGCGGCTGGAAGTTGTTTGCCTTGTTCGGGAATGCGAGCGCAGGGTAGGTCAGCCCGATAAGCAGGATGAGGGCGGAGAGTATGCCGAAGGCGGCATTCGACGCGCCGCGTAAATGTTTCAGCAGAACAGCCGTGCCGTAAGCGGCGGCGAGGCTGAGCAAAATCCATGCCTGATAGTAGAACTTGAAGACGGTGTTGATGCGGTAGCCGAAGTTGTCTTGCAGGTAGAGGAAATCGGGACCGAGGATGAGGAGGACGCCGAGGGCAATGAGTAAAAGGATGAAGGGTGAAGGATGAAGGAGGAAGGGACGTTCGTTATCGGCAGAGTGATTGTTCGAGAATAAAAATGCCAGGGTGGGAATCAAAAGCGCAAGAAGAGTGAGCAGGCTTCCGCTGTGGTTGAGGCGGCGGGTGAAACTGTCGGCGAGGAAGGTGCCGGCGTCGCGCCCCTGTCCCTGCAGGATGGGCAGGACGAGTTCCGGGCGCAGGCGGTAGGCGAGGACTCCCATCGCCAGCATGGCGGCAAGGAGCAAGGCAACGATGCCCAGCGAGGCGGCAATCCCTTTGCCCCAGGCGGGCGCGGCGTTTCGCATCTGGTAGATGAGCCACGCGAAGAGCGGCACAAGCAACGTTCCCCACATCACCCACAGATGCGCGCCGCGCGTGACGTACATGAAGTTCGGCACGATGCCGCCCGCTTGTGAATCGAAGCCGATGAAGAAAGGCAGATAGAGGACATAGGCTGTGACGAGGAGCGGGACGCCAAACAGCAGGACGTCCTCGATTCTTTCCCAGCCCCAGCCTGCTTCGCAGACCCGAGCCAGCGCGTAACTGAAAACGATCAGCGCCGCCAGCGGCAGGATGTCCCAGGTGTTGAGGAACGCCATGCCGCCGAGCAGAAACGCCGCCAGCAGGAAGCCGCTTTTGTTGAGGTGCAGTTCGCCAATGTACAGGTTCATCCGCCCGCGGAAGCCGCCGAGGAAGAGGTTCAACGCAAAGGCAACCGCCAGCAGGAAGAAGGGGATGGACAACACATGCGGGTGCAGGTCGCCGAGCACGAACGAGAAGGCGGGGAATTCGTCTATGGCTTCGCGGAAGACGCCGTTGAGGTCGTAATCCTGCACCACGCGGGAGGCGCGCCACCACCACCAGAAGCGGTCGGGCGTCCACTGCGGGATTGCCGGCGGGGGATTCCGCAATTCGGGGATGTCGAGCCATGTCCAGAAGTTGGAGCCGTCGCGCCAGAACCATCCGCGCGCGTGGAGGACTTCGAGGAAGCCTTCGACGTTGGAGACGAGGAGCAGGAAGAGAGGGGCAAGCAGGGATAGACCGAGGACGGAGGACAGCGGACGGTGTTGTGCTTCCCCGGTCTTCTGTCCTCCGTCAACGGTCCGCAGCAGGTTGTAGAGAATCCCATACGCGCCGAGGGCGGCGAGTCCGAAGACCAGCGCCAGCATGAGGTTGAATGCCGCTGTCGCCGGGACGCCGCTCAATTTCGCCAGCATGGCGGTCATCACATAGCCGAAGTAGTAGTAGGAGATGGAGTATCCCGAAAGCCAGAGGTCGCGGGGCGGAAACGCCGGCGAGTTCATGATGCCGTTGATGAACATCAACTCCATCGGTTTTTCGGTGCCGAGGATTTCGGGGTTTGCCGAACGGAAGAACGCCAGGAAGCCGAAGGCGGCGAGGAAGAGGAGTTCGGCGGTGAGGAGGAGGGTGGCGTTGGTTTTGAGCCAGGCGGTTAAGTCGGTAATTGGTAATTGGTAATTGGATGATTGGTAATTGGCGAGGAATGCCCAGATGCTCAAGGTGATGAGGGCAACCAAAGCCAGCAGCAGTCCTCCCGAGTCGTTTTGGGCGATGCCAAGACTGGCAGAGAGCCAGAAGAGGAAGCCCCACAGCATCAGCCCCAGGGCGCGTGAGAGCGTGTAACCCCGATCTGCCAGAGCAGGGAAGAGGCGGTACGCCAGCGGGAAGGTGATCCAGCCGAGCAGGGTGATGAGGAGATACCAGGAGAGGAAGGAGGACATTCGATTTACGATTTACGATTTCAGATTTACGATTTCAGATTTACGATTTTAGATTTACGATTTTAGATTTATGATCTGACGTTACGCAGTTCATTCGTGCCGCGACATTCATGTCGCCTGAAACCACGAGATAAATCTCGCGCCACCGCGTAAGGTGAGTTATGATTTCAGATTGAAGGATTAAAGGTTGCTCTGTCTCAATCATTCAAAAATCTTGCGTATTTTGCGCTCTCTAGCGCAACTTCGGGCGTTAGAGAACGCCCAGTACGCTTCAAAACACATCCTTGCAACAGAGCCATTAAAGGTCTGGAATTTTGAACGCACCGGTGGAGTCGAAGACGAAGTCGAACACGTTGACAACGGCGTCCAGGTTGATGGGTCCGTAGATGTGCGGGAAGAGGTCGCCGGCAGGGACGCCGGGGGGTGGAGTCCCGCCGGAGGGCGGCTCCCATTTCAAGGTCGAGGTGAGAAGCGCCGGTTCGATCATGAGCAGGACGAGGTCCGATTGTCCTTTGTAGAATTTTTCGGCAACCGGCAGAATCTGTGCAGACGTCGAACAGTGGATGAATCCTTCGGTGGTCAGGCTGGCGGCGGTGTATTCGCCTTTTGCGCGGGCGTTTTCCCACTCTTTGCGGGGGGTGATGTGAAAGATCATGGCAGTACCTCGTAGATGACGGTTTGTCCGTCGCGGTACACGGAGCGCCAGAGCGTGCCGTTGAATTGCTCGAACTTGGCGATGCCTTCGGGGGTGTAGGCGGCGCGTTCGAGTTGACCGACGATGATGTATTTCACGCCGTATTTTTGGAGGAAGCGGCGGGCATAGGCGGCGGTAAGACTGTTGTAAAATTCGCCGACTTCGTTGACGCGGTCTTGCACCCAGTTGGCGGTATAGACGCGCTGCTGGCGCTGATGCCAGTTCCAGCCAACGACGCCCGGCAGCCCTGTGTAGATGGTGAAGCGTGTACACCAGCGGTATTCGGAGCAATTCGCCTCCACAATGACGGGCGAACCCTGCACGTTGTCCTGCATCCAGCGGATGGCGCGGTAGTCCTCGCTCAGGTCGAGACGTTGACCGAAGTCGTCGTAGTGAGCATACTTCATGAAGGTCATGGCGTCGAGGGTGTGCGGCGCTTCCAGAATCCAGCGGTCGCGGATTTTGCCCGATGTGCCGGTGATGGTGAAGAGCAGCGCGCCGGAGACGAGGAAAATCATCATGCCCTGCCAGAAGGCGCGCCAGCCGGGCAGCCATTGGAACAGGGCGGGCAGGGTCCATGTGAGGGCGGCGCCCGATGCGGCGGCGAGCATGAGCCAGGCTTGCAGGTAAAACTTGAAGATGGTGTTTTGCCGTCCGATGTCGCCCCGCACCACAACCACCTCGACGAGGATAGTGATGAACAACGCCGTGCCGATGAGGAACAGTGCGAAGCGCTTCTCGTCGCTCAGATGCGGATTCAACAACAGAACGCCCGCCCACGCCGCCAGCGGCATGGCGATCCACCCGACGCTTGTGCCGTGGAACTGAAGCGCGAGAATCATGATGACCAGCGTCACCAGCGCGCCCTCGACGAGCAGTTGGTAGGGTTTGAGTTTTTGCAGGGCAGAGAGCGGCGTCAGGCGCATCCACTCGCGCGTTTCCCACGCCATCCACGCCGCCACGATGAACAGGAACACGCCCCACATCGTCAGGTACGAGGCGAACGGCGTGAAGGGTCCGCGCCAGGGTTCGAGCGCGCTGTATGCCTGGCTGTACCAGATGCGGTACGGTTCGTAGAGGAAGCGCGAGAGCAGGTAGAACGCGGCAATCGCTCCAACCGTCAGCCCGACCCGTTTGTAGAGGTTTGCGGCTTCGGAATAGCGCAGGAGGGAATATCCCAGCGCGACGATGCAAATGAGCAGATAGGTGTACGAGTCGGATAGATTTGTGGGATATGCCGCGCCGGCGATGAGCGCGCCGAGGACGATTCCCAGCCCCGCCGACGCCTGATTCTTCCACCTCGCACGCGCCGCCACCACTGACAGCGCCCAACTGAGCGCCAGCAGGGCGATGGGCATGACGATCATGTGCGCGTGCAGGTCGCTGTAGAGGAAGGTAAAGAGCGGGAACTCGGTGATGGAGTTGTCGGGTCCGGGCGGGACGACGCGGCTGGGGTTCCAGTACCAGTCTCCGGGTCCGATGGGAAGCGGAATGCCCTTGAGGGTCATGAGGAATCCCTGAATTGCCCAGGCGGTGCGCTGGAAGAAGGGGGCGTTCCAGTCGAACATCCCTGCCGCGCCGAGTTGCTGCATCTTCTGGTAAAGGAGTTGAAGCGTGCCGAGGTTGCCCAGCAGGACGGCGAGAGCGGAGGCGGAAAGGCCGGCGATCAATGGACTGTGGATCGTAGACGATTGACCGTCTTCGGTCTTCGGTCTACGGTCTGCGAGTAAATTCCAGCCGAGGGAGAAGGCGGAGACACCAACCACGGCGAAGAGGGTGGGGAGGATGAAGTTGTAGGCGATGGAGGGGACGATGCCGAGCAGTTTGACCGGCGTGCCAACGATGACGAATCCGTAATAGTAGTAGTTGATGTAGCCGCCGGCAAACCACGGGTCGTAGGGCGGGAAGGAGGTGCTTTTGAGGATGGCGTTGAAGTAGGAGAAGTCCATGGGGCGCTCGCCGCCTTTGAAGGGGTGCCACATGTCGGGGTTGCCGAGGCGGATGAGCAGGTCGAGGAGGAAGAAGGCGAGGAAGATGCCTTCGATGGTAAGGAAGTACCGGCGGCGGGTTTGCCATTCTTCGCGCAGGCTGGCGCGTTGATGCCAGCCAAGCGCCGCGCCCGCAGCGAGGAGCGCTCCGAAGGCGGCGGCGATGGTTGCGCGCGTGTAGGGAATGCCGAGCGAACCAGCCAGCCACGAGAAGTAGGCGAGGAGCAGCAACCCCAGGGCGCGGCTGAGGGGGTAGCCTTTGTCTGCCAGGCCGGGCATGGCGGGACGGATGAGGGGATAGACAGCCAAGCCGAGGACGAAGATGAAGAGATACCAGATGAGCAGTCCGATGACCGGGTATTTGTTCTGAAGCCAGTCGTAATCGAACAACTGAGACCACGTTCCGCCGGCGCGCTGGCTGGCGAGACGGTTGGGTGGGAGGAGCAGGGTGGAAAATTCGTCGAACTGGCGCGGGGTGAGGCGGACGACTTTGCTGATGTCAACGGTTTCGAGCACGGCGCGCACCTGTTCAGCGTCGAACTGTGCGTTCTTTTTGAAGATGAAGACTTTGGGATGGTCGTAGAAGGTGAAGGCTTCTTCGGCGTACTGGTCGTTGATTTGGATTTCGCCGAGGAGGGGCAGGCGGAGTTTGGGGAAGGTTTCGAAGACGGCGACGAGGTCGAAGCCGAGGCGTCCCTGGTAATTGCCGGGGTGCGCTTCGTAGTAGCAGGCGATGATGTCGGCGTCGAGGGGGCAGCCCATGAGTTCGCGGTAGTAGAGGGTGGTGAGGGGATAGCGCTCGGGCAGGCGGGTGATTTGGGCGTATTGGTGGTTGGTGGGGATGAAGATGTAGTCGGCTTCGGCGAGGGTGTTGACGAAGCGGTTGAGTTTGTCTTCGTTGTCGTCCCAATAGACCTGCAGGTTGAGGTCGCCGCGGTAGATGCCGCCGAAGGCGTCGTAGCCGTCTATGCGGAAGGGGAGACCGTAGTCGTAGTCGGTTTCGTTGACGATGGCGGCGCCGTTGATGAGCAGTCTGCCGGAGTCGAGTTCGAAGCGCAGGAAGAATTGTTGTCCGCGTGAGGCGGGGATGGGTTTGTCGAAGGTGAGGGTGACTTCCCGTCCGCGCGGGTCGCTGGCGGGGGAGAGGTCGGCTGTGAGGACGGCGGTGGCGAGAGCCTGTTCGGGCGTTGGCGCAGGCGTCTCGGCGAGGAGCAGGCGGAGGGTCGAGGGGGAAGCGGAGGTGTTCGCTGCATAGCCGAGTTTGACGGATTGGATCAGCCCGTCGGTGTTGGCGACGAAGGTCGTATCGAATGGGAATTGGGCGTCAATGAATCCGCCGCTGGGGAAGGGCAGAGGCTGGTTGTAGAGTCCGCCGGCGGTCTGGTATTGGATGTTGACGGGACCGGGGATGTTTTGGAAGATCCAGCGCGAGGCGGCGATGCGCGGTTCGTCGCGCAGGTAGATGCTGTGGAAGGCGAATGCCCAGCCGGCGGTGAGAACCACAACCGTTATTCCCAGAAAGATCGCCAAACCTGTTCGCACGTTTGCACGTTTGAACGTTTGAACGCTGGGACGTGCAAACTCAAAGATGAACCATGCCGCCATCATGGCAAGGAGCGGGTAGATGGGCAGCTGGTAGCGCATGGTGGGGTTGAACTGGAGCGATTGCCAGAGGAAGTAGGCGGCGGTCCAGCCCCAGAGCAGGGCGTGACGCCATTCGCCTTTGAGGATGCGCCAGCCCATGTAGAGGAAGCCCGCCCAGGCGAGGATGCCAAGCGGAAGACCGAGTCCCCAAATCGTCAGATTTTCAAAGGAATACAAGTGAGAACGCCGCGCCCATTGCAGGTTCCAGGGCAGGTCGGCGTCGCCTTTTGCCTGAATGCGCTGTTCCTGGATGTTGGCGATCCACTGCTGGCTGGGCAGGATGCCGTCGAAGGCGTAGGGTTGGAAGATGCGGAAGGAGAGGAAGGCGGCGAGTCCGCCGGCGAGGAGGGAGAGGGTGATCAGTAACCAGTAGTCAGCGATCAGTGTGCGGTGGACGGTGGACGATGGACCGTTGACCGTTTCTTCGTCTGAAGGCTGTTTGGTCCACAGTCCACGGTCTACGGTCAGATAGCGGATCGCGAACGCGCCGGGGAGCAACGCCGCCAGCGGGTAGATGTTGACCTTCGATGCCATTGCCATGCCGAAGGCGAAGCCGAAGCCGAGGCTGAGGAGGAAAAGAGGGTGAGTGAGTAATGAGAGGTAATTGGTAATTGGCGATTGGCGATTGGGCGGCGGAGCATCCAGAATTCGCACTGCGAAGTAGATGGCAAGGAAGGCGAAGGCGTTGACGAACAGGTCGGTGGTGAAGAAGTGCGATTGCTGAATCTGCATGACGGTGAGGGCGGAGAAGAGCGAGGCAAGAAGCGCCACCCGCCGTCCGTACATGCGCGAGACGAGCAGGTAGAGGAAGAAGATGGTGAACAGGTCTGCCAGCGCGGAGAACTGACGCCCCAGGGTCTTCACGTCGAATTGACCGCTCGCATCCGCCGCAATGCGGACGAGGGTCATCGGCAGGTTGCCATAGACGAAGAAGTTATAGCCGCGGTTATAGGGGTTGAGGGGGGAGGTCTTGCTGTCGAAGTATTCGCCGAGGGTGAGCCAGCGTTTCTGGTCGGCGGGGCAGGCGTCGGCGGGGAGCGAAGCGTCCGTGCAGACTTGTGCCCGCAGGCTGCCCAGCACGCCGGTCAGAAAGTTTTCGTCCGGGTGCTGGTGCTGTCCCTCGCCCCAGTTCACACCGGTCAGGCGCAAATATCCCGCCAGCAGAAAAACCAGCAGGAAGAGGAGGTCGTAAAGCCAGGGATGTTTTTCGCGTGTCACTGTTACGGCACCAAATAAATCCAAAAATCATGACCGGGCACGTCCGAGTCGAACAGGCGCAACTGCCCGTTGGGGTATAACGCTTTCAAGACATTCAAGGTTTCCGTGTCGTTGAACTCCGTCGCTTCCACGTTTGCCCGCACCATGAACAGTTTGGGTCCTGTCACCTCCAGCGTGGAGGGCAGGTTCTCGCGCCACATCGCCATGTCGCGGTTCGGGATGCCCGCCCAAACTGCCGGCAGGCGCGTATCCACCCAGTGCGGGTACGGCACAATCCAGACCGTGTCGGTGCGCCCGTAGGTCTGCTCGAACTCTTTGATGACCTGCCCCATGTCGGACGTGTTCCACGAAGCCTGACGGAAGGCGTTGTAATACTGACGAAAGACCAGATCGTAGTTTTGGTAAGCGGAGACTGCCAGCAGGATGCCCGCCACAGCCCCGGCAAAGACTCTGCGCTTCTTTTCGACGCCGAAACCTGTTACCAGACTATCGAGCGTCATCGCCCCGATAATGAACGCCGGGATGTACGCCGCGCCGGCACGGTTGAGCGCCGGGTTTTCGGCGGGGAACGCCAGCGAGAGCGTGGACGGCAGTTGCAGTAACGGGATGGACACCAGCAGGAACAAATCCAGCCAGTGACGCTTGCGGAGGTAGCGCACGAGGACCAACACAACGCCCAGCGCGAACAGCGCCGCAGAGACCACGTCCAGGGCGGGGCGGTGAGTGACGGAGTGTACCCAGATTTCGCCGTCATCGAGGTTGAACATGCGCAGGGCGTTCCAGACGTTCGAGAAGAAAATCTCATAAGCGGGACCGGGCAGCGCCTGTTCGGTTCCGCTCAGGCGCGAGAAGGCGCGAAAGCCAAACTCGGCGGGGTGTTCCATCCAGTAGCGCAGGAGGGGGAGGAAGACGTACAGGGAGGTCAGCGCAAGCATCATCAGCCAGAGGAGCAGGTCTTTGCGGACGCCTTTGGATTGAGCATGAAGCCAGTAGATGACGAACGCGGCAACGACGACGAACGGCACGATGCGCATGGGGCTGTATCCGTGCAAGCCGAGTCCGAGGAAAATGCCAGAGAGGAGGAAGTCGTTACGGTTCCGAGTCTGCAAGCCGCGGATGAGGAAAAGAAGCGTCGGCGCGGCGAAGAGCGGGTAGAGCGGGAAGCGCAGTCCCACGCGGCTGATGACGTTGGGCCAGTAGCCGATTCCCGTCAGGATAAAGGCAAAGAGTCCCACACGCTCTCCACCAATCTCCTTGCCGAGAAAGTAAATGAAGGGGAGCGTCAAAAAGCCGAGGATGGCAGTGCCGAGTTTGAGGCTGAGGAACGAAAGCCCCGTGCCGAAGAGTTGGGCGACGAGCAGCGTCCAATACATTTGGAAGGCTTCGCGCCCGGTGTTGCGCGGGAAGAAGATGCGGGTCTGCCCCTGCGAAACGTCGTACACGTCGAGGATTTTTTCGGCGTGGTCGCTGAACGGTTCGGGCGGGACGGTGGCGGTCTGGTAGAAGCGGAAGAAGAAGGTCAGCGCAGTGACGGCGATGAGGAGGAGAGTCCAGGCGTTGAAGCGGAGAGGGCGGGCGGTGCGCGGTTGTTTCACCCAGAAGGCGTAAACAAACAGAGCCGCTCCCGTCAGCCAGAGGGTGAGGTTGACCGCCGTGAAGAGGTTGTCTTTGAAGAGCGCAAACGCGGCAAACCCCAGCGGGATGCTGAAGAGCAGGGCGATGCGCCGATAGGTGAGCGGGTCGCCCTCAGGCTGGCGTTCCTCTTCTGATGAGAGAGGGGAGGGGGGTGAGGGAAGCGTCCATTCGCCGCGATGGAGCCCCCAGCCGAGCATGGCAAAGGCGGCGAGGTAGAAGGCAATTCCCAGCGGGGAGGTGGTGGGAGGCGGCTCGAAGGTGTTTTGTCCGATCAGGGCGAGGAGGAGGGCGAGGAGGGAGCGCCAGGGGAAGGGAGTTGGTAATTGAAAATTGGTGAGTGGAGGTTGAGGTTTGGCGAACGCAAGTTGAGGTCTTTCCTGCGTGTCAACAGGAAATTCACCGTTGGTTTCCAATGACCGATCGCTGCCTTGTTCCTCTTCCGCAAATTCGGGGATTTGAATCCTTTCGCCCCTCCCGAATCGAAACAGGGATTTGACGTAATCGAGAACGCTGGGTTCTGGTTGTTCGGCCTGTTGTGTCTCGTTGCTCATTCTTCAACTGATTATTTGATTTAACCTCTTGCATAAGTCATTCAACGTTAGAGAACGTCTCCTGCGCGAGGGCGTATTTTGCGCTCTCTGGCGCACTTTTGCAAGAGGTCTATTATTGAATTTACCGCTTTTTTGCAATCACAATGACGCTCTCTCCCCAGCGGTAGGGAAGGAAGACTAAGCCTGTCATTGCCTGAAATCCGCCGAGCGAACCGAAGACGAGTTTCTGAATCATGGGCGGCACAAAGCGGATGTAGGGTACGTCCCAGAAGCCGTCGGCGAAAATGCGTTGAATCGCAAACCCCGCGCCTTCGATGTAGGAAATCCATTGGGCGGGAGGCTTCAGGGAGATGTGCGTCGGGTCCTGATAGCCGATCCAGCGGTCGCCCTTCCAGGGTTTGAGCAGCGAATCGAGGTTGGGCGTGGCAAGGATGAGCGTGCCGCCCGGTTCGGTGACGCGCCCGATTTCCTGAATCGCCTTTTGCGGGTCGGGGAGGTGTTCCACAATGTGCTTGATGATAACGACGTTAAATGAGTGATTGGTAAACGGCAATTCCTGCGCGCTGGCGGTCTGCAACTGCGACGTATTCACGACTTCTTTGGACTTTTTCACCGCCCAGTGGTTGATGTCAACGCCAAACGTTTCGAACGTATCTTCGAGTTGACCGACGAGATGCCCCATGCCCGATCCCACCTCGAGCAGACGCGACCCGCGTTTGCCGTATCGCCGCGCCAGCATGGCATAGAAGCGGTTCGACCACCAGTACATGCTGTATTTGGCGAAAGAGACGTTGGCGTAGGTGTGGGAGGAGAAGTAAGTTTCGTCGAAGGACATGGGGTTGGTGATTGGTAGATTGGTAATTGGTAATTGGTAATTGGTTATCGTTTGCGGGCGATGTAGAAGGTGAATGTGCCGTTCTCGACTGGTTCGGGTGAGGCGTAGCGTTCCACGAATTTTCTTGTAAAAAACAAATTCCATCTCGTCCGCGAGAGGATCCAGTTGCCAGTGAGAACGCGCGCGAACACCGATGGAACGCCGAAATAATGTCCCCATTCTAACACGCGCATCGAGGCGGGAGAAAAGTAATGCCACCAGCGCACCAGTTCGAACCCTGCGCGTTCGAGGCGTTCCTGCCAGACGTCGGGCTCATCCGCGTGGTGGACGCGCGAGATTTTGCGGAACCATTCGGTGTAGCCTTTGCCCAGTACACGTGAGAGTGAGAGTTCGCTCAGGTAGCGCGTGTTCGGCACGCAGAAGTAAAACGGCGCGCCCGGCTTCAGCACGCGGGCAGTCTCCGCGAGGACATCGTCAATGTGCGGGATGTGTTCGAGGACCGAGTTGCTGAATCCGCTCGCAAAGTACGAGTCAGGGAACGGGGCGCGTGAGCCGTCCGCCTCGATGAGAGATTTGTATGCGCCGTACTTCTTCGCTTCGTGGATGGGTCCGTGCCAGGGGTCGAGTCCCACGTCAATTTTGCGGTCGAAGGTCAACGACGCGAAATGACCGTCTCCGCATCCCACGTCGAGAACGGGGGCGGGGAGGGGCAAATCCTGATAATACGAACTCTCCACCGCCCGCAAAAAGGCGCGGAAGTAGGGCAGGTCGCGCAGGTGGAGGAAGAGAAAATCCTTCTTCAATTCCTGGTCTCGGCAGTGGGTTTGACGATCCAATACGCCAGCGCGCCCAGCAGGGGGACGGCGCAGATGAGCAGCGCCCAAATCGCCAGCGGCGCGCCGCTCAACTTTTTCTTCGACAGATCAATCAACGAAACGATGGGCAAGCCGATGACCACGACAACGGCGGTCAATTGCACCAGCAGAAATCCAGCATTGATTCCGATGACATCCATGCTTACCTTCCTTTCTTCATCAATCGTTCGAATAATTTCTCGTATTCCTGCGCGATCGAATCGGGATTATAGGACTTTTTGATGGATTCGACATCGCCCTGGAATTTGTGCGGTTCGTTCAGGACCTCGAGGAGGGATTCTGCCAAACTGACCGCATCCCCGATTTTGGCGACTTTCCCCATCCCGTGCATCGTCACGGGCTGACGCACCCCCGGCAATGCCGACGGGACACACGGGACGCCGTTCATCATCGCTTCGATTTGCACGAGACCGAACGCCTCGGTAGAGTTGAGCGACGGGACGGTCAGCACATCGAGGTTGGGGTAGAACGCCGCCATTTGAACCGGGTCGAGGTTGCCGAGGAACGTCCAGTGACCGGCGATTTGGTATTCGCGGATGCGCGGCATGAGGCGGTCGTAATATGCCTGTTCGCCCATCACGTTTTGATATGTCCCTGCGAAGAGCACCTGCGCTTTGGGATATTTTTGCAGGATGAGCGGCAGGGCGTCGAGCAGGACTTCGACTCCCTTCTCGGCGGCGAAACGCGCCGCCATGCCGATGACAGGACGCCGTTCGGGGATGTGATGTTCCTTTGCGAACGCCTCCACCGCGCCGGGGAGTGGATCTGGCAGTTCGACGGGGGGCAGGATCGGGGTCAGTTTGGAGGCGTAGCGTGAGAGGTAGGGAGAGTTATCCGCGTAATCCTGGGTGTAGGTCACGATGTGATTCGCCAAAATCCCCGCCATGTTGTTCTGAAAGTCCACCACAGCGTTGACGAAGCGGTTGAAGAGTCCGCTGGGGAGTTGCAGGTCGCAGTGGTAGGTGAGGACGGCGGGCTTGCCGAAGAGACGTCCGCGAAAGGCGACGCCGGGCGCGTCGAACTGCGGGAGGTGCAGTTGGACGACGTCGTGCTGTGCGACGAGTTTGGTGGCAACAAAACCAAACGTGGGGGCAATGACGCCCTTGCTGATGCGCGCCGCCACCGGCACACGGATGACCTTGACGCCGTCCATCGTTTCTTCGCGCGGGAGGGACGGGTCGTATTGCGTGGTCATCACGGTGACCTGATGACCGCGCCTGGCAAAGGCGCGCGCCAGGCGCTCGGCATAAATGGTGAGCCCGGAGGTGTGCGGGCGATAGTAGGTGAGTACGGTGAGGATTTTCATAAGGCGGGGGGATTATAACAAGGGTTTTTAGCCGCTCGATAACTTGATACAATCGGTTCACTGAGGTTATTCATGCAAAACAAATATTTCCACTGGATCGTCACAACCTTGAAAGAATCCGCCTGGGCGCCGCTGGCGGTGTTTGGGTTTTACGTCTTTGGGCTGTTCACCCGCCTGTATGACTTGTTTCCCCCGCTGGATGTTCCCACGCATTTCATGGGCGGCGTGGTCATCACCTATTTTTATCGCGTTGCCATTCGCAACTCACAGAAACTTGTAGGAGAGATTCCGCTCCCGATCCAGATCATCTTTGCCTTCACCTGCACAGGGACAACGACGGTCTTCTGGGAGTTCTACGAGAACTTTGCAGACCGCTTTCTCGGCACACACATGGTGCGCGGATTGGAAGATACGATTGTGGATTTGATTTTAGGGGTTTCCGGCGCGCTGGTGTTGAGCGTGTTGTACCGCAACAGATCATCCACCACAAACTACACGGATTAGAAAACCAGTTCGTGAAAATCCCTGTAATCGGTGGCAAAAAGAACCTAAAACAACTCCCGATTCTCCCTCACCCACTTGAACAGCCTCTCGATGCCATCTTCCAAGCCAATCTTCGGCTCCCAGCCCAATTCCCGCTTTGCCTTGCGCGTATCGGCGTAGAAGACCTTCTGGTCGCCGGGACGCCAGCCGGCGCGGTCAACTTCTATTTTTTCCCCAAGCAGCCGCTCGAGGATGGGACCGAACTCCGCCCAGATGGACATGACGTTGCGCGCCCCGCCGCCCATGTTATAGATCTGTCCCTTTGCAACGTCTATCTTCTCGATCGCGGCGTCGTAGGCGTTCAACAAATCGTCCACATGTAGCACGTCGCGCACCTGCTTGCCGTCGCCGTAGATAGTGATTTTGCGTCCCGTCACGGCGGCGATGATCATCCACGCCAGCCATCCCTGGTCTTCGATGCCGAACTGACGCGGTCCGTAAATGCACGATTGACGGAAGACGACAGACCGCAGACCGTAAATCCGCGCATAATCGCGCACGTACTGGTCGCCCGCGCCTTTGCTGCAGCCGTAGGGCGAGTGAAAATCAATCGGCTGGGTTTCAGGACAGCCGTGCTCCAATTCCGCATAACGCCAGCGCGTGGATTCCTCGACGACCTTCACATCCTCCATGCCGCCGTACACCTTGTTCGTGGAAGCGTAAATGAAAATCGGGTCGCGTCCCGAGGCGCGCGCGGCTTCGAGCGTGTTGAACGTCCCCAGCGCGTTCGCTTCGAAATCCTCTCTGGGATTGGTGACGGATGTCGTCACTGCGACCTGCCCCGCCAGATGGACAATGACATCGGCGTCCTTAGCCGCTTCGGCAATCTGGCTGGCGCTTCGCACATCCCCGACGATGAGCCTGAATGCCTCGTCCCCGAACTGACTCTTCAACCAGTCAATGTTCCGCTGAGCGCCCGCGCGGGAGAGATTATCGAAGATGGTGACATGCTCGTGACGTTGAATCAGCCTGTGGGCGTAGTTCGAACCGATGAATCCCGCCCCGCCGGTAATCAGGTAATTTCTAGTCATTGCTCTGTCTGTTCCTCAGGTTCATGAGCTGCTGATAGACGCCGGAGAGAGTCTGCCCCTGAATGGACAGCCCGATGGCGCCCAGCACCATGCTGTTGAGATAGTTGTAAAAGCGCGTGGTCAACGCCACGGCGAAGGAGGTGGATTCGTCGCCGGAAAGGACGGTCATGGCGTAGGTGTAAACGCCCTCGAAGGTGCCCACCGCGCCCGGCAGGGAGGGAATCGCGCCGCCGAACGCCGCCATCCCCAGCCCAAACATCGCCCAGACGACCGTCGCCTGCGGGAAGAAGGAAGTGATGATGAAGTAATACGAGACAATGGCTGTGCCCCAGTTGACCGTCATCCAAAAGAGGAAGCGCAGGAAGAGCCAGCCGTCGGTGAGGACGCTCAGCCCGGCGAAGAACGACTCGAGGAAACTGCCGCCGGCGCGTTGAAGCAGGGACCAGCGCGCGCTGAGTTTATGAAAGAGGTCGAGCGCCCACTGATGGGTGCGCGCCAGGATGTACATGGCGAGAAGCCCCGCCACCACCACCGCACCGACGATGTACGCCGCGCGGTCGGCGCCTTCCACGTTCACCACGAAGGGCAAAGCCGCCAGCAGAAGCGCCGCCGAAAAACCGAGGTCCACCACGCGCTCGATGACCACAGTCGGCAGGATTTCCATGAACTTCATGTCGCTTTTGCGGCTGAGCAGAAAGGCGCGTCCCAGTTCGCCGAGGCGGAAGGGCAGGACGTTGTTGAGCAGGTAACCTGCGCTCAGCGACCAGAAGACATCCTTGAACGCGCCGCGGTTGCGCAGGAGCGTCCACCACACCATGCCGCGGATCGCCATCCAGAGGAAGCCAATCGCCAGACCGATGGAGAGACGAACGTAGTTTGCGTTGCGGATGGCTTCGACCATTGCCCGCAAATCCACCACCGAGAGGATGGCGATGATCAAGCCGATGCTGATGACGGCTCCGGGGAGCCAGCGTTTCCAGTCTTTCATAAATGATTTCCTTTTTTTAACCACGAAGGACACGAAAGGCACCAAGGTTGCACGGATGATGGGCAAGCGGCTTTTCCACTGATTTTCCTTCGCGTACTTGGTGTCCTTCGTGGATCATTCTTTATTCCTCGTCCAGTTTCAAGACAGCCATGAACGCTTCCTGCGGGATTTCCACATTGCCGACCATTTTCAAACGTTTTTTACCCTTCTTTTGTTTCTCGAGCAGTTTCTTCTTGCGGGTGATGTCGCCGCCGTAGCATTTGGCAAGCACATCCTTGCGCGTGGCTTTGACGTTGGCGCGCGAGATGATGCGTCCGCCTGCCGAGGCTTGCACCGCCACGTCGAACAACTGGCGCGGAATCAAATCTTTCAGTTTGGTGATGAGCCGCTGCCCTTTGTGGTAGGCGTCCTTTTTGTGGACGATGGTTGCCAGTGCGTCCACCGGCTCGCCGTTGACGAGGATTTCCAGTTTTTGCAATTCGTCGGGGCGGTATTCGAGGAACTGGTAATCGAGCGAGGCGTAGCCTCGGGTGCGCGATTTCAAGTCGTCGAAGAAGTCCACGATGATTTCGGAGAGCGGAATCTCAAAGTCAAGTTGGACGCGGTGCGGCGCGGGATATTCCTGTTTCTTGAAGATGCCGCGCCGTTTGGTCACCAATTCCATGATGGGACCGTAGTAATCGGTGGGCGTGATGATTTCGATGGTCATCCACGGTTCGCGAATTTCGACGATTTTGGATTCATCGGGCAGTTCGGCGGGAGAATCGACCGGGATGACCGAGCCATCAATCATCAGCACCTGATATTCCACCGAGGGGGCGGTGAAGAGCACGTCCAGGTCGTATTCGCGTTCGATGCGTTCCTGGATGATTTCCATGTGGAAGAGACCGAGAAACCCGGCGCGGAAACCAAACCCCAGCGCCTGCGAGGTCTCAGGCTGGTAGGTGAGCGAGGCGTCGTTGAGTTGCAGTTTTTCGAGGGCGTCGCGCAGGTCGGCGTAATCGTCCGCTTCGACGGGGTAAATTCCAGCGAAGACCATCGGCTTGGGGTGGCGGTAGCCGGGCAGCGGTTCAGAGGCGGGCGCCGCCGCGCTGGTGATGGTATCTCCCACGCGGCATTCATGCACGGTCTTGAACCCGGTGGCGATGTACCCCACTTCTCCCGACCCCAGCCTGTCCACAGGCTTCATGCCGGGGGCAAAGATGCCGATTTCCACGGGTTTCATATCTGCACCGGTGGCAAAGAGCCGCAGGACATCGGTCGGCTTCAGCGAACCTTCGAAGACGCGCACATAGGCGACGACCCCTTTGTAAGGGTCATAGTGAGAGTCGAACACCAGCGCGCGCAGGGGGGCGTCGTCGGCATCCAGCGGCGGGGGGACGCGGGTGACGATTGCCTCGAGGACTTGCTCGACGTTGACGCCCTCCTTTGCCGAGATGCGGATGACCGATTCAGGCGGGACCCCAAGCAGGCTGCCCACATCTTCAGCCACTTCGTCGGGACGGGCGGAGGGCAGGTCAATTTTGTTGATGACGGGAATGATGGCGAGGTCGGCGTCGAGCGCCTGGTAGAGATTGGCGAGGGTTTGCGCCTCGATGCCCTGGGTGGCGTCTACCACGAGCACTGCGCCTTCGCAGGCTTTGAGCGCGCGGCTGACCTCGTAGCCGAAGTCCACGTGACCGGGGGTGTCAATGAGGTTGATTTCGTATTTTTGTCCGTCTTTGGCGGTGTAATACATGCGCACGGCGGAGGCTTTGATGGTGACGCCTTTTTCGCGTTCGAGGTCCATCGAGTCGAGCACCTGCTCGGTCATCTCGCGTTCGGAGATGGCGCCGGTCAGTTGCAGCAGGCGGTCGGCAAGCGTGGACTTGCCGTGATCCACGTGGGCGATAATGCAGAAGTTACGGATATGGTCGGTCATAGGTTTTGCGTGCGAAAGTATAACCGATTCCTTCCCAATCAAAAAAAAACAGCGCACCAATCATGCGCTGTTTGGAGAACGTGTCATACCCTGACGCTCTATGGAGCATTGGGGGCTTTCTATTTGGCTGGTTTTCCTTCGGTGTTTTCGCCCGATGGCGCGGCGGTTGAGGGCGGGCGGAGAAATTCGATCAATCTGTTCGCTTCTTCAATAAACCGATCCGCCATTTGTGTCCCGATGAGATCGGGAATTGGCAAAAAGAGAAGGGTCTGGATCATGAATATGGTTAATTCGAGTATCGAATCCGCGTCTCCCTCGACAAAAGGCTCCTCGCCGTTATATTTCTCAAGGCGGACGCGAATATGAGAGCGTTTATTGATGTAATCATAATAAACGTCCCGATAGAACATCTTCCAGTTGTTGGGAAGTTGATTTGAAATCAGAAAGGCGTTGGCAAGTTCGGGTCCGTAGAGCGAAATGATGGTACGCAGGAAATTCATCACATCATGCGGAGCGGCGTCCCGGATGTCTTCCAGCCGCTTTGCCTGATCGGGCTGTGCAACGTTGAATAGGAGATCGGTGCTTTCCTTTCCCAGGTAATTATCCAGACTTGAAAAAATGGCTCTCCAGGTGGTTCCATCTATTTTTGCGAGGCGCTTGTCAAGAATTTCGCGCACCTGGCGCTCGGCATCGGGGTGGGATTTGAGAAACGTCTGCAGGGCTGCCACACTGACAGGCACCCACTCGGGTAACATTGCAGGGGTAACATTATCCATGATTCATTCTCCTCATTATGCGATGCGGTTCCTTGTTAGTTGCCAGACACCTGCCTGCTTTGCGTGGAGGGAGGGCTTTCTCGAAATTCCACGGCAGGTATTGACTCGGTTTGGGGTTGTCGAGGCGGGGCGCTGGTGGCGGAGGTCCCAATTGCCTCTGAAATATTTTTGTTGTGCTTGAAAATTTCGTCAATCAATTCGTCAATTTTTCCAAGAATGACGCGGGCGTTTTCTCTGCATTCAGTGGCAATAAGATCAGCCGCAGTGATTGCTTCGTCCATTTCACTTAAAGCGTTATCAATCGCGCTTTCGATTTCTGCCGGGCGGAAACTGTCGGGAGATTTGGATACTTTTTCCACTTCCTCGAACGCCCTGCCCAATGACGCCTTGAAAATATCATCCTGTTTGAATTCTTCAGCCAGAACAGCAGGGACGATCTCGGTCATTTTGATTTTGCCAAGCTGGCTCTTGACTTTGTTCCAGTACTCGCGGCTGTAGATGTCCTGCCGCTTCTCTTTACCGTCAGATAATTTGGTTCGGGTTTCGCTGCATTGTACCCATTGTTCACGCGACTTGATGTATCCGTTGACGTAAGCGTCCAACTTGCTTTGGTGTTTTCTGATCTTTTCCAGCAAATCGCGTCCAACACTGATGATGTCTACAGATGCCCCCTCGCTGCGAGCTTGTTGAAAGGATATTTCGCTGTCCCTGCTCTGAGAGCGGGCAATTGTCTCGTTTCCCCCGCTTCTGCGGCGGGCGTCCGGCTGCTCCTCCGGCAGTATATCCCTAAGCAGGGGTATCAAGTCACTGGCATCGGCTTTTGTCAGCAGGTGATTGTATAAAGCAAGCACAGTGGGGAACAGGTCAGTTTGGCAGTAGGTCAGCACTAACGAGGAATCCTGTAAATGCTTGTCTCGTTCCGTGGCAAGCGCCGGGTTATTTCCAAACCTGTCCCGTTCATTTACACTTTCCAAACCAAAAATACTGGCTCGCAGCATGGTTACATTTTCTTTGAGTTTATTGCGAAATTTTTCCTGGCGGGTAATGTCCAACTGAGGAGGCAAATTAAAAGTGGAAGTTACGAAGGCAGAATCAGAAGAGAAGAACGCCAGAAGCTTTTCCATTTTGTTTAAGTATTGTCTTCTCTCGTCATATTCGGGCGGCATGAGTATCTCGCTTCCACCAATCGGTCAGGGTATTGGAATGCCCAATACAAGTCCCAGGGCTTTTGCCAGTGTATATGCCTTGGTGAAAATCGCTCCAGCGCGCGCTGCCTGCTCGATAAATTGACTGGCGGTATCCAGAACCTTTTGCACCGTCCATTTTTCGCCGGGAGGCGGGGGCGGCAGAGTTTCTTCGTTTACTTGTTGTGGGGGATTTTGTTTACTGGTTTCAACGACTTGCCTGGTCAATTTTTCAAGGGCAGGGACGATTTCAAATTCAAAATCAATCTTGGCGGTCTCGATGTTTTTGATCAGTTTGTATCGTTGGTTGGCGAGGGTTGGGTCGGTTTTGAATGGGTCATCCTTTTCAAGGTTGCCCAAGGCTTCCAGGTCCGTTTTGATGTTTACCAGCATCTTGCGCACGTTCTTTCGCAATTCTGCCGCGTCCCCCTTGTAAAGTTGATCGAGTTTGTCGCTCCCCAGTAACGCATCCACCTGCTGAAGAGTTTTGGCTATCTCTTCGGCATCGCTCAGCGAAGATTCCAGGTAATCGCTTGCCACTCTCCACCTCCTTTGTGCTAAAAAACATAAAGCGCCGGCTCAGAATTTGGGCGCAAAAAGATTATAACCTACAAACAACTCCTTGCGTAGCGACATAGTAATCAAGTGAGCGTCAAAAAAAGTGATCTCCAGAGTAGCGGTTATAAAAACTACAGAGACCACAGACAATTTCTCTCTGTGGTCTCTGTGAACTCGCGGAGCACTAAAGCCGCAAAATTAAGCGGGAATCGTCACGTCAACCGTTTGCGGATTTCGGAACTGAAGAAGTCCATCGCCCAGACGACGATGACGATTGCCCAAATTGCCGTGCCAGCCTGATTCCACTTGAAGTCGTTGATGCTCAGGTTGAGGTAGTAGCCGATGCCGCCGCCGCCCACAAAGCCGATAATGGTGGAAATGCGGACGTTGATGTCCCAATGGTAGATGATGTAGGAGATGAAATCGGGGACAATCTGCGGTACGACGCCGTAGCGGACGACGTGCAAAGGCGGCGCACCGGTGGCGTTGAGCGCCTCCACGGGACCGGCGTCTATGTTTTCTACCGCTTCGGAGAATAGTTTGCCCAGCGAGGCAATCGTCACCACCGTGAGCGCCAGAAAGCCCGGGAATGGACCGAAACTCAGCCAGAAGCCGAAGACGGTCGCCATCACCAGCGGGTCGTAGGAGCGCATCAGGTTGAAGAAAGAGCGGAAAACGTAGTAAACAATGGTGCCGACGAAACCCTTGCGGGTGATGTTGCTGGCGGCGAAGAAACTGAGCGGCGCAGCGATGACCGTCGCCAGGGTGGTGGAAAGCAGCGCCATGAAAATCGTGACGAACATGCTGTCGGTCACGTCTTTCAGCGCCTGACTGGGCTTCAAGCCGCCGACCGGCGTGAGGGTATCCACTTCGAGGCGGCTGGCGACGCCGTCCACCGTGGATTGGATGGGGCGCGCCTGCACTTCCTGCGAGAAGTAACCATTGGCGTCGGTTTGCGTGCGGATGGCGGTCATGGTGCGCCCGTCGGGCAGACGCCAGCGGATGATCACCTCCGAGTTGGGCTGCAGGTCGTAGCCTTCGAGGGTGAATTTCTCCAGCGGGGCGGCGCACAAAACGCTGGGGATGAGACGCGGTCCTTCGGACGGGAGCAGTTCCTCGGTCGGGGCGGAACCGCATGGAATGGGGAAGACGATGGAGACGGTGCGCGTTTCCACGTCGCGGGTGAACACGTCGGGCGTCAGGAAGGCGGTCAGCAGGTCTTTGCCTTTGGGCAGGTCGCGGAACAGGCGCGGGAAGTCCGCTTCGGTGACGCGGTAGGAGACGACGAAGGCGGCGAAAACGAGCGCCGTAATCAGCGTGTTGCGAATGATGCGCGAAATGGGCATGTCACACCAGCCTTTCGCGCAGTTTGGCGCTGACGTAATCCAGCGCGATGACGATGACGGCGATGGCGATGAAGACCGCGCTCACGCCGCGCATGTTGTTGACGCGGATGAGTTCGATGAGCAAAAAGCCGATGCCGCCGCCGCCCACCAGACCGATGACCGTGGCGGAGCGCACGTTGATGTCCCAGCGGTAGATGGTGAAGGCGGTGAAGGGCGGGATGATTTGCGGGATGACGGCGTAGCGCACCACCTGCGCCCAGTTTGCGCCTGTGGCGCGGATGGCTTCGATGGGACCCGGGTCAATGCCTTCGATGACTTCGGAATAGAGTTTGCCGAGCGCCGCCACCGAGTGCAGGGCGAGCGCCAACATGCCGGCAAACGGTCCCAGCCCCACGATGACGACGAAAATGATGGCGATGATGAGCGACTCGATGGAGCGCAGGATGTTGAGCAGGGTGCGCACCGCCACATACACCGCGTAGGTGAGCGGGTTGCCGCTCATCAGGTTGCGCGCCGCCAGGAACGAAAGCGGAACGGCAAAGACCATCGCCAGCCCGGTTGCCATCAGCGCCATGGCGACGGTGGCAAGCGCGCCCTTCAGCACCTCGTTGCCGATGAAGGAGAGTTCATACCCTCCCACCGGGCGATATTGTTCGAAGTACACGCGGTGGAACTGCGGCAGGGTGGGGTCGGGCGCGGCGACCAGCGCCGTGGAAGGCACGCGGATGGTGGTGGTGAGCGAGCCGTTCTCGTCGGTGGTCAGCGTCAGCATGGTGATTTCGCCCTCGCCAAGCATGAGCGGGTTGCCGATGGGGTTCTGCCAGAAGACGTTCGTCTCGGCATTGGACCACATCCCCGTCACGTTGACGATGAGCGTCTCGCCGACGCCGCCGCAATCGGGGATGACCATCGCCACACGCCCGGCGTCTTCGCGGCGGGCGGCGGGCGGCTGGCTGGAACACGGCACCTGCACCGGCACCCACATCTGGTTCACTTCGCGGCGCGGCTGGACGAAATCGGGGCGCGCCATCGGGCGCAGAATCGCCAGCGCGCGGTCCATATTGGCTTTGCTGAAATCAATCTCCACCACCTGCCAGCCGATTCCGTACGCGGCGGCAAGCCCGAAGACCAGCGGCAGGAGAATGGAACGCGCCCGTCCTCCCGCCAGGCTGACCGCGTCCCAAATGTTCCACAGCCAGATCAGAAGCGGCGAGGTGTACCAGAGCGGCTCACCATACCAGACGGTGGTCGCCAGGAGGAGCAGAAACCCAAGCAGGATGCCCGCTCCGCGATAGCGTTCGCCGAGCAGGAACTGCCCCAAACCCGGGACCAATGCAGATGCAATTCCGCTTCGCGCTACGGGACGGCTGTTCGCTGTTTCGATGGACATTTCCCCGCCCTCACAGAGAAGCGGCGCGGACTTCCTGCGCCTCTTCGCCGTAGATTTCCTTGAATTTGGCGCGGTCAATTTCCTTTGCCGAGCCCTCGAAAACTTTCACGCCGTCTTTGAGCGCCACCACGCGCGTGGCGTAGCGATGAACGAGATCCAAAAAGTGCAGAGAGCAGATGACGGTAATCCCCTCTTTGTTGAGTCCTTCGAGATATTGCAGGATGGAGTGCGAGAGCACCGGGTCGAGGCTGGCGACGGGCTCGTCGGCGAGAATCAGTTTCGGGTCCTGCATGAGCGCGCGCGCAATCCCCACGCGCTGCTGCTGCCCGCCGGAGAGGGCGTCGGCGCGGCTGTGGGCTTTGTCGGCAATCCCAACGCGTTCGAGCGCTTGAATGGCGCGCTGTTTGTCTTCCTGCGACCACAGCCCCAGCAAACTTGCCCAGGGGTTGACGTAGCCCAGCCGTCCCGAAAGCACGTTGGTCAGCACGCTGGAGCGTTTGACCAGGTTGAATTGCTGAAAGACCATGCCGATTTGGCGGCGGATGCGGCGCAGTTCGGCGGGCGGCGCGGCGGTGATGTCCACGTCGTCCCAAAAGATTTTGCCCTCGGTCGGGTCAATCAGACGGTTGATACAGCGCAGCAGGGTGGACTTGCCCGAACCCGAAAGCCCGATGACGACCAGAAATTCGCCGTCTTTCACGTCAAAGGAAACGTTTTTGAGCGCCTGCGTGCCGTTGGGGTAGGTTTTGGAGAGGTTTTGGATTTTCAGCATGGGGAGCCTTACCCCCCTCACCCCCGCGTGCAGAGGTGAGGGCAAAAAAGAGGGAGGACGAAACGTCCTCCCTCTCGTTTGGGAGTGGTTTACTTGAAGAGGGTGGTCGGGTCAATGCCGGAGGCTTCGAGGTAGAGGCGATATTCATCGTAGAAGGTATCGTCCACAACCTTGAGCCCCTCGATGCTGTAGCCGCCGCTCTTGAGCAGGGCGCGTCCCTCTTCGGTGCCAGCCAGGTCGAGCAGAGCCTGGGTGAGTTTCTCGCGCATATCCGCCGGGACGGTGGAGGCGAAGGAGACGTTGTCGTTCGGGATGAACGGCTCGGAGACCCAAATGATGACGACTTTGTCGTTCACATCCGGGAAGTCGTTGACGACGTTGGAGCGGGCGTCAATGAAGGTGGCGCCAAAGTCGCAGATTTCGCCCTTCGGGCTGAGGTAGACAGATTTGATGACGGTGGGATGTCCCTGCACGAAGGCGCCAGCCTTGACCTTGATGTTGTTCGCAGCCAGGATGCCAGAGGGCAGCACGTAGCCGGAAGACGAAAGCGGGTCGGTCCAGCAGGGTTTCTTGTCGGCGAACTGAGCCAGGGCGGTGGCAGCGTCGGCGGTGGATTTGCCAGTCGCGGCATCGTAGTAGGAGGTGAAGCCTGCCTCGGCGTTGGCGACGAATTGGAAGCCGTAGTGGTCGGAGCCAAAGCGGATGGTCGCCAGGGCAACATCGGCGTAGCCTTTGCCGTGAGCCACCACATACTGCGTGGGAGCCAGCCAGCCGATGTGCGCCTGACCGGCGCCCATGGCTTCGATCATCGCGGCGTAGTTGGTCGGCACAACAGTTTTGATGGTGTAGCCGGTCAATTCGCTCAGTTTGGCGGCGATCGCCTCACCACCGGTCTGCAGTTCCTGCGTGGTGGCGGAGGGCGCCAGCGCCATGATGAGCGGGTTGTCAGCCGTGCCGAGTTCGGGCGCGGGGACGGCGGTCGGTTCCGGGGCTTTGGTCGGTTCCGGCGCTTTGGTCGGCGCGGGGGCAGGAGCGGCAGGCGCCTCGGTGGGCGTGGCGGCAGGACCGCAGGCGGCGAGCGCCAGCGCGAGGACTGTCGTCACTGCAAAGAACAGGTAGAGTGACTTCTTCATTTTCTTTCTTCTCCTTTTGGAAATATTCGAACCCTCAGAGGGGTTCACTCAGCGCATGATAATACAACTGTTTGAACGGGATGACAAGTGATATTTGTTTAACAAAAACAGGACTTACACAAAACCCTGCGTAGAGCGCGTTCTCTAACGCGCAGACTGGATAATCGACTTTAGAGAACGTTGATTAGGCATAAGCCCTGAAAAAGTTACCTTTTGAGGAACGCCGATAAATCCAGCCCGCTCTTTTGCATCAAAGCATGAAACTCGCTGAAGTCTCCGTCGTTCACCGCCTGAATTTCCTCGAAACCGTACGCCGTTTGAAACGCCGCGTAGCCCGCCTCCGTCTGGCGGATGGCGGGAATCAAGTCGCGGAAGAGCGTCCGCATCGGCTGCGGCATCTTCGTCGAAAACGCCAGCACCTCATAGGGGATGATTTCCTCCGACCGCCAGATCACCAGCACCTGCTCGATGAGGTCGGGCATCTCATCTTCCAGCGAGGGGAATTTCCGCGCGTCAATGTACGTTGCGCCGAAATCGCAGATGCCGCCCACATACAGCGACCGCACCACCGTGGTCTGACCTCCCACAAAGGCGGCGCCTCGAGTCTGGACCTGAGCCTGATTCAACAACCCCAGCGGAATCAAATGCCCTGAGAGCGATGTTTCCTCGCTCCAGCACGGTTTTTTATCTGCAAACTGCGCCAGCGCAGTGGGCGCATCCGCCGTATTTTCCCCAATCTCCGCGTTGAAATAGGAGGTGTACCCGCCGCGCCGCGGCGCAAGGAACTGCACCCCGTAGGCGAATTTGCCATCCTTCGTCACCGCATACTGCGCGCGGACGAGGTCCCTTTGATAGGCAAGCGCATACGCAAGCGGGTCGAGCAGGGCGATGTGAACGTTGCCCAACTCCAGCGCCTCCACCAGCGCGGCATACGAATCGGGCGCAACCACCACTACGACGTACCCCGTCCGTTCGGTGAACTGCGCGGCAATCTCACGCGCGGCGTTGACTTGCTCAGGTGTGGTGTTGGCGGAGGGGGGCAAGGCAAGGATGATGGGATTTTCCGCCAGCCCCAGTTCTGCCGGCGGCAGGAGCGGCGTCTCCTCCGCGGCAGGCGGGAGCGTGGGCAAGGGCACGGCGGTGGGCGTCCCCGCCGAAAGTCCCGGCAGTGTGCAATTCCCCAGCACAAAGGCGGTCAGCAAAAAAAACGTTGGAACCAGCAGGCGGCGTTTCACGTTGAAGTAGCGGAGATTATAATACGCGCATGAAAAACAACAGCCTGTTCTCGATTTTGATTTTGATTGTGCTGGTGGCGGGCGTCTATTTCATCGTCCAGACCGTGCGCGAAGCCTCGCAAGCGGCGGCGGAACCGTTCCAGCAGGTCAACGAGGCGAACCGCTCCCTGCAAACGCAGGTGGCGAGCCTGCTCAACCCCACTCCCACCATCATCCCCGACCCGGTGACTTACATCAACGAAATCCGCGCCCTGGCGCGGCTGGAGACGATTCAATACAGCGTGGAAAAGGTCATTAGCGGGCAAACAGGCGGGGGGACGTTCGAAGCGTTGTTCGGCGACAAAATCCTGTTTGTGGGGCATGGCAAGGTCATCGCCGGCATTGACATGGAAAAACTCCGCCCGGAACATTTGCGCTACGAGAACGGCGTGCTGACAGTCAACCTGCCGCCCGCCGAAATTTTCATCGCCACCCTCGATAACGAAAAATCCTACGTCTATGACCGCGATACGGGCTTGCTCACCAAACCGGACCCCAACCTCGAAACGCTCGTCCGCCAGAGGGCAGAGCAGGAAATTCTCAAAGCCGCGCTGGAGGACGGCATTCTCGAACAGGCGCAACTCAACGCCGAGGCGTACCTGCTCAAGTTTTTTGCGGCGCTGGGTTTTCCCAACACGATTTTTGTGAGCGATCAGGGCTAAACCCGCTCCGTCCACGAGGGATGGTCGTACTTCTCTTTGACCAGTTCCTCCGCTCTTTTGGATTCGGAGTCAGATAATTCTCCCCGCTCGAACCTCAATCCCAACTGCGCTTCGAATGCCTCGACGAAAGCCTGCGCGGCGGTCTCCCAACTGACCTCCCGCCCCAAAGCGGATTCGACGGTCGTCGCCCGCTCCAGCAGCCGTCTGGCGGCATGTTCTCTTGCCGCCTCGTTTTCGAACTTCAGCGCCTGAGTGATGCGCGTCAGATCGCCGCTCAGCGGGAGCGAGCCGTGCTGAAGGACGCCCTCCTTTTTGCGCGCCTGCGCCGAACCGATGAGTTTCTTCCCGTTGACTGTGATTTCATAGGTAGAGGGGACTTCGAAGCAGACCGGGTTGGGTGTCCCGCCGTCGTTCACTTTCCCTTCTTTCATTTCCACAGGAATTTCCAAACTTTTCACCGTCCGCAGTAACGCTCCAGCGAGGCGGTTGTAACTTTCGAGGACGCTTCCCTCCACACGAGGTTCGTCCGCCGGGGCGATGACGGAGTAAGTCAATTCATCGGTGTGCAGGATGGCGCGTCCGCCTGTGGCGCGGCGGACAACCTCCCAGCCGCGGGATTTGAGGCGCGCCATGTCCACGTCCGCGAAGGGTTGGGCATGTCCGAGCGAGAGGCAGGGCGGGGTCCACGCATAGAGGCGCAAGGTCGGCAGCGCTTCGCCGCGCCCGATGTGCTCGAGGATGGATTCGTCCACCGCCATGTTCCATACGCCGCGGGCGGGAGGGGTGAGGAGGAGTCGCCAGAGGGTCATGTGTTGGGAAGGTTCAGACGAGCAAGCCGTCTAACTCTTGAAGCGCCTGCTCTTCCAACTCTGGTGAAAGTTCCTCCAGCGGTGGCTTGACCGACCAATGCGGCAGTCCGTGCAGGCGGTGGAGCAGGGCTTTCAGCGTGGGCGGGAAGGGCGGATATTTTTCGAGGATGTGCCGCTGTGTGGTGACGCGCTCCTGCGCTTCGGATGCGTCTTTTCCTTCTCTCACCAGGTCCCATACCCGGCGCAGGTCAGGAGAGATGAGGTTGGCGGGGGCGGTAATGCAGCCGGCGGCTTTGTTCTCCATTGCCAGTTGCAGGTAGGAGTCGGTGCCGGTCAGAACGACCAGGTCATCGCCAAATTTTTCGCCGAGGGCGCGGGCGAGGTCTGGGTCATGGGAGGAGTCTTTGATGCCGGCAAACTGTACGGGGAAGGCGTCTTTCAGGCGCGCCAGCAGTTCGAGCGAGAAGCCGATGCCCGCCATACCGGGGATGTGATAGCCGAGCACATAGCGGTCTCGCGGGACGGCTTTGTGGATGAGTTCGCTGAACCAGCGGAACAAGCCTTCATCGGTGGCTTTGCGGAAGTAGTACGGCGGCAGGACGACGACCGCGTCGTAGCCGAGTTCGAAGGCGAGTTTGGTCAGGTCAATGGTTTCGGTGAGGCTGGGGGTGCCGGTGCCAGCCAGCAGACGGAAGCCCGGCGCAAGGTTGCGATAGGCGCGCACAGTGCGGAGCAAAGACTCGCGTTCGGCGGGGGAGAAGGAGGGTCCTTCGCCGGTGGTGCCGAAGAAGAGCGCGCCGTGACAGCCCCGGGCGGCGAGAAATTTCAGGAGGGCAGGCACAGAGTCCAGGTCGAGGGATGAATCGGGATGCAGGGGAGTGACCGCCGCGGCGTACACTCCGGCAAGGGGATGGGTGGATGTCATTGTTTCTCCGATTTTTTTGCCGCGCGTTTTTTGGCGGCAGATTTTTTGACGCCTTCTTCCACGAAGATGCGCGCCGCTTCTTCGGGCGGCTGGAGGGGAACCCCCTCTTTTTCTGCCAGGTAGTGCTGGTGGTCGAGCACCCACAGGTACAGGTCGCCTTCGGTTTTGCCGGGGAATTCCTTGAGGATGCCCGTTTCGCGAATGACGTTGACGACAGGCAGATAGACTGTTTCGTACCAGTGTTTGACCGCTTCTTCTTCGGAGATGTCGCGCTTCAGATCCAGCCCCATGAAGTAGCGGTGTACGGCGATGTGTTCGAGCATGCGGTCGAAACCGTCGGGGATGGTGAGTTTGATGTTGGCGTCGGGAATGATGCGGTCGAGCGAGGTGCGTTCGAGGAAGTGCACCTTGTCTTCGAGAATTTCGAGGTCTTCGGGTTTGAGGTCGGGGGTAATGTTGACGCGGGTGGCGCATTCGCGTACTTCGGCTTCGATGTATTCCTGTCCCTTTTCGCGCGCCACGGAGACGCGGTGATGCCCGTCCACGACGAAATAGACATCGCCCACTTTGTAGAGGACGACGGGCGGGAGGCTGATGTCCTGATAGAAGGCGCGGTTGACGCTCTGCCAACGGTCGGCGAGTTTGTCGGAGGCGGGGAGGAAGACGCGGTCGAACTCGTGGTAGCGGTTCAGACTCCCTGCAATTTGATCCACGCGAACGGTCTGTACGCCTCGATAAATGGGACCGCCGATGTGGAGTTTCTCTTTGATGTCGTCGTAGGAGAGCAGGGTGGTGCGGTGACCGGAGAGCGAATCCCAGACGCGGTGGAGAAACGCCTTGAAGAGGGCGCGCTGGAAGTCGGCGCGGGCTTGTTCGGAGAAGGTTTCGTCTGTCATGGTTAAAATTCTATGTGCAGGGGAGTATCTGCATACGCCCGTGCGTTAGTGATAAACGTCCAGGAGTTTGTAAGGGTGGACGTTGATGATTTTTGTTCCTTTGTAAAGCGTTTCGGACTCGGCAAGGTTGCGCCGGTAGAAATGAGTGTGTCCGTGCAGGTGATAACGCGGTTTGGCGACGCGGATGAGCCAGTTGATGGCTTTCAGGCCGGTATGCGCCTGCGTTTCTTCGTCGTGGATGCCGAAGGGGGGCGAGTGGGTGATGAGGATGTCCATGGCGCGCCCGTAGTGGAGACGGTTGAGAAGCAGGGCGGGGAGCATGCTGAAGGCGCGCAGGTAGGCGTCGGTTTGGGTGTATTGGTTCGTCCCGTCGGGGCGGTATTGGACGCATCCGCCCAAGCCGCCGATCAGGAAGGTTTTGTAACGAATCAGTTTTCGGTCCAGGTTCGAGCCGCCTTCGACGAAAGATTTGCTGTCCTGAGGGGAGTAGTTGGGGTCGTGGTTGCCGGGAACGTACAGGAGGGGAACGTTCAGCAGGGTGATGAGGTTTTCGAGGTAGGGATAGGGCAGGTCGCCGCACCCGACGAGCAATTCGACGTTGTTGAAGTGACCGTTGCGGGAGAGGGTGTAGAGTCGTTCGACAACTTCGTCGCTGACAGCAAGAATCTTCACGGTGAGGGTATTTTGCCGTAGAAGAGGTTTCCTTGCAAGGTTGACAGGGGTATCGAGGAAATCCCCCGGCTGTGCGGTTGTCAAACAACCAAGGGCAAACTATAATCTATCCCGTTTAGGAGATTCACTCTGGAAACAAGACTGTTCCCCGATCTTTCGGACGACGACAAGGGCGACGAAACCGCCGTTAAGAGCCAGTTGCAGGCGGGGGTGATGCTTGCCAAGCGCTACCTGATTCAGGAAGTGGTGGGGCTGGGCGGTATGGGATCAGTGTATCGCGCCCGCGATATGCATTTTCCAAATGTGAACAAACTGGTGGCGGTGAAGGAAATGATCAACAGCGCGCCCGATCCGCTGGTGCGCCAGACGATTGTGCAGAATTTCGAGCGCGAAGCCAACCTGCTTGCCACCCTGCAGCATCCTTCCATCCCCAAAATTTATGATTACTTTACGCTGGAAAGCCGTTCGTATCTGGTGCTGGAGTTTATTCACGGCAAGGATATGGAGGCGGTCATCAACGATACCAACGGCTTCCTGCCGGAAGAGCAGGTGCTTGCCTGGGCAATTTCCCTGTGTGATGTGCTGGATTACCTGCACAAACACAAGCCGGACCCGATCATCTTTCGGGATATGAAGCCGTCGAATGTGATGATCAACTCCAACGGCGAGGTGGTGCTGGTAGATTTTGGCATCGCCAAGGCGTTTCAGTCGGGTACAAAGGGAACCATGATCGGCACGGAGGGGTATTCGCCTCCGGAGCAATATCGCGGCGAGGCAACGCAGGCGGCGGATATCTATTCGCTGGGCGCCACTTTGCATCACGCCCTGACGCGCCGCGATCCGCGCCTGGAGCCGCCGTTCTCATTTGCTGAACGCCCCATCCGGCGGATCAATCCCGCCGTCTCCCCGGAGATGGAAGCGATTGTGAACCGGGCGCTGGAATATGACCCTGCCAACCGCTTCAAGAGCGCGGCTGAAATGAAGGAAGCGCTGACCGCCGTTGCCCGCAAGACCGGTTTGCTGGGGCGGCTGGGGACCGTTGCCAGCCCGGTGAAAAGCGAAGGCATCAAGCCGTTGTGGAAGTTTAAATGCGAAGACGAGGTGCGCGGCACGCCAGCCATCCACCAGGGGACGCTTTACGTCGGTTCCTACGATAACAACCTGTATGCGCTGGAGGCGGGGGAAGGAAAGTTCCAGTGGAAGTATCCCACCGATGGCGGTATCGTGACCCGTCCCATCATCGTGGATGGCAATGTCATTTTTGGCTCTGAAGACAAACGCTTGCATGTCATCTCCGCCCGCTCGGGCAAGGTGGTGTGGACGTATTACACGGACGGTCCCGTGCGCTCTTCGCCCACCATTGCCGAAGGACATATCTTTTTCGGTTCCGACGATCATTATCTGCACGCAGTCAACATCAACACCGGGCGGATGGCGTGGCGCTTCGAATCGGCGGACGCCATCCGTTCCACGCCGTTCGTGATGACCGAGATGGTCTATTTTGGTGTGGAAAGCGGAGATTACTACGCCGTGAACTTCCGCGGGGAATTGAAATGGCGCTTCCGCTCGAAGCGGGCAGTGACCTCGTCCACAGTCGGCACGGGGCAGGCAATTTACTTTACCTCTGTAGATTCGATTCTGTATGCGCTCGATCCGCGTAACGGCTGGGTCATCTGGCGTTTCCGGCTGGGCAAACCCTCCATCAGCACCCCATGCCTTGCCGATGACCTGATCGTCGTCGGCGCGGCGGACGGTTTTATCTATGCGGTTGAAGCGCGGAGCTCGAAAGAAGTCTGGCGTTTCCGCACGGAGCACCAGGTCAATGGCTCGCCGGTTTTCTACAAAGACTCGATTTATTGCGGGTCGGTGGATGGCAGTCTCTACTGCCTCGAATACCGAACGGGTCGTCTGCGCTGGAAATTTGGCACTGAGGGAGCCATCACCGGCACCCCGCTGGTGTATGATGACGTGGTGTACTTTGGCTCCACAGACCATCATATCTATGCCCTGCTCGCCTGAACAACGTGCCTGAGAAGGAGTTTTTGTGGATAAATTATTCCGCTGGTTATTTGGAAAACAGCCGCAGCCGCCCGCTGAAAAAGCGACGGATGTCGCCAGTACTGCCCCTCTCACTGAAGAGCAATTGAAAGCCATCGTCAGCAGCCAAAATCCCCAGTTCGATCTTCAGCAATTGGTTGCCGCCGCAGGGCAGTCCGTGGGCAAGCAGCGCGAATTGAACGAAGACAGCCTGCTCGCCATCACAACCACCATGGCGGGCAATTCCGGCAATCTGCCCTTTGGGTTGTATATTGTGGCAGACGGCATGGGCGGGCATCAGTATGGCGAAGTGGCAAGCAACGCCGCCATCCGCACGGTGGCAGGATATGTGTTCAAGAAATTCATTCCCTACCTCTTCCACATTAAGTCGGATTTGATGGAAGAGTCGTTTCAGGAGATCATGGCGGCGGCGGTCAACGAGGCGCAGCGCATCATCCAGCGCGAAGCGCCGGGCAGCGGCACCACGCTTACCGCGGCGCTCGTCCTTGGTCAACAGGTGACCATCGCTCACGTGGGTGACAGCCGCGCTTACTTCGTTTACCCTGATGGACGCATCGAAGCAGTCACGCGTGATCATTCGCTGGTTCAGCGTTTGCAGGAACTGGGTCACATCACGGCGGAAGAAGCGGAGAACTACCCGCACCGCAACGTGCTCTACAAGGCGTTGGGACAGGGCGACATCCTCGACCCGGAGATTTTCACCCTTGCCTTTCCCCAGCCCGGTACCCTGTTGATTTGCAGTGACGGGTTGTGGGGGGTGGTTGCCGAGCAGGACATCATCCGCGCTGTCAACGAAGCGCCCAATCTCCAGCGCGCCTGTCAGAACCTCGTCACTGCCGCCAACGCCGCCGGCGGACCGGACAACATCAGCGTTATCCTTGCCCAACTTATCGGATAGGAATGTTTTCTCAACAACGGGATTACTACTCCATTCTGGGCGTAGCGCGGGAAGCCTCAGCGGAGGAGATTAAGCGCGCTTACCTGGAAGCCGCCCAAAAGTTACATCCCGACCGCAACAAAGCGGCTGGAGAGACTGAACTATTCCTGGAAGTGCAGCAGGCTTACGAAACGCTTTCCAACCCTAAACGCCGCGCCCAATACGACGCCACCCTGCCGCCCGACACGAAGCCCAATCTTCCCTACGAATACAGCGTGATTTACAGCCGTCCCGCAGTAACGCGCATGACGGAACCCCAAATGCTGTATGTCATCCTGGAATTTCAAGCCCCGTCCGAAGTGCGCGGCTCCCCGGCGCCTCCCCTGAATGTTTGTATCGTCCTTGACCGCTCCACGTCCATGAAGGGCGAAAAAATGGACGTGGTCAAATCCACAGCCATTCAGATTTTACGCAACCTTCGCCCTCAGGATATTCTGAGCGTGGTTGCCTTCAGCGACCGGGCGGAAACGATCATCCCCGCCGCCTATCACCAGGATCGCGCCCGCCTCGAAGCGCGCATCCAAATGATTCAACCCGCCGGCGGCACAGAGATCTTTCAGGGGCTTGATGCCGGCGTAAAAGAGGTCTTCAAAAGCCTCGATTCCGGACGCCTGAACCACATCATCCTCCTTACCGATGGGCAGACTTACGGCGACGAACAGCAGTGTCTCGAACTTGCGGCGCAACTGGCTGAAAAGGGGATAGGGGTCAGCGCTATGGGCATCGGCGCAGACTGGAACGATATTTTCCTCGATATGCTGGCAACCCGCACGGGCGGCAGCAGCGCCTTCATTGCCCAGCCGCAGGATATCAAAAAACTTCTGCTCGAAAAATTCAACGCTCTGGCGCAGGTCTATGCGGAAGAAATCAGCCTGGCGCTGAAACCGTCGGCAGACGCCCAACTCTCCTATGCTTTCCGCCTCCAACCCGACCCTGCGGTGATTTTGGTGGACGAGCCCACTCTGCGGCTGGGTCCAATATTGCAAGATACTTCCACTCAGGTCATTTTTGAGTACATAATTCAACCAACGGCGGTAAAATCAGAGCGTGTGACCGTTTTGGATGGGACGATCAAAGCCGCAATCCCCATCGCTCCCCTGCCGTCGCCGCCTTTCCGGCTACACCTCCAACGTCCCATCGTCGAGGAAGCGGCGGCAGAGACACCGCCCCCGGAAATCGTCAAAGCCCTCTCCCGTTTAATGTTGTACCGTATGCAGGAACGGGCGCGTATGGAAATCGAAAAAGGCAACGTGGAAGCCGGCACCCGTCAGCTCCAGGCGCTTGCCGCCAATCTTATTTCACAGGGAGAACGCAGCCTGGCGCGGACGATTACGCTCGAAGTGGAACGTATTCAGCAGCAAAGAGGTCTATCCGCAGAAGGCGGAAAGAAGATAAAATATGGTACGCGCGCCTTGTTCCTTGCGCCGCCAAAAAAGGAGACAGCATCATGATTATTTGTGCCAATTGTCAACACGAAAATGTATCGGGTACCCTGTTTTGCGTTGAGTGCGGAGCGCAGTTGAATGGAGCCGAATCGCTGACTACGCAATCCATCAACCAGGATCAAATCGTGGATGACCTCAAGAAGGCGCCCCCTGTCGCCGAACCGCCATCCTCTCCTGCCAACAGCTGGCTCTCCCTCCACCTGATGGACAGCGGCAAAATTCTTCCGCTTGCCAGCCGCAACGAATTCACCATGGGACGCCTCAGCGAGGGGCAACCCATCATGCCCGATATTGACCTGACGCCGTATCAGGCATACGCTTCCGGAGTCTCCCGCCTGCATGCTGTTGTCAAGCGCGAAGCGGACCGCGTCGTCATCATGGACCTGGGTTCCTCCAACGGCACCTACCTGAATGGACGTCGCCTTGCCCCTCATACGGAGGAGACCCTCAAGCATGGCGATGTGATTGCCCTGGGAAAACTGAAGATTCAGGTGTTGCTTCGCAACATTTAGGCTTGATTTGTGTCGAAAGGCGGCATCATGCCATACTCGGTCATTGTTCATATTGCGGGCGAGCCCTCGGTGGTCGGGGAAATCGAAGACCTTCCCAAAAATAACGATACCATCATCATGCTCAGTAACCCGCGCCTGCGGGATGGCAAGGATGTCCACTACATCGAACCCAATGTCACTAAAGTGATTTGGCCCCTCTCCAAGGTGTCGTTGATTGAAATCCTCGAAAATGAAGAAGAAGAAAGCCTGATTGGCTTTGTGAGGGAATAACCCTGCATGCCCGAAGAATTCGAAAGAAGACGCATTCTCGTCGTGGATGATGAAGAGCGTATGGTGCGCTTCATCCGTATGAATCTTGAACACGATGGCTTTCAGGTTGTCGAGGCGTTCAACGGCAGGCAGGCAATCCAAAAACTGCGCGATACCACCCCCGACCTTATCCTACTCGACGTAATGATGCCCGACATTGACGGTTTCGAAGTGCTCGAAACCATCCGCGAGGGGAGCAACGTGCCGGTCATCATGCTCACCGCCAAAGGCGAGGAAGATGACCGCGTGCGCGGACTCGAACTCGGGGCAGACGATTACATCACCAAACCTTTCAGCCCGCGCGAACTGGTTAGCCGTGTCAAAGCCGTGCTCCGCCGCACCGAAAGCGCCGGCGGCTCCATGCACGACATCATCGAAGTGGATGACCGCCTCAAAATTGACTTCGACCGCCGCGAAGTGTGGCTGGAAGGCAAACTGGTCAAACTGCGCCCTACCGAATACCGCCTGCTCTACCACCTTGTTCAAAATGCAGGCTGGGTGCTCACCCACGACCAGATTCTCATCAAAGTGTGGGGCTACGAATACCGCGACGAACCTCACTACGTGCGCCTCTACATCAACTACCTGCGCCAAAAACTCGAAAAAGACCCCGCCAACCCCCAGTACATCCTCACCGAACGCGGCGTGGGCTATCGTTTTGTAGATTTCAAGCGGAAGAAAGAAAAAGAAAAAGGATAGTCTGCAATTTCATACGAACTTTTGATAAAAAGTCTGCGTTTTTCTAACGCGGACTTTTTATATTATGGGCGAAAAACCAAACCAATCATTATCAAAAAGGAGGTCGCTATGTCTAACCTGATTCGCTGGGAACCTGCTCGTGAGATTATGTCTCTGCGGGAAGCCATGGACCGTCTTTTTGATGATGCCTTCACCCGCCCGCTCTCCCTTACCGCCAACTGGTCTGTGCCTGCGGTGGACATGTACCAGACCGACGACGAAATCGTCGTGAAAGCCGCCCTGCCGGGCGTCAAAGCCGATGAGGTGCAGATCAGCGTCACGGGAGAAGTGCTGACCATCAAGGGCGAAGTCAAACAAGAAGAGGAAAAGAAAGAACGGTCCTGGCACATCCGTGAACGCCGCTTCGGCTCCTTCGAACGCTCCATCATCCTGCCTACCGACGTGATCGCCGACAAGGCGAAGGCAGAGTTCGAGAACGGCGTTCTGACCGTCACCCTGCCGAAAGCGGAGGATGTCAAACCCCGTACCATTTCGGTCAAGGCGAAATAATTCGCCCGCTTACCAGACGCGGCGGAGGCTCCCTCCGCCACGTCTGTTTTAAGAGATGATGTACGCAGTTTTCCTGTAGCGCGAGATTTATCTCGCCTTTGGCGCATGCATCCAAGATATGGCAAGCGACATGAATGTCGCAGTACAAAAGTCCATATCTGGGGCGCCTGCGAGAGGGAGAGGAGAAAGCCAGAGCGAAAAACCCGCCTCGGGGCGTTGAACCAGCCCCAAGCGGGGAAAGAACCGCGCAAAGTTGTCAGGCAAACCCGTTCGTGGCAAAAACGGAGCGTTTTAGGGTAAAATCTTGCACATGCCAAAACAGCCTGCCAAACAACGTATCATCCTGGTGGACGATCATGAAGTCGTCCGGTTGGGGTTGAAATCTCTGCTGGAACGTCACCCGCAGTTCGACGTGGTGGGCGAGGCGTCGTCGGCGCGCGAGGCGCTCGAAAAGACCGAAACCCTCAAGCCCGACGTGGTGGTGATGGACATCCGCCTGCCTGGCACCTCGGGCATCGAAGCCTGCGAGCAAATCGTAGAAAGACACCCGAACGTCAAGGTCATCATGCTCACCTCCTACGCTGAGGATGAAATGCTCTTCTCCGCCATCCGCGCCGGCGCATCGGGCTATATCCTCAAACAAATCGGCAGTGACGACCTCATCAAGGCGCTCGAAGCCGTTTCACGCGGCGAGGCGCTGCTCGACCCAGCCGTCACCCAGCGCGTTTTTCAGCAAGTGCGCCGCGCGGTAAAAGAAGAGGAAGCCTCTGCCTTCGCGCACCTCAGCCAGCAGGAAAAACACGTCCTCCTGCTCGTCTCCGAAGGCAAGACCAACCGCGAAATCGCCAAGCAGTTGTTTTTGGGCGAGGGCACCGTGCGCAACTACGTCTCCAGCATCCTCTCGAAACTGGGCGTCAACAACCGCGCCGAAGCCGCCGCCTACGCGGTGGAACATAACCTGCGGGAATACATCTCGACCTGAACGACAGACGGAGCCGCGCCAAGCGGCTCTTTTTTCTTTTGGATACCCCCGCTTCTCCTCCCGACCTGAAACTGGAGTCTCCCCATGAACCTCATCTCCGCTGAAACCCTCACCCGCCAACTCCTCGACCTCGGCGTACACCCGGGCGGAGTTTTGCTCGTCCACACCGCCTTCTCGAAGGTAAGACCGGTCGAAGGCGGACCGGCCGGCTTGATCGCCGCGCTGCTTTCCGCACTGGGACCGGGCGGCACGCTCGTCATGCCCAGCATGAGTTACGACGACGACCATCCCTTCGACAAAACCCGCAGCCATTGCGCCGAAATGGGCATTGTGGCAGACACCTTCTGGCGTCTGCCCGGCGTCCTGCGCAGCGACAACAACCATGCCTTCGCGGCGGTCGGTCCGCTTGCGGAAAAGATTCTTGCCCCGCATCCGCTCGACTTCCCGCATGGGTTAGACAGCCCGGTGGGCAGAGTCTACGAACTGGATGGCCAGGTGCTTTTGCTTGGCGTGGGTCATGGCTCGAATACCACCATTCACCTGGCGGAGAGCATGGCGGGAGTCCGTTACCGGCGCGATAACTACCTGACGATTTTGCAGGGTGGAAACCCCGTCCGCTTTGAATTTCGTGAAATTGACCACTGTTGCCAGAACTTTGCACTGGTGGATGGCTGGCTGGAGGAACGCGGTTTGCAAAAGCGCGGCAGGGTGGGTCATGCGGAGGCGCGCCTCGTCCGTTCACGGGAGGTGGTGGAGGTCGTCGTTGAACGCCTGAAGGAAAATGAAACGACTTTCCTGCACCCGAAAGGGTTCGACGAGGAATGCGATGACGCCTGGAGCAGCCTGGAAGGTTAGGGCGTTGAAGTTGCTGTGGGCGGCTCGGCGGCGGTGGGGGTGAAGGTTGGGGTCGGTGTGAAGGAAGGCGTGACGGTGGGGGTGTTGCTGGGGG
>JABRVZ010000044.1:0-12572 GCA_039961775.1 Chloroflexota bacterium
ACCACGCGCTCTTCGTTCTGCAAGTTGTTCGTTGGTTCCTTTCCGTCTCATGTGCCCATTATGACACAGTTGAGACATTTATTTTTCAAATATCAGTATGCAGTATGTCTTTGCCTCCCTTTGGACCGTTGGAAGTTCACGTTTGGAGCGATAACTATCTGGTAACGTCCACTGCCCGCCGCTGGTGGGAAATTGCCCCGGCAATGTCACTCCATTTTCAAGATGGCGGCGATAAACAATTTCATCTTGGACACATCAAAATTTACACCGAGGCACGATGAAACTGATTCGTAAACTTGAAATTCCAAATACATTTGCGCCCGACGATCTTCGCATGAGGCGCATTCTGAATATTGTGCTGTTGGCTTTTCTGACAATTTCTCTGGCGGCGATGGCGTCCGTGTTTGCGTATGGCGATTCGCTGTTCGATATTTTGCACGACGACGAAGCGAAGATCATTCTTATCGGCAGCGCTTTTATGTTTTTGATTTCTCTGACTCTTTTCGGCGCCAACCGTTCGCAAAAAGTACCCAAGAACATCGTTGGCATAGTCCTTGTTGCTGCCATGCTGGCAATAACCGCTCTGGCAGATCATCCCCGTGAACTCGCAAACGGACGTTCGCTGATTTTCTGGTTTCTTCCCATTGTGTTGAGCTTGATTGTTCTGCCGCCCGCATCGGTGTTTATTGTGGATGTCGGTGTGTTCGTGTTTCTAGTGGCATACGCCGAAACGCTCGAACAGGTGAATATATTTGCCATGTTCACGGTTGTTGTAGTATCTGTCCTGGGCTGGCTGGGTATGTCCATTGCCAATCGTGCCATACGGGACGCCCGCAACGAAGCGGAAACGAATCGCGCTATCTTGAGCGGTGTCGCCGACGGCGTGATCGTACTGGATGAACAGGGGCGAATAACGCTTGCCAACCCTCCAGCCTTGAATTTGTTAGACGGCGAGATACACAAGCTGAACAACCTTCTGGATGATGACTACCGCGAATTGGGAGGGCGCAGTTTGTCTTTTACTTGGAGCCGTGTCGAAGGGGTTGGGAACGTTGCCGTTGTGCGGGACATCACTCGGCAGGTCGAGGTCGAGCGCGCCAAAGACGCCCTTCTGGGGGTGGTCAGCCATGAAATGCGCACGCCGCTGGCGGCGATACTTGGATTTGCTGAAATGCTCAAAATGTCGCCCGACTCGGCGGATATGGCAGAGCGCATTCAGGCAAATGCGGAACGCTTGATGAGGCTGGTGAATGATTTGCTTGACCATGCCCAAATTCAAGCAGGCGCACTGAGATTGTCAAAAGAATCCTTTGACGTGAGAACGCTGGCATCCGCGATTCGTGATCAATTTGCATTGATGGCGGTTGAGAAAGGAATCTCGTTTGCGGTGGACGTAGACGCAGACTTGCCTCAAAAATTTGTTGGCGATCCGCACCGCTTACAGCAGGTTGTCACTAACCTGGTTGGAAACGCCATCAAATTCACCGAGGCGGGCGGGGTAAAAGTGTCTTTTCGTTGCGGGAAAAATTCAACCTGGCAGATCGTTGTTTCGGATACGGGTATCGGCATCCTGCCGGAGCGGCTGCCGGATATTTTCGAGCCGTTCCGCCGCGCCTCGGATTATGACACCCGCAAACATCAAGGCGCTGGACTCGGCTTGTCCATTGCCAAACGAATTGCCGCTCTTGCGGGCGGCGACATTACAGTGGTCAGCAAAGCGGGGGAGGGGAGTACCTTCACCGTAACATTACCTTGGGAGGCCCCATGAAAGTATTGATCGTCGAAGACGACGCGGATATGCGTCGTCTGCTCAAAATGGTGGTTGAAGGTCTCAACGCCGAAACCCAGGAGGCGGAAGACGGCGAGAGCGCCATTCGTAGTATAGAAAAAGGGGATACGCCCGATTTGGTGCTTTTGGACCTGCACCTTCCAAACGTCAGCGGCAGCGAAGTGCTTGACGCGATCCGAAAACACGGTAACAGCGCCGTCGTCATCGTGACAGCCGACGTATTCGCCGCATCGGAATTTGTTGAAAAAGCCGAAGGCGTGTTTACCAAGCCTTTTAAGCCGAAGGAATTGCTGGTCAAGATTTCATCGCTGTTGGGAAGAAGATAGATGTTCAAGAATCAGGCTCATTATGCGATTGTACGTCTCGATGGGGCGGTGATGTACGACAGCATCCGTGCCGGTTTGATGAAAACCGGTATCACGCAATCACCGATAGTGCACTTCAAGGTAAGGGCGGGGGTGCAGTATCATCCCGTTTGGGCAATCGACGAGCTGGCGGTTGAGATTTTTTCCTACTGTCAGGCGGCAAAAGCATCGAACGTCGGTCCAACGCACTTGCAGGTGAGCATCGTTGCGACACCGGTTAGCGGCGAAACTTACTCCAACCTGGTTGCCACCAACATCGAGTGGCATATTGCTTCCCAGCAGTTGCGCGAACAGGCTTTGCGCGTCTACTCGGAGGCAATCCAGCACAAGAAAAAATACCCAAGTGACTGGCCGGCGGAAAGCATGTCTATTCCGGTGGTCAATGGAGGCTGAATTAGCCTGGTGGTTTTGCCAATTTAACCCCCTAATTTAAATCCCGCCCTAAAAAGTAGTTAAATTACCCTGCTGGCTGTTTCCAAGAAGGAAATTGCCAATTTAACCCCCCCCAATTTAACTGCTTTGGAAAGGGGAAGGGGTGTATGGGATAATTTAGGGGATGGGTGACGGAGTATCCATGGGATTGAAATTGAATCGGCATGATGTGTTTGTGATGAAAGCGGCTTATGCGGGGCTGGTGTCCAAATTGACTGCTGGACTTTCGGCTCCCGCTTTGTCGCCGCAGAACATAACAACCTCTCTGACCCGCCTGGTGCATATTGGTTTTTTGCAAGAGCAACGCATCGCCAAGATTGAGAAAAAAGGACGCCCCGAAAAGGTCTATCGTGTCACGCAGGCTGGCGTGGATTGGCTGCGCGAAAACGGTTTTGACGACGTTGTAGAGATGACCTCATCTGACCCGATTGAACTGGCGCACCGTTATTGTCAGGCGCTGGTGGGGGCGCTGACGCCTGATTGGACGAAGGTTGAGTTCGAGAAGGTTTTTTCGCTGGCGGACGGCAGGAACGTCCGTATAGATGTGGTTGTGCCTCTTGCGGACGGCGCGATGCAGTTCATCGAGATCGAGCAGAGGCTGGAGCGCAACCACCTTGCCCGCGCCGTGGAGAAGTTCGAGCGGCTGGGAGAATTCTTCCGCAGGGAAGCAGGACGTGGTGTCTATCGCTCCGACGTTCTGTTCATCTTCAACCTGAGTGCCGCTGCGCTGCCGCAGACCCTGCGCTTGTGGCAGGAGGCGCTGGCGCGTGCGTTCCCCGCCCAGGCTGACCCGCCGTTTACGCCGCGCTGCGCGACGATTGACACTTTTGTTTCCAATCCAGCTTTTACCGAGCTTGAACGTTTTCCGTTGATTGAAAAGCGGGATGGCGGCGCCGTTCAGATGTCGTCAAATATTGGAGAGGTGTTGGATTACAGGGCGGCGCCCTATACCAAGGATGTGTTAGCGATGCTGGATGAAATTAGATTGGAGCCTGTCAAATTGCCGTCCCATGAAGCGGAACAACTTGCGGGATTTTGCGAGATTGCGATGAACATTTACCGCAGGTCTATGCGGAAGGACAGTCCCACGCGCAAGTATGCCGCCTTTCCACACGAGTCCATTCAAGCGCTGCGGGGTCTTTTGCATCTGCCTGTAAACGCAGGTCTTTTGCGGGAGTTGAAAAAGGGATACGCTTGGATTGAAAGTAGGAAATCGGGGCTGATCCTGTATCGTGATGCAGTGACGAGGCTGATCTGGGATGTGGTCATGCGGCACTTTGGGATAGGGCAGGAAGGTCCGCTCAAGATTTTTGTGGGTATCCCCGACTTGGCGGAAAAGGCGTCCACCATTATGATCGAGGTGATTTTGGAGAAGTCGGAAGAACTGCGTTTACCCTGGACGAGTGGTGATGAGACATACGAGGACGCAATATCTTGGATGCTGACCGCCCTGTTCCTGTACCCTGTGGACTTGGGGCTGACAGACAGCCTGTGGGCGTCCCCCAGGCGCAAGGAGACTAAAACTACGCAATAAATTCATGGGGAAGTTTCCAAAGGGAATAGGGGAAGGGCATGGTTTTAGAAGTTGTCGTATTGACACCCGCGCTGTACGGGTGTATATTTTAGGCTCTGTAGGAACAATTGTTTCAAAAGGAGCAAGATGCCAAGACAAACGCAAGCCGAGATTGAAGCGCTGCGGGAAAGAATCCGCGAGTTCATCGAGCGAAACGGGTATGTCCCGTCTGCGCGTGAAGCGGGAGACACGTTCAAGTGCGCCCCGACGACCGCCTGGCGGATAATCCGCTCGTTAGGCTGGGAGGCTCGCGGTCACCGCTGGGTGAAACGTGAGGTGCGTTGTTGTTGAGCCTTTTGGAACCTGAACCCGAACGAACCATTACATAAAACCAAAAGGAAGATAAAAACATGAACGTTCAAACTGGAAAATTTTCACTTCGCAGGGCAGTGTCCCTGCTGTTCAAACTGACGGTTCTGTACGTTGTTCTGTGGTTTGTCTGGCGCGCCGGGCAGCCGATGGAGATGGCGCAGTTCAGGGGGCTGAGCTACTACCAATTCGTTGAGTGGCGCAAGATGGGGTATGACGATCTTGCCAGGAAATATCAGGCGCGGTACCCGGACAAGGATGTCAAAGAGGGGATGTGCTTTGTAGTAGATCAGAATTACGATCTTGCAATTTTCTTTTTGACCGGCTACTACACCCTATCTGGGATGTGGAAACCGCTACAGATCTTTGTTAACCGCCGCGACCGTGATTGGATTCCCCAAGACGTAACACTGTGGAACTTTCTGCCGTCCTGGTGGAAGACCTTTGAAATCGGCGTTTGGAATGGTGCAGAGGGTCAAGATCATTCCGCTTTTGTTGTTTACTGCCGTCTTGCGCCCAACATTCCCACTCCCGAACAGCTCAAGGCGATGAAAGAGGCTTACGTTTCTGAAAGGCAGACTGTCTTGCCTTGACAAAATTACAGGCGTCCGTAAAATAGCGGCTGTTGGTGTCTCCCAGGCAGGAGTCTACCTACCAGTCGAAAAGCAGGACCCCTTCCGAACGGAAGGGGTCTTTTTGTTTTCCAGCAACGGGGAGACACGAGGAGAAAACCATGTCGTTCAAGTTCAACCTGTTTTTTCTCGTGATGGCGCTGGCGGTGATTGGCGCAGTGTCTGTTGGCGTTTTGCGTGGGGTGAACGACCTTGCGCAGACGGCGCCGGCGCCGATGATCGGGCGTCCTGATAGTGCGCCGGCAATGACAGCGCTCACTGCCATGTACGCGCCGGGAGTTGGCAAAGAGCACTGGATCACGTTTGTCTGTGCGGGGATGACCGAGGAAGGCTGCGCGTACTTCAAAGAGCATCTTGCAGACAAGTTGTGGGCGGCGCAGTCGAACAATGACGCTTCCGGCGCTGTATTGTCGGACGAAGCGGCAGCGGTGATTGACGACAATACCAGGGTTTGGAAGGCGGGGCTGACGGTCTTCGAGGGGGGAGTGGAGGCGAACTCGGACGTTTTCCTGCTGGTCCGCCGCGGGGCGGATGGCTGGTACTTGGACCGCGTGTTGTACGCTCCGGGGATTTCGCTTCAGGAGGATTGAGATGGAAATTACGTTGTCGAAGAAAACGCTGGTAAACGCCGTCAGTGGTTTGCTGGTCGTCCTGGCTGTGGTGGGCGGCTACTATGTCTGGACGCAGGGGCTGCTTCAGGAATGGTTTCCGCGCGCCGAGGCAGTTCAGGCGGCGCAGGCGGACGAACCGGCTCTGACGAGTCTGGAGTCCATGTACTCACCGTCCGGGGAGCGCGCCGAATGGGAGGCGCGGGTGTGCGCCGGCATGAGCGAGAAGGGGTGTGTAGTGTTCAAGGGCATGTATGCGGAAGCGATCTGGAAATCGCCGCAGAATGGCAGGACTGCTTCCGCTGCGTTCATTGAAGTTGCTGAGACCTTCGAGGATGGTTCGCAGGTTTGGAAAACTGAAATAACCCTGGACGGAACGATCCTGCCTGTGTACATCCATGTCGTTCAGAACGAAGAAGGGAAGTGGCTGCTGAACCGCGTGCTGTTCGAGCAGGAAGCCAAAAAATACGAGTAAAGGCATCTGCCATGCGCAACAAACTTATCAATCTCCTGTTTATCTTCTGCTGTTTGGCATTGTTTTTTGTTCCATCATCGCCCGTTCTTGCCCAAAGCGGGAATCCGCCAGCCGTTGACACAAACAGCGCCTGGGGGGAGGTGGTGGACGCCAACGGGAACATCAATTTCGCCGCCCTGACCGATGGCGGCGTGATTACCCAGCCTGCGGACTGGATGCCGTCCATTCCGGGGATTGGAAATGTCAATGCGGAGTATCATGTCTACTACACCCCCAGCGGGAACACGGTAGTCGTTCCGACCGCCACGACGTATCTCTTTATGGCAATGAACCCGCAGGAATCGGGGCTGTCGGCGTCGGTGGGGGCGCTGTCTGGAAACGCTCAGAATTCGAGCGGCTATGCAACCGACGCGGCGTTCATAGCCGGCATTTTGAGCGGCAACCAGAGCATTTCGGATTACACCGGTTTTCTTTCGGCGGGATTTACGAATTGGGGCGACTTCTTTTCTTCGGTGACTTCGGGACAGACGGACATCTGGTCGTTTCCCGCCGGTGACACACTTAATTTTCTAAACGATCTAACGCTAACAGGATTGTTACAAGACGGCAACTATTACACTGTTCTGTTGCTCTATCCCCCGGACCAGTGTATGCACGTTCCCGGCGGCTGTACGCCGGAGCAGTTGTCTCTGCTTGCGCCGCCGCCGACGCTGGTCCCGGACGGACCGACTCCTGCGCCTTCGGCGTGTCCGTTGCCGGTGGTGGAGCAGGGGCGCATCGTGCGCAGCGGTCAGTTGGTGTATCCGAACTTTCCGCTGGTGGTGGGGCAGGACCCGGAGAAGACCGGCGTGAACATTTCCGTCGCGGTGTACGTCGAGCCGACCATCCGCCGCACCTGGACAGCGGAGCCTGTGACCGAGTGTCGTCCTGGACCGAACGCCAACGGCGTGACCAATTGCACGACGAAGAACGGTCAGGCGGGACACGAGAAAATCGTGGACTGGCGGTGCGAGGAACACGTTGAGACGTACAACGAGTGCATCTCGTTTGCGTCCACGGTTCTGCGTCTTTCGGACGAATCGAAGGACTGGATACTGAACGAGCTTTCGATTCGATATCCGGGTGCGTACCTCCACAATCCGCGTATTGCGCTGGGGACGGAACGGTCCTGCTCGATCAGTGAGACCTACGACCACATTCAGACGGCGGATCCGGGCTGGTGGGACATCACCATCAGCGGGCAGACATCCGGGACGCCCATCACCGCTCCGCGCAATTTTGGCGGCGCGGCGGGACGATTTTCGGTGTGGTTGAAGGAAACTGCGATTGTCAAATGAGGCAGGGCGGGGATGAAACAAATCCTGGTTATTGAGGATGACCGCGACCTGTCCCTGCTGTTCAAGATGGCGCTGGAGATGTCGCTGAAAGATGTTCAAGTGGATGTCATCTGGAACGGCACGGAGGGGATGAGGCGGCTGGACGAAAGTTTGCCGGACGCGATTGTTCTGGACATGCACTTGCCGGGCGTTTCCGGGGACGAAATTTACAAAGCGCTGGAGCGGCGCAGGGAGGCGCACCGCGTGCTGGTGTGCAGCGCCGATGTGAGGATCGTGAACGCATATACCATGCGGGGCATCAATGCGGTAGAAAAGCCAATTCCCATGGCGGAGCTAACCAGCCGCGTGTCTCGCATTCTCGACGGGATTCCTGTGGCAGGAGGATTTTTATGATCACTACACGTTTCACCATGCCTTCGTGGAGGCAGGGGATCATCAAGCGTCTCCGCAGGATCGGTAAGCGCGAACTGCTTGACGCGGCGCTGGCTGTGTTGGTCTTGCTCATGCTGGTGTTCATGACAACCGTATCCGTTCTGTTTGCCTTCTATGCGCCGGTCACGTTGGAAGTGGCTGGGTGGTAGGGAATTTCTGCTGACACAATGGAACTCATCATCGAACGTCTGATTTGGGTTGTGAACGGATTTCTTGCCATTCTCTACTCGCTGGCGGATCATGTTGTTGCGCTGTTGTTTACCGCGGCGGCAACGGCGTTCATCGTCACTACGTCTGCCGAACAGCGGGCGTGGGCGTTGGGCGCCGGGGTGCTGTCCATTGCAGCAAGTCTCCTGTCGCCTGCCCCCGTGCCGGTTTTCCTATTGGTGATGATCCTGGGGGGATGGGCAGCAGTGACGCTGGAGAAATACAACCCGCCCGCTCAACGCTGGAACGTCATTCGCGGATTGGGGCTGTACGCCATGGCAGGGCTGGGGTTCATGATCTATCGTAATTTTGGTTTGGGTGAGTCGGTCCTTACTGATCCCATGATGTCGCAGGGGGCGGGATACCTGAATGCCCTGATTGGCGTTGCCATGTACGTCATTCCGTTGGGATTTCTGGCGATGCTGGCGCAGGCAATTTGGGCGCATCCGCCTGCGCCTGGAACGCCGGCTGAATTGATCACCAAGGTCCGCACCAGGGGAAGGGGGTAGGATGCTGCAAATTTTGGACAACGGGCTGCACATCGAGAACGGCGATGTGCGCTTTGCGTGGTTCAAGTTGAGAAAGGGCGTGGACGAATTCTACCGTTGTGTTGCGCTGCGCGAGCTGCAAACGATACCCGTTTCGGTGCGTGAGGACTACGATCTGCTTGGCAAGCAATGGGGAGCAGTGCGCGGGCTGCACAACGCCGGTGTGAATTTCGTATACACCTCGATGGGGATTTACAAGCCGGACCATGTGGGTATCGTGCAATACTTTGGCGCCGCGGGGGAGGGGACGACGCTGGACGATGCAGCGCAGGCGGCGTTGAACGGCGCGGCGACGGTCGAGGCGGTGATGGCGAACTTCCCGCAGTCCAAGCTCGGCGCTCCTAATGTGGACTGGTTGAGTTGGTATCTGGAATTCATTACGGCAAAGGGTAGGAACATTGCCGCTATACTCGGACACCCTGACCCGCGAGAAGGGAAACGCGGTCCTGCTGGTGACGGTGGGGTGGGGGACGATACCGATGCGGATCTTGCCCAGGAGCAGAACGAGCTGCTGTTTCGCGGACTTGCCAAACTGCGGCAGAATTTTGTTCTCCAGGTGCTGGCAGAACATATCGGACGGGACCGCATGACGCAGACACTCTTGCGGGTGAGCGAGGTGGCGTCCAACGTTGCGTCGCGGCGCAAAGGTACGATTGGCATTGGCTTCAACCTGGGGATACCGCTGATGGCGGCGATTGGACAATCCCGCATGGAAGGCTTGGGCGCCGGACATGGAACGAGCGAGAGCGTACAGGATGGCGCTTCGCACGGCTGGGGCAATACGCACGCTGTAGGAAAGGCGCACGCGGAAGGCACGACGGTCACCAATGGCACGTCGGAGACGTTTGGCGAGAGCGACACTACAGCAAAAGGCACATCGCACGGCACCATGCACTCTACGATGGAGTCCAGGATGGAATCGTCGTCTCGGGGGAGCGGGTCTTCGTCGGGCGGCGGTACGATGAGCGGCTGGGGCTGGAACGTTGGATTTGGCGCCGAACCCATAGGGATTGGCGTCAAGGGGAATTTTGGTCACAATTGGGGCAGCAGTAGTTTCAGCGCCACATCCACCTTCTCATCTCATACCAGTGGGCATTCCAGCGGGGAAGCCAACGGCGTATCGGACAGCACATCGGAGATGAGCGCTCACAGTGAGATGCACGCGGTGTCGCAGATGCACGCTGTTTCAAAATCTGAGTCGGACAGCGAAAGCGAGAGCTGGGGCAGCAGCGAGAATTGGGGGGAGAGTCACGCCAAAGGGAAGGCGTGGTCAGAGATGCAGTCCCGCGCATCGGCTCAGGGACTGACGGGCGGCTTCTCGACTGGTCTTCTGCCGGGCATCTCCATCAATCGCACCTGGCAGACGGAAGATGATGTCGCGGAGCGCCTGACAGACGTTCTGCGGCGGCTGGAGTCGCTGGTCAATCAGGCTTCGGTGGAGGGTGGGTTTATGACCAACGCCTTCCTATTCACCGATACGGAGCAGGGCGCGGCGGCGGCGGATGCGCTTGTTCCGCAGGCGTTTCACGGGTCGAGCGTGCCAACACCTGTGCTGACCATGCGTCCGGCGCCGGCAGACATGGACGAACTGCGGGCGCACGCCTTTTCCTTTACGCCCTGGTCAGAGATTGAAAACGGCGACCCGTTCAGCGGCGAGTTGTGGACGCGCTACGCGACCCTGATGACTGCCAGTCAATTAGCGGCGCTCACGGCGCCGGGGCTTTTTGAGGAGGGTACTGCCTCGACCACCATGGCGGCGATCCCGCAAGGGATGGGATTTTATCCGAACATGCCTGGCGACGTGGTGCTGGGACATCAATACAGTCCGGAGACTGCCGATTTGACCAACGCGCAGGTCAGGCTGACGCCGGACAACCTGATGCACACCATGGCGATTGGGGATACTGGCTTTGGCAAGTCAGTGGCGATGATCCGCATGGCGTATGAAACCACCCTGCGCTGGAAACTGCGCACGGTTGTCCTCGATTTTGGCGCCGGCTGGCGGAGTCTGCTCAACGCGCCTGGATTGGAAGGGCATGTCAACATTTTGCAATTGTGGCCCGACGCGGTTCGTCCGTTTCGCTGGAATCCCCTGCAGATCGGCAGGAACATCGCGCCAGAGACTCAATGGCGTGCCTTTGCGGATGTCTTTGGCGGAATTGCCCAGCTTGGCGTGAAGCGGCAAAAACAGGAATTATTGGAAGCCTTGCGCACGATTTATATCGAGAAAGGCGTGTTGATTGACGACCCGGAAGTCCGCAATGGCGCCCTGGGGGTCGTACAAAAAAGCGAGGCTGGGCTGCTGGGTGTACGGGCTGGGCGCAAGATTGCCGATTTGTCGCTTGCCGACCGCCAGGCGCTGGCGGTACATCGCAGCTCGACCATCGGCATGAGCGACTTGTACGATGTTGTCAAGCGCAAACTCGACGGTGTGTCTAGACGCGACACAATGCTGGCGGGCGTGCTGGAGGGTATTCTGTTTCGCATGCACCCGCTCGTTCAGGGATCAGCAGCATTGCAGTTTGCGCCGGGCACGGACACCGTTCCAGTCGAAGACCTTTCCAAACCTTGGGGAGTGACCATTGTCGAAGGGGGGATGTTCCTGGACGACTTTGGAAAAGCGTTTTTGCTTGGCTGGACGGGCTGGCACTTGTACATGGACATGGTAGCCCGCCGTGTACACGAGATCAACATGGATGAGCCGCTCCTGCAAATATTTTTTGAGGAGGCAAACAAGATTTTCGTCAAAGAACAGGGTGGAGGGGACGAGACGGGCGGCGTATCTGCCGTCCAGCGATTTGCTGATTTTTTTCGAGATGCGCGCAAGTACAAAGTCCGTCTGCATCTGATCACTCAGGCGGCGCATTTGATTGCAGACGACATTATTTCGTCCTGCTCCAATATCATTGCAGGTTTCATCAAAAATCCGAAAGACAAGGACATTCTGCTGTCCGCGCTGGCGCGGTCGGAGAAAGGCTTTCGTGATGAGGAGTGGCGGCGGTTTCTGGACGACATGCCGATTGGCATGGCGATTGGACGTTTCCCGTACACGACCCGCCGTGAGAATCAGCGTCCGATGCTGTTTCGTCCGCTCATCCTGGACGCGCCGGAGCCGACTGACGCGGAGATCGAACAAATTCTTGGGAGTATCCGCTTATGAACAAAACTTTTGTTACTGTCCACATGCCGGTGATTCTGTTTCTGTTTGGTATTTCTGTATGGCTCATCCTTATGTGGCTGGAGAAAGGGCTGACGGTATGAGCCTCTCCAGCCATCAATGGATTGTGATAATCGGCATTGCCGCCGCCTTTGTGATTGCCGTTGGTGTGCTTGCGTCTGTGCCGCCCGAAGGAGGGGATAACCTCCGCGTGCCGACGCTTTCCACTTCCACGCCCAAGCCGTCGCCGAACATTGAGACGGCTGCCTGGTGGGATTCCATGCCCACCGCGGCGCCGGTTCCGTCCATGCCGCCCCGTACAGAAACACCAACTCCCATTCCTGTTGATACCAATACTACGCCTAAGGGAGATTGAATGAACAGCAACATTGCATTTTTCAAAGACGACGATCCGCGCGCCGGGGAAAGCTTGGCGGACATGCTGGAACGTACCAGTCAGCCCGTGGTAGGACTGATTTTGAAGGTCGAAGGGGAGCACATTGTGAACTGGATGCTTGCCGACCCCCTTTTACTCAAATCCCTGGCGGCGCTGAGTTTGCCGTCGGGAACATCATCAAAGGAGTGACAACTGCATGAAAAAACTATTTCACGTGAGTTCGGGTTAGGCAACCAAAGCGGGCAGGGTGCCCAAGCCGAGAGAAGGTTTCTTGGGCTGACGACAATACGCTATCACGCCGCAAAGCAGAT
>JABRVZ010000045.1:0-12488 GCA_039961775.1 Chloroflexota bacterium
CTGCTTTGCGGCGTGATAGCGTATTGTCGTCAGCCCAAGAAACCTTCTCTCGGCTTGGGCACCCTGCCCGCTTTGGTTGCCTAACCCGAACTCACGTTATGTACAAAAGGGTGACGGAGTTTCTACTCAAGCCTCACATAGGTGATACTATGTGCAATAACGGCCCCAAAAAACTCTTTGGCTGCTAAGGTCGGTCAAGCAGGCTCGATTGCGCCGTTTGCCCCATACCAACGCCCGTATGCCGCCCTGTGCCGCAAAACAGCGCGAAAGCGGCAAGGACCTGCCAGTCGTGCTGGGCGCGATCCCAGACTGCCTGCCAATTTTCGCATTCGTAGAAGGGTCGCATTCGCATGGAAATCTCACCGCTAAATCCTGTACTTCGGGCGTGGTTGGGAAGATACCAATTGGCGGTATGAATTCTCGAAAGCGAGGTAATCTGGATGGAGTCCTGCGCAAATTGTTGGATGGGATACCCTATCCGCTCGTTATTGGGGGCGAAGGTATTCCACTTTTCCCACCATGACCGCAGGATCAGTGCGGGGGCAGGCAATGGCTGGTCGATTCCATTTGAACCGAAGGCGGTCGGACTGGTGAAAGTGATGCGCAATGTATCGCTACACCCCGCCGATTGTACAACTGCCGCGAACGAGGTGATGCTCGCCAGCGGGTGGTCGCTCGCGCTCGTTGCATATCCGTTGACTTCGAAATCTGGAAACGTCTTCTCTTCGGGTGCAGCTTGCTGTTTTGATTCTTTGCGCGGGGAAAAGGAAATGGTGTGGGTGTTGGGCAACACTGCTTCCAACAATACGTCTGTCAAATCGCTGACCAGACTCGTCACACGCAGATAATATTTCCCTGGCTTGCCCTTGATTTGGCGATGGACGCCAGAGACAGTGTACCCTCCCTGCTGATGCAATCGTTCAGCCAACGAGGGAAGGTATTTGTGGACCTCGTTGAGAAGCCATCCCTGCGCTTTGTGACCCAGCGAAGCAGGAATGGGCATGTCAAGTGTTGGGGTAAGATGGAGAACGGCGGAGAGAATCACGAGTGGAGTTAATGATTGTGTTTGAAGTAACCGTACCCCGCGCTGGTTTTTGCGCCGGCGCCGAGGTTTTCCAGACCAGCCTTGAGCCACTGGATGGCGTCGGTTTGCAAGCCGCTATTTGGTTCACCGCGCCAGCCGACCGCAAACCAGAATTTGGTGTTGGGTGCAACGGTGAGAAAATAAGTGGGGACGGGGCTTTGCCAGTCGGTTGGATATTTCCCCTTTTTGCCATCCTGATCTTCATAGTAATCGGGGTAGTGGGGATTAATAATATCCAGTTCAAGGACGGGAAGGGTTTTGTCGTCGGGAATGGCATCGAAGAAGACAGCCCCGCCTGCTCTGCCTGTGTTGCCAAAAATCTTTCGGAATTTGTCAGCCTTTTCTCTGGCATCCTTGGAAGGATTACAGGCATGGAAGGCGCTCTCGAATTCCTCTTGCTTCTCCATTAAAAGGGCATCGTCCAGGGCGGAGAAGGGCGTAAGGTTTTTCTCTTTTCGTTCCTTTTCAGATACGTTCTCGTACACCTTTTCAAACAGTATCTTTAGTTTCTCTTCCGTGACGGCTTCGGCGATGTCGTAAAACGCCTGCGCCCGCGCGATACCTTTGACGCTGCTCCCGGGCAGGTAGGGAAAGCCGTAGCGGTTAAAAGTGAAGCCCACTTCGAAGGGACCCTTGCGCCCCAACCCCGTGATGAAGCGCCAGTCGGTGGATTTGGGGAAGGGTTCGGCGTGGTCTTTTTTCACGGTTTCGCGCCAGCGGATATTCCACTTTTGGAGGAGCTCCTTATCGGCTCTTTTGTTTGCAAGGTCGCGAACCTGTACAAGCCCTTTTTTCTTGGGAGGGTCTTCTCTCCCGCCGCCTTTTTCTTCCTCCTGCGTATCAGGGGCAAAACGGTCGAAGACCAAGCCCGCATTGGCAGGAATGGTTTTGGTCAGAAAACTTTTGAAGGCTTCGGCGCTGGCGTGTGGGATGGGATATTTCAGGTCCATGTTCGCTCCCGCCTATTTCTCATCCAGTTCGGCTTCGGCAAAACGCTTGAGCCAGACCAGGAAGGCGATGGCTTCGGTGGTGGCGCGGCGGTATTCATCTGTGCTGGCAGTTTCAGTCAGCCAGTTGATAACCCATTTTTCCACTTTTCTCTTTGCGTTTCCCGTGCCTTCCTCAACAATTTGCTTTGTGACATTGAATCGTTTTTTGTCTCCCAGCCACTCAGAGACATGCGCGTAAATGCTGGAGTGAGCATTCCCCTTCGGTTTGCCCTTCTCATAACCTTTGGCGCGCCAAAACGCAAGAATTTGTCCCAAGCCATTGATTTGAATATCGGCGGGAGCGCTCTTTGCCAGCCCCGAATACTCCTTGCGCTGGTCTTCACCAACTTCGGTGATGCACTTCCACGCAAAAGCAGCACGCTTTTGTTCCAGCGATTGCTGAGGGGAGACCGTGTTTCCTTGCGGAGACATTACGCACCTCCTTCGAAATGAAGGGCGACGATGCCCTGCCCTGTCGTCTCGTCGCCGCCGAGGTGGATGCGGGTCAAGTCCGTGCTCTTTACTGCGTTCAAGATGGCTGTGCCGTCAGTGAGACTTGCGCCAGGCTTGCGCGGCGGGGTGGATTGAACGGGCGCGTAGAGGATGCTGTCCACGGGCAAACTTTCGGCAGTCCATAACGCTCCTGATTTGACCGTTTTTGTCGCGGGATCAAGGGCGATGTGGGTTTGCACTTCGGTGCCGTAGAGGACAAAGTCGCGGAAGGCGTTTTCGGGGAGGATGCAGAGTTTATCGGCAAGATGGTCGCGCCAGTAGTTGTATTCAGCAGTTGACGGCAGAACATGGTTCGCAAGCCATGTTGCCAGCGGCGCAAGGCTTGGATCTTCATTACCTGTGAAACTGAATTCTTCGAGCACGACGTTCTTCCCATCCGCCCACAGATTTTTATTGATGGTGGTGGCAGAGTTTTTGTCGGGTTCGGACGGCAGGATGAATTTCCCATTGTTGCCATCATCCAATTTCAAGCCGATGGATGCCGCCTCGCGCTGGAAGCGGGCAAGGACATCCACGCAGGTGACCCAGGCGAAGACGCCTGCCAGCGAGCGGACGGGAAACAACAGGATGCGCGCGTCGCCCGTGGAGAGCGCGCCGCCGAAATCGGAGGAGCGTTTCCCCTCTTCAGTCGCCTCTTGTTCAGGACCGAAAATGGTGAGCCATTTTTCATCATCATTGATCAGGCTTTTTGTCTCCGCGCGCAGGCGTCCCTTGATACTGCTTGCCTGCACGATGGGATAGCCCGTGGAGCGTTCGCGCTGAACGGGCAAATCAACCGTGCCAAGTGAGCGGCCCGTGCCAGCATGAAGCGGGGTCTCGACGCAGAAGAAGAGCATGGATCTGGCTGTGAACATGGTTACCACTCCTTTGTTTCTGAAAGGATGAAACGCCCGAAGCCGATTTCGGCTCCGAACTCGGTGAGGGATTCGGGGATTTTCGTCCCGCTGATGTTTTTGAAGTAGTACACGCTTCCCGCAGGGATATAGCGGCGGGACGGGCGGTGCGCTTCGTGCGAATTGGGGTTTTTCGCCCAGTCGAAGCCGCCGAGGGTTTCATAGCCGCGAACCGCGACGGTTCCCAATTTCACTTCGCTGCCAAAGAAGTCGTGCCACGTTTTTGTCTTTGGCTCGACTCCGTTCCCAAAATAGGAAGGGGTGACAAAATAAATTTTGAAGTATGTCGGCAGGGCGGCGGGGTTCGGCAGCAGGGGAACCTGTTGCTGGAGTGTTTCGTAATGAGCGGCGCGGGATTCGCCGCCCAACTGCATCAAGCCCGCTTCCCAGCCCGCGTCATTGTAGCCGTCCATGTCCACCAGTAGACCCACGCCAGCGCGCAGGCGGATAAATTCGGCTTCGTACAACATGCCCTGTTTGACCACCCATTGCTCGTTACGCCCGATGCCAAAGCGGTTCTCTTTTTCGTACAGTTCATCGGCGCGGATGCCCTCGAAGGATTCGCCTGCGAAGTATTTCTTCAAATCTTCTTCGGTCAGCCAGCGGGGAGACTCGTCGGGTTTGCCCGCGTCACCGCCGGGGCGCAGGAGAAGGCTCGAGGTTCCGCAGACCAGCTCCGAGATCCGAGAATGAAGCGAAGCGGCTTCGAAGCCTCCGCTTTTGAGTTGGTAAACGTCCGCAGGCATGGGATAAAGTCGCTCGATGCTTCCATCCGATTTGCGGCGGGCGAGGAAGGGTCCACTCAGTGTCAGTCCGTTCAAATTCAGAGCGCCGTCAAACGTTAGCGATTCGCCTACAGCCTCGCGGATTTGCCGAGGGTTCGTCAGGTCAACGTTTTTCAAGACCAGTTGATGCGAACGGATGGCGCCCTGCAAGACAATGGGCGAGGGCGGGAACAGGCTCTCGGCGCGGTGGGCGCTGCTCGCGTCGAAGGGACGACCGTCGCGGAAGAGCCAGACATCCTGCGGTTCGATGAAGAGGGTTCTCATGCGCCACCTCCCTGCGCCACGAAGCGGGCGAGCGAAAGCCATTTGCCGAGTTCCGCCATACCCTGCGGAATTTTGACCCCGTCGTCGGACAGAGGCGGGATGTAATCATTCATGAGTTTCGACCAGCAGTGCAGGCGGCTGGCGAAGCGTTTGGGTTCAGGTAATTTATCTGTCTTGTGACGTTTGACCAGCCGTTCGATGAGAGCGAGTTGCGCTTCGGGCGGCAGGGCGGAGCCTGCGCGGGCGTCGGCGATGAGGTCGTAGGCGAATTTGGAGGAGAGACAGCCGTCGTCCATGAAGTAGCCGATGAGCAGACCAACCAGCCCTTCTTCGTCATCCCATTTGCTGACCATCTGGACGGGTTCGCCGCTTCGACGATGGAGGGCGATGCAGACCGCCCCTTTGCCTGTCACCGCTTTGGCGGCTTTTTCCGCCTCCCGAGCCGCGCGCAGAGCCGCGCCGAGCGGGGAGAGGTGATGCGTGATGGCAATGCCTGCGGAGGCGGTGTTGCCCGTTTTACTTTTGAATTTCACCGCGAGTTCCTTTGCAAACTGGAAGGCGGTGGAAAGCGGCGTCATGGCGAGGACGTCGTCGCCGCCGTTGTAAATGACCGATGCCAAATGCCTGAGCGCGATGTCTTCTACCGCTTTCGAAAACGCGGCGATGTTTTCGCTGAACTTTCTGTGTTCATCGGCGCTTCCGCAAGTTCTAATTCTCCCACCCATGTCGTCGCCGTCCAGCACTATGATAGCGTAGTAGGGAGAGGGTTTGGCGCGGGCGGAGGGATTGTCTTTTTGGGGTTTTACGGCTTTCTTTGCCGCCTCGTAAAGTTCCTGTAATTTCGTTACGGGCACCCTCAAATCCTTCTCGCTGACCGTGAAGCCGTAATCGTTCTTCATGCGCTGAGTGGTGAGGGTCTCTTCGTAGAACAGGTCGCCGTCGTATTGCCATTTTCCCTGCGTACGGACGACGTATTTCTTTTTCTTCAACAAATCTCTTGCCGCGTCGTTGTAGGTTGCCAATTCTGGCAATGACTCAACCGATTTCAGAAAATCCGCGCTGGCAACACTGCTCGTGGACGGGAAATGACGAAAGCCCTCGAGCTTCCTCGTGCGGGCAATGCGGCTGAAGCGTTTGACGACACCGATGGCGTCCAGCCGCTCGCGTCCGTTCGGGCGGATTTGCACGGGCGCGATATCGGAGTCCTCACCAGAAATGCTCATCCAGAATTCCCTGCCATCTTTGCCTTTGGGGTGTAATGCCTCACGCTTGCCGCTGAGACTATCCTTGAAGCCAGGCTCTTCCGCTTGCTGGAAGGAGCGGTTGAACTTGGCGGCGTTCAGCAGTCCTTCGGCTTCCTGATATGCTTCTTTGTAATCCCGCCCTTCCAAGTGCGCGGCAGACCAGTAGATTTCCCACAGATAGTTATCGTCGGTTTGGCGGGACCAAATCTTTTTCCACACATCATCGTTCTTTGGAATGTGCTGAAAAAACGGATTTTCTTCCTGCTTCCCATCAATCTCATGCTTTTCCGCCAGCGCGCTGTCAGCGATTGCGCGCCATTTGTCCAAGAGCGCTTTTTTTGCTTTGTCTGCAATCTCGGCGGCTTGGTCGGAGGGAACCCGCGCGACAATGCGGTTGGGAATATCTTCCTGGCTGGCAGGGTAAATGACCTTGTCCCATCCAATCGAGTCTGCCGCCGCTTTTGCCAGTTCCACCAGAATCTGACTGCCCGTGTAGAGGTCGGCGGCGCGGCGCGCTTCGGCGATGAAGGATTGCACGGGCGAGAAGGTGAAGAGGAGGAGGGAGGAGGTCATGCGTTCCATCCTGGAATTGTCAGGTCAATCCCTGGAAATTTGCTATCCAAGAAAGGTTTGATCTTGGCGTAGTCATTATGGGCGTTCTTTGCCAATTTCGACGGCAGAAAACACATCAACAAATGATAACCATCGTCTGCCCAAAAAACTCTTGCCCATAATGGGGAACTTTGGCGCGACGGATTTTGATGAGGAAAGATTCCGCCAAGATAGTTGACTTGCGGCATCGAGCCGATCAGCGTCTTTAAAATTTCTTCAGAATCGTCATCTTCGATTTTGGTTAAACGAATCAGTCCTCCCTTTGCTGCGCTGGGAAAATTGGTCGGCGCATTAGGCAAGCCTGTCACTGGAACATTCATACTTTCAGCCAGTTTTGTTGCCCAGGTTATCGCAGAGGTTGTTATGATTTCAATTCGCTTTTTCCATTTGTCGTTATCCAGTGTCATAGGAGTTGGAGGAATAATCTTGGCATCGCTCGACTCAGCCACTCGCAAACTGCCAAATCCACGCCTTGACCTAAGCCCTACCCCGCCAAATAAAAGCGCCAGGTTAAGAGCCATGCAGACATTCAGGAAAATCAAGTCGCTTGTCCCACTTCTGGCGCGAATGGTTAATGTAATTTCTTGCTCACTGTCGAATGCTTTTCTTGGACCGCTTTGTTTATGTGGAAGGATAAAATGTTTTGATGAGGATGGATTCCCGCTCACTTGAAGTGCAATTGGCGAACCAGCGTTTTGACTTCCAAACAATGCAGACTCGAGTTTGTGTAATCCTTCAAGGTTGTGATCGCCAATGACTCCCCCGGCCGTGACGCGAAACCAATAGCGCATTGCGCTTCTGAACGCCGATGCTCTTAATTCAGGAGGATCCGACCTCGGCTCTGCCCCTCCCAAAAACAGCGGCGTGACCGTCTCCAGCGTGACGCGAAATTCCTTTGGAGCGCTCATTGGGTCTCCTCCTTCTTTCTGGTAATGCCTTCGCGGTTCTTCAAGCCGCGTCCTACCACCAGCACCATGCTGGCTACCGTGGCGGGCATGTTGGCAATGGTGGTATTTTCAAAGGCGGTTTGCGCCTTCTTGATGGTGTATCCAAACGGGGCGTAGAGGATAAAGCCCGCTTCTTCGGGATCGAGCCTCACTTTCCCATCCTGAGTGAATTTGATGAACTCCTCTTCGTCCGCTTCGTCGTCAATCGGAATGACGGTAATACCCCTCTGTGTGACCTTGTCGAGGTAGTTGATTTTCCCCACATTTAGCAAGCCAGTCAGTTCGAGTCTTCTTATCACATCGGGGAGACCGTCGCGGGCAGCGGTGCGGGGCGTTTCCGCCTCCTTCAGGTCGCGGCGTACGCGCCCCCTGTAGATGTGAATCGGCAGATTGGTCGGGTCGAGTTGATAGAGGGCATTATCCAGCGAGGCGTTGACTTTTTCTTTGATGACCTTATCCAAGCCGTCGTAGGTCTTATACCCCAGAAACCCCGCCAGAAAGGAGATGAACACGGCAATCGAGCCAAGGATGAAAAGTTTCTGGTCCAATTGCCATTGAAAGGCTTTCAGGTTTTGGTCGTGGATGGATTCGAGATTCTCGACCCGGGCAGTCAGTTCCCCAAGGTCGGCAGGAGTCGAAGCGGGTGTAACATCTTGCGGTAACGACTGATAAACGGGAGCGTATTTCCAGCCCCAAAAGAAGGCGGCAAAAGCCAGGACGACGGCTGCCACGGTCAAGGCAAACAGGAAAAATAAATATAACTTGACTTTGGTTCGCTCGGTCATGGAAATTCTCCCCTTCTCCCCGCTTGTCCGTTGTTGTAGCGCATACCGCCTCCTCACGCTCTAAACGCCCCCATTCCCGGACCCGCGAAAATGAGTGGCAACGAAACCCAATTGCATCCATTTTATACCCAAAAACGAAAAAGTTGCAACTTTTTTGGATGTTTGTCACGAATTGGTCATCTTACCCCACGCTCCTCAATCAGCAGCGGTGTGATGCGTCTTTTCTCTGCCGGATACCCCGGTGCGAAATACAACACGTCCAACGCCTGTCCCTGTTGTTTGTATTTTTCGATGATTGCCAATTTGGGGATGCTATTTCCGACAGGATTCAGGATGGGCTTCAATTGAGAAAGAAAATGTGTTCGCTTCTTTCTCGCCTGTGGTTCTTCCTCATTCCACCGAACATAAACTCCCCGACGCGTCAACATCCGAAATAACCCCTTCGCTTTCTCCTGTGAGACCAACACACGCTGAGGCGAGAGAAATTCATCCAGGTACTTCCTGAAAACCGGCTGGCGGCGCAGTTGTTGCAGTTCCGCGGGGGATGAAAACTCAAGAACGAGACCTTCGGCAATTCGTATGGATGGTTGTTTGAGAATCAAGGCTTTCGTGTGCCCGGGCAAAGGCCGGCCCAAGCCACGCTCGAGCAACTCGATCAACTCGTCTGGATCGCCGTCATAGAATTGCAGGGTGCATTTCGTCAGCGGGTACACACCGGGGCATTTGGGACGCAGAAACCTTTCGAGTTCCCATAGTAAATCAGCGTGGTTAGGAATGGATGCGACGAACTGTTCCTCCTGAAGTTTGCACGGCTCAACGGCTTTGGGCGAGGGTAAACTTCCTACGCCCTGAATGTAATATTTTCCCCATCTGGTTAGGTAACCATCAATAACCAACCCCAAGGATTCCAACCCGTTGAGTGCGACTTTGTCTTTTTGCGTAAGAGACTTGCCATATTTCAACTTCCACAACAGTTTCTTGCGGGATTGACGTACCTTGTGATTCCTCGGTGCATTCTGCCATGCATCTATCAGATGAAACGTTTGCTCCTCGGGAGTCTTGTTTAACCATCTCCGCGCAAAACTCGTAACACGTAACCCATAACTTGAAACTTGAGACGTGGAATCTGGAACTTTCTTCACCAACCCCGCTTCTGTACATATCGCAACCCAAAAGGATAAACGGGGTTCAAGGGCGATCTTCTGCCGTCGGAATTCGCGCCAAATGTTTTTCCGCTTGATGCCGCGTCGGATAGCGTTCAACAGAGTGAATATGATATAAATCGCAGGATATGTTTCTGGTTGAGATGGCATGCCAGCCTACTCCGATGCATTGTACGCATCATCTGCTGTTCCAGCAAATCGCTGCAAATGTGAACAAGAAAGGATCAGGACAATTACCGTTCGCAAATCGAAAATGGAGAAGATGGGATGAGTTTAGAAGAGATTCGGAGCGATTCGCCGAGGAAGCACACAACACCCAACCTCGAGTTTTGCACGATTTTTTGTGTTCAGCCTCCGGGGTTCGCAAGGCTGGTACAAGCGGTTGGAGAAATAGTGCTATAATTCGGAAAATGGCGATTCAAGGCGATCAATAAGTTAGGGAAAGAATCCCATTGCCCCGATTTAGGGGATTGAAACTCACGGGGGTTTCCGTCAGGACGACCGTCGGTGTGATTGGAAAGAATCCCATTGCCCCGATTTAGGGGATTGAAACTCACCTTCGTTGACCGCAACAACACCGCAAACTGAGAAAGAATCCCATTGCCCCGATTTAGGGGATTGAAACCTTTTCTCTACACCTCCAGGGCAATGGTCTGTGAAAGGAAAGAATCCCATTGCCCCGATTTAGGGGATTGAAACCACGAACATTGCGAAGCGTTTCATCGCTTCCTCCATCTCGAAAGAATCCCATTGCCCCGATTTAGGGGATTGAAACTTCATCCCATTCACACATCGGAACCTCGGGAGGCGAAAGAATCCCATTGCCCCGATTTAGGGGATTGAAACCTTCTTTCCAGCCATAGATGATGATCAGCGCGAAGAAAGAATCCCATTGCCCCGATTTAGGGGATTGAAACCTTATTACGAAAGGTATTCATGATTGTCTCCTTTTCATGGAAAGAATCCCATTGCCCCGATTTAGGGGATTGAAACTGTTGGTCGGGACGACCGCGGTGTTGGTCGGGACGACGAAAGAATCCCATTGCCCCGATTTAGGGGATTGAAACCACTTGTTTGACGAGTTTCTGACCGACGACAATCCAGGAGAAAGAATCCCATTGCCCCGATTTAGGGGATTGAAACTAAAGTTTTCCGGCTTCGCCTGCCAGCGCTTGAGATGGGAAAGAATCCCATTGCCCCGATTTAGGGGATTGAAACCAAAAGCCACTGTCGTCGCCAATTTCGGCGATCCCTGGAAAGAATCCCATTGCCCCGATTTAGGGGATTGAAACTTCTACATCTCCTTCCAAGATGTTGATCCGGGGTGGGGAAAGAATCCCATTGCCCCGATTTAGGGGATTGAAACCTGGGGATCCAATGCAACGACTTCGAGTCCGAAGCCATCGAAAGAATCCCATTGCCCCGATTTAGGGGATTGAAACTTTGTTGCCCACGTGCTCCTTGCTTCGAACCGCGTGACTGAAAGAATCCCATTGCCCCGATTTAGGGGATTGAAACAATCCATTGACGCATCGCGTCGGACTTTGAATCTAGAAAGAATCCCATTGCCCCGATTTAGGGGATTGAAACCTTTTTGATCATGACATCATCTCCTTTGTGTCTACGACCTGAAAGAATCCCATTGCCCCGATTTAGGGGATTGAAACGTGTTTTGGCTCCATAGCCCGGAAACACCATCAGGATGGAAAGAATCCCATTGCCCCGATTTAGGGGATTGAAACAATCGTAGGAGTAGTTTGCGCTTGAAGGCACATACCAGAAAGAATCCCATTGCCCCGATTTAGGGGATTGAAACGTAGCCATAAATTCCCACCACCACTCGGGTGGACAGCGAAAGAATCCCATTGCCCCGATTTAGGGGATTGAAACAAACAGGGATGTCAGTTTGATGCTTCAAAACGTCGAAGAAAGAATCCCATTGCCCCGATTTAGGGGATTGAAACGATTAACCCCAAGGCAATGAGCAAAATGAGCACCGCGAAAGAATCCCATTGCCCCGATTTAGGGGATTGAAACTTTTCCTCATCACACCTATTGTTTAGGCGGGATGGTAAGAAAGAATCCCATTGCCCCGATTTAGGGGATTGAAACGGCAGCAGCAACGAGAAGCCAGATGCCAGTAACCCAGGAAAGAATCCCATTGCCCCGATTTAGGGGATTGAAACTAACACTCATGGCATGCCACGGAGGTGTGGGAATTCCGAAAGAATCCCATTGCCCCGATTTAGGGGATTGAAACCACATCTCAACCGGAGGTTCCACACAATTGGGATCATGAAAGAATCCCATTGCCCCGATTTAGGGGATTGAAACGTATTTGCCCGCGCACTCGTCGTTGACGTCGTCCTTGGAAAGAATCCCATTGCCCCGATTTAGGGGATTGAAACTCAGCCACTCCCACGATCGCGGAGAGCAGGGTATCACCGAAAGAATCCCATTGCCCCGATTTAGGGGATTGAAACCTTTTCAGGAAACGACATCTCAATGCCCATGCAATCGCGAAAGAATCCCATTGCCCCGATTTAGGGGATTGAAACTAGCTCCTCGGGTTCGATAGTTTCTGCGCTTTTGCGGAAAGAATCCCATTGCCCCGATTTAGGGGATTGAAACTCGTATCTCCTCATCTTTTCTCTACACCTCCAGGGCAAGAAAGAATCCCATTGCCCCGATTTAGGGGATTGAAACTTTCCGGTGGGACACAATTGGGATCATCGGCGGGGAGGAAAGAATCCCATTGCCCCGATTTAGGGGATTGAAACTTCCAGTCGGTTTGACCTTCAGGACACACGGGCGGTTCGAAAGAATCCCATTGCCCCGATTTAGGGGATTGAAACGATCAATGGCGACCTGTTCAAGGTCGCGGCATTTGAAAGAATCCCATTGCCCCGATTTAGGGGATTGAAACTTCGGGACACGGTTATTCCGGTAGGCCAGGTAGGCCAGAAAGAATCCCATTGCCCCGATTTAGGGGATTGAAACCATTCACCGTAGACAGGTGAGCCCAGTTCAGAACAGAGAAAGAATCCCATTGCCCCGATTTAGGGGATTGAAACCATAGCACCGATGAAGGGGCGTGTATCAAACCACTGGAAAGAATCCCATTGCCCCGATTTAGGGGATTGAAACAAACAGGTCAGACAAGGATTGTCTGGCACGGGTGGAGGGAAAGAATCCCATTGCCCCGATTT
>JABRVZ010000046.1:0-10993 GCA_039961775.1 Chloroflexota bacterium
CCTTGGACATTGAGACGTTGACCTTGTTAGAGGATTGTAGAGAATCCCCTTTCTATCAGGTCTCGTCTCTTTTTTCAACTATTTTTCGGATAGGTTCTTAGTATAACAAAATTGACAATTGATGTCACCTCCTGTAAACTCTTTACATGGACATAGACCTCGACCTTTACCGTCATGAAGTGCGCGTCTCGGCAAATCCGCTGGTGAGGCTTTCGGCGATTGACGTTTCGCCCGATCGCCCTCAGCGGACGTTTGTTTTCATCCACGGCTTTGGCGGCAAGGCGGAGCAATGGCAGTACCAGATGCAGAAGTTCGCGGTGGAAAACCGCGTCATTGCCCTCGACCTGCGCGGACACGGTCTCTCCGACAAGCCCGGCCGCGGCTATGAAATGTCCCAGATGGTCGAGGACTTGGAAACCGCGCTGACGCTGTTGAAGGTCAAGGGGAGAATCGTGCTGGTGGGACATTCCTTCGGCGGGGCGATTGTCACGGAGTACGCGCTCAAACATCCCGAACGCATCGAACGGTTGATTTTGATTGCGACGGCGGGCGAGTTCAAACTCAATCCGTTCTTTCGGCTGGGGTTGAGTTTGCCGGTCTGGTTGTTGAAGTTGATTGGTCCGTTCACCCGTTCCTGGCTCCATGCGCCGCCGCATGCGCTCAAGAAGTTTTACAGCGAGAATATGTCCCGCTGGCGGGGTTGGGAGCGGTTTGCCAAACTCGAAGCGCCGACTTTGGTCATTCGCGGTCACCGTGACCTGGTGTTCGAGCGCCCGCTATTCGAGAAGGTGACAGAATCCATTCCCGGGGCGGAAGAGGCGGATATCGGCGTATCGGGCCACATGGTCATGCTGGAGCGGCGGGAGGCGGTGAATCGTTCCATTGAGCGATTCCTCTCCGGCGAAGGTCAACGTTCGTGGCGGGAATCTGCCAGCGATCCCAAAAAGAAAAAAGGCGGACGCGACGCCTTGCGCCGGGAACGTCCGTGGCTGGAACATTACGAGGCAGGCGTGCCCTACACGGTGGGCGTGCCGAACATCCCTCTGCATCATCTGTTGCGTTCGGCGGTGCGGCGTTTCCCCTCCCGCCCGGCGATTTATTTCGAGGGAAGCCGCCTGTCGTACCGCCGCCTGAACCGTGAGGCGAACCGCTTTGCCAATGCGCTGATTTCGCTGGGGGTGGGGAAGGGCGCGCGGGTGGTGCTGCTGTTGCCGAACGTGCCGCAGATGGTGATTGGCTTCTTTGGGACGATGAAGGCGGGGGCGGCGGCGGTCTTTGTGCCGCCGGTCATCGAGCCGGAGGAAATCGTGCGGCAGGTGAAGGATTCGGAGCCGAGCGCCCTGGTGACGCTTTCGATGTGGGCGGGGCTGGCAAAGCAAATTCAGGAAGCCTGCGGCATCCCGCACATTGTCCTCACCGACCCGGCGGAGTATCTCGCACTGCCGAAGTACCTGCTCTCGCACTGGCGCAACCGCGCTTACGGGCTCCGCAACGCTGTCCGCTGGGGCGACTTTTTAGGCGGCAACAGCCCCAAGTCGCCGACGGTGGACGTGACGCCGGATGACCTTGCCGTAATCCAATACACGGGCGGGACGACCGCACAGGCAAAGGGGGTGATGCTTTCGCACCGCAACCTGGTGGCGAATGCCCTGCAGACTCGTCACTGGCTGCCAGATGCAGTGGAAGGACGCGAGCGTTTCCTGTGTGTGGTGCCCATCTTCCACAGTTACGGCTTGACGACCGCCATGAACGTCCCGGTTTCGGTGGGTGCGGCGATGATTTTGAAAACGCAGTTTCAAACGCTCGATGTGCTGAAGACCATCAAAAAATATAAGCCCACCATCTTTCCCGGCTCGCCGAACATGTTCGTCGCCATCAATAACTTCCGCGGCGTGCGCAAGTATGGCATCCAATCCATCAAAGCCTGCATCAGCGGCTCGGCGCCTTTGCCTGTGGAAGTGCAGGAAGCGTTCGAAAAACTGACGCGCGGCAAACTCGTCGAAGGCTACGGGCTGACCGAAGCCTCCCCGGTCACACACGCCAACCCGCTCAGCGGGAACCGCAAGGTGGGAACCATCGGCATCCCGCTTCCCTCCACCGAAAGCCGCATCGTGGACCTGACGCGCCGCGACAAGGAAGTCAAAACGGGGCAGATTGGCGAACTGGCGGTACGCGGTCCGCAAGTGATGATGGGCTATTGGAAGAATCCGCAAGCCACCGCCGAAGTCCTCACCGAGGACGGCTGGCTCCTCACCGGCGACATCGCCCAGGCAGACGAAGACGGCTATGTGCGCATCATCGCCCGCAAAGCCGACATGTGGTATCCCAGCAAAGTCAAAAAGCCCGCCTTCCCGCGCGACGTGGAAGAAGTCATCTACGAAATTCCGCAGGTCAAGGAAGTGGCGGTCACCGCCGTGGCAGGGCATCCCTTTGCCTTCATCATCGCCGGCAAAGACGCCCCCTCCCCCGCGTCCGTCATCGCTTACTGCAAACGCCGCCTCCCCGCCTACCTCGTTCCGCGCTTCGTCTTCTTCCTCGACGATTTCCCCCGCACCTTCATCGGCAAAGTTTTGAGAAGAGAGTTAGTTAGAAGATATGAAAAGTACGACAGATGAAATTATCATCCCCACAACCGCAAACTTCATTCAACAAGGTAACGGCAAACCCGTCGTCATGATTCACGGCATCGCCGCCTCCCTGCACGACTGGGACGAACTCATTCCCGCCCTCACAAAAAACGGATACGCCTCCTGCGCGCTCGACCTGCTCGGTCACGGCGACAGCCCCAAACCCGCCTCACGCGCCTACCAGATCGAATGGCTCTTCGAACACTTCGTCCACTGGATGACCTCCCTGCGCCTGACCGAACCTGTCGTCCTCATCGGACATTCCCTCGGCGGATACCTGGCGCTGGAATACGCCCGCCGCTTCTCCGCCTGGACCCGGGGCTTGATTCTCGTCAATCCCTTTTACTCACGCCTGCAACTTCCCCCGCTTCTTCGCCGCTCCTACAGCAATCGCAACCTGCGAGGCATCATCGCCGAACGCACCCCGCAATGGATGTTCCGCATCGTCATAGACATCACCAGCCGCGCCATGGGACACAGCGCCGGCGCCCTGCACGCCCTGCCGGAACACATCCGCGCCCAAACCGCTCTCGATTACACCCGCACCGCGCCGGGCGTTTACAACATCCCAAACGTCATCGCCGACCTCACAGACTACCTGCCATCCATTTCCCTGCCGACTCTCGTCGTGTGGGGCGACCATGACCAGACCCTTGCGCCCTCCTCCTTTCCCAAAATGGTGAACGCCATGCCCCGCGCGCAGGGAATCGCTCTCCGTGCCGGTCATGTGCCGCATCAATCGAACGCGGAGGAGTTCAACGCCATCGTCCTGGACTTTCTCCACCGCCTCAACCAGAAAGCATGGAAGCCGTGAGTTCGGCATAAGGGCTGAATTCAAAACCAAACATGCGCAGGGGGGCGTTCTCTAACCGCAACGCCGACCTGCGCAGGGAACGTTCTCTAACGTTCCCAAATGTGTGAGAGGGAATTTTGCGGTAAACCCGGCGGGGATATTTTAAGATAAATCCCCCTTGCGTCCTCTTGAGGCAGGCGCGCCTCCGTGCTACAATGCCTCCTGCAACAGCCAGATGTACGGGGATGCAGTGCGCTAACGCCCACAGATGGCGGATACAAATGTTCTAAAAATGGAGTAAACCTTTTCCCAATGCGGTGCCCTTACTGCCAGCATCACGACTCTAAAGTGCTCGATACCTCTCACGACAGTCACGGTGGAATACGCCGTCGCCGTGAGTGTTTTAACTGTGGTCAACGTTTCAGCACTTACGAGCGTCCCATCCTTGCGACGCCGCTCATCATCAAACAGGACGGCTCCCGCGAGGAGTTCGACCGTGAAAAACTGGCAAGGGGCATCCGCATCTCCTGCGCGAAGCGACCCGTCTCCGCCGCGGACATCGAACGCATGATCGGGCAGGTAGAGGCGCAATTGCAGAAGATGGGCAAAGCGGAAGTCTCCTCCCGTGTGGTGGGAGACCTGGTCATGCAGGTCTTGAAAGAGACCGACCAGGTGGCGTACATCCGTTATGCCATCGTGTATCTCGGGTTGGACGACCTCCACTCTGTACGCGACGAAATCAATCGTTTGCTCGAAGGCTAATTCACCGGCAGAGTCTCTTCCTCCCAGGGCGGGGAGGAGGGCGCTGCCGATTTTTGTCTCAAAAAGTGTCTGGAACAGCCCTGTCTTGTACAGGAAGCGCCCACCTTTGGCAGGCTCACGGCAGACTTACGCATCCGCGGCAAGCGACAGAACGCCGTATAGGCTAAACCACTAATTTTTCAAATCATCTCTCAAAACCATTTAGAGGAGTGTGTATCATGGCAGGCAAAAACGCCACCCAAACCGACCAATCGAAACATGGGCTGCTTCCCACGCCGCCCATGCCGGAGGGACTGCCCAAAGCGCAGTTGACCGACAATGCCCGTCAGGTGTTGATGCGGCGCTACGTGCGCCGCGGGGAGGATGGAAAGCCGGTCGAAACCGTCGAAGAAATGTTCTGGCGCGTTGCCTATCACGTTGCCAAAGTGGAGGAGCAATGGGGAGCGGATGTGCATGCGCGTACGATTGAATACTATCATCTGCTTTCCAGCAAAAAATTCTTCCCCAATTCCCCAACCTTTACCGGCGCTGGCACGCCGCTCGGTCAACTGGCGGCTTGTTTCGTTCTGCCCATCACCGATGACATGGGACGCGACAGCGCCGGCATCTTCCAGACCCTGCGCGATGCGGCATTGATCCAGCAGACGGGCGGCGGCAACGGATTTTCCTTCTCGCGCCTGCGCCCCAAGGGAGCCATGGTACACACCTCCGCCGGTCAGGCAACGGGACCGGTGGGTTTCCTCCGCGTCTATGACCATGCTTTCGGTGAGATTGCGCAAGGCGGAACAAGGCGCGGCGCCAACATGGCGGTCCTGCGCGTGGATCACCCGGATGTGGAGGAATTCATCACCTGCAAAACCGACGAAAACTCCATCACCAACTTCAACATCTCCGTCGGCATCACCGACGCCTTCATGCGCGCCGTCAAAGAAGACAAGGAATGGGAACTGCGCTTCCCCGACCCGAAAGACGCCAAAGCCAAAGGGTTCAGCGGCACGCTCGAACAAGCCGAAGCCGCCGGCGTCAAAATCAATACCTACGGCAAAGTGCGCGCGCGCGATATTTTCGACAAAATTGTCAAACAGGCGCATCACAACGGCGAACCGGGCGTGCTCTTCCTCGACGCTGCCAACCGCTCCAACCCCGTCCCGCACCTCTATCCGCTGGAAGCGACCAATCCCTGCGTAACGGGTGATACATTGATTTATACTGAGCAGGGGCTGCGCCGTGCTGATGAACTTGCTGAAGAGGGGATGGGATTAAGCGTGACTACCGATTCCCGTTTCGGTACAGAAACCTTTCTGCCCGCTACACACGTGTTTCAGACCGGTGTAAAGCCAGTTTATCGCTTAATTACCCGCGAAGGATATGAATTGCGTCTTACGGACGACCATCGCGTTATGACATCACGCGGCTGGGTGGAAACGCGCAATTTGCAACTGGGCGATCGTGTTCACATCCTGAACCGTAAGGGCGGGTTTGGATCTGCGGGAACCCTGGAAGAAGGCCGTGTATTGGGCTGGCTGGTTGGCGATGGGACAATTAACGTAGTCCGTGCTGTGCTCTCGTTCTTTGGAGATGAGAAGCGCGAACTGGCTCCCATGTTTGCTGAGATGGTTACAAATCTTGTCGAGAATTCCAATCAACGGCGCGCCTATCCTGTGGGAATAGTCAATGTTGATGACCGTGATGAGGCGAGGGTCGCATCCGACCGTCTGCGCGATTGGGCATCTCGTTTCGGAATCACTGAAGAGAGAAAACACTTTGTTCCTTCGGCTGTGTTTGCGGGAAGCGAAGCGTTTCAGCGTGGATTCCTGCAGGCTTTATTCACTGCAGATGGACAAGTGAACGATGGCGGAGAGAAAGGTTGCTCCGTGCGGCTTTCTGCAAGCCATCTGGTTTTACTAAAGGACGTTCAACGACTTTTGTTGAATTTCGGCATTGCAAGCCGCATTTACGAGAACCGCCGTCTGGCTGGCTATCGTATGATGCCTGATGGCAAGGGCGGCTCAAAGGAATACTTCCACCAACCACAGCATGAATTGGCGATCAGCAAAACCAATCTGATTCGATTTGCAAATGAAATAGGCTTTTTGACCGAAGCCAAGCAAAGCAAACTTGCAGATTATCTCAGCCGCATGATTCGCGGACCGTACGAAGAATCGTTCCTTGCAACCGTTTTGACAATTGAACCCGACGGCGTCGAACCGGTATATGATTTGCATCAACCTGACACACATTCGTTTATTGCAAATGGCTTGGTGGTTCATAATTGCGGTGAACAATGGCTCGGACCTTACGAAAACTGCTGTCTCGGCTCGGTCAACCTCAACGAACACTGTGGACCCGACGGCACGGTGGATTGGGAACTCCTCCGCCAGTCCGTTGTCACCGCCACCCGCTTCCTCGATGACGTGGTCGAAGCCAACGCCTACGTTCCCGCCGTGCCGCAACTGAAAGAAGCCGCCCACCGCGCCCGCCGCATCGGGCTTGGCATCATGGGGCTGGCAGACCTGATGTACCACGTGGGCGTGCGCTACGGTTCACGCGAAGGACAGGAATTCGGCGCGCAGGTGATGGAATTCGTCCGCTACCACGCCATGCTCACCAGCATCGAACTTGCCAAAGAGCGCGGCGCCTTCCCCGCCATCGAAGGCTCCATCTACGACATGGACAATATGACCTGGACTCCGCCTCAGAGTTTGATCCGCTACGAGCATAACTGGGGCAGACCTCAGGTCCAGTGGGAAGCGGTGGTGGAAGGAATCAAGAAGCACGGCATCCGCAACGCCGCGCAGACCACCGTCGCGCCCACCGGCACCATCGCCACCGTCGCAGGCTGTGAGGGCTACGGCTGCGAACCCGTCTTCGCCCTCGCCTACATCCGCCACGTCAACGACAACGGCAAAGACCTCCAACTCACCTACGCCAGCCCGCGCTTCGACGAGGCGCTCAAAAAACTCGGTCTCGGCGAAGAGAAGCGGCAGGAAATCGTCGAGCAGGTGATGCGCGAAGGCACCTGCCAGCACATCGCCGAACTGCCTCAGCACATCCGCGACACCTTCGTCGTCTCCAGCGACGTGACCGCCGAAGAACACGTCCGCATGCAGGGCGCGCTCCAGGCGTTCGTGGACAACTCGCTCTCGAAGACCATCAACTTCCCCGAAGGCGCCACCGTGGAAGACGTCGCCACCGCTTACATGCTGGCGTGGGAACTCGGATGCAAAGGGATTACCGTGTACGTGACCGGCTCGCGCGAAAAAGTAGTGTTGGAGACGAAAGCCACCGCCGAAAAGAAAGAAGCGCCTCAGACTCCGCCTCAACCTGCTCCTGCTCCCAAGCCCGAACTCGCCCCCACCTTCTTCCACGACCCGAAGAAGCCGCGTCCCCGCGCCCTGACCGGCAAGACCTACAGCGTCGAGACCCCTGTCGGCAAGGCGTTCGTGACCATCAACGAAAACGGCGGCGAACAACCCTTCGAGGCGTTCATCAACACCGCCAAGGCTGGCTCCGAAACCGCCGCTGTCTCCGAGGCGATCGGACGGCTCATCTCCTACATCCTGCGCATGACCTCGCCCATCAAACCGACCGACCGTCTGCGCGAAGTGGTGCGCCAGTTGATCGGCATCGGCGGCGGGCGCTCGCTGGGGCTGGGACCCAACCGCGTGCGCTCCCTGCCCGACGGCATCGGGCAGGTGCTCGATATGTACCTGCGCGAAAAGGCTGGCGCTTTGCCCGTGATGGAAGAAAAGACCAACGGCGGCAATGGCGGCAGCCACAATCTCGAAGAAGAAGCGCTGACCCACAAAATGCGCATCGGCGACCTTTGCCCCGAATGCGGTGAAGCCGCTGTCGTCAACGAAGAGGGATGCCGCAAGTGCTACGCCTGCGGGTATAGCGAGTGCTAGCGCAAGAAACTTGAGACATCCGAGGTCATCAAGACCTCGGATGTCTCACAGGAGACCGCATGGCAAAACTCATCCCCGCCGCCGAGCGCATCCAGCGCGCCCGCAAACTGATTCAACAAGCCCGCGACCTGCCCGTCCCCACCGGCGGGCTGGGCAAATCGGATTTTTCCTACATCGCCGCCGTCAAAGACCTGCTCCGTCAGGCGCGCGACCTGGTCAAATTCATCCCGCAGACCGCCGGCGTCTCCGCCGAAATGAAGGAAGAAGTCAAAAAAATCTACGAAGAGATCGAACAGGCAACCCGCGAAATCCTGTACTGACGCCCCGCGCCCGAATGTTATAATCTCCGCCGATGAAAAACTGGAACGCACCCCTCATCGGCTTTTTTCTTTTTACCCTTCTGCTGCTCGGAATGGCATTGCCTTCCCTGAGCGCAACCGCCGCGCCAGACCTGCAAGGCTTTGTCACCGCCACTCCCGGCCCCGACGGACGCATCCTCTACACCGTTGTCGAAGGCGATAACTGTTCGAGCATTGCGCTCAAACATGGAATTACTGTGCCCCAATTGCGCCAGTTCAACACCCGCCTGGACGAAAACTGCACTGTCGCCATCGGGCAGCAACTCATCGTCGGTCTTATCCCGCCGCAGACCACTCCCACTGCCGCAGTCACCGCCACACCCACGCCGCCCGTTGGCGCCCCCACGCCCTTCGAAGGCACCACCGAGGTCTGTATTTTGCTCTTCAACGATGTCAACGGCGACGCCCTCCGCCAGGCGAATGAATTGGGCATAGACGGCGGCGCGGTCAGCCTCACCAATGTCAACGGCTCTTACTCCCAGACTCAAATCACCACCTCCGCCATAGACCCTGACCTGCTCGAACCCACCCGCTCCTGCTTCACCGATGTGCCCGCCGGCAGGTACAACATCAGCATGGCGGTTCCCGACGGCTACAACCCCACCATGTCCCTCACCTACACGTTGGATGTCAAAGCCGGTGACCGCGCCTCCGTAGACTTTGGCGCGCAAGCCAAAACGGTCACCCTGCAAGACCCAGCCGTGGAAGAAAGCGGCGGGCGCTCTCCGTTGTTGGGCATCTTTGGCTTGCTCCTCCTGCTGGGCGGGCTGGCGCTGGGATATTTTGCCTACCGCGCCAACCAGCCGCAGAGCAAACTCAAGGGAAGCCCGCTCCTGAAGCGATAGACGAAAAACTCTCCTCTTTCCACTCTCCCGCCCGGACGACAATTCCCATCACCCCATCGGGTGGAGCATTCGCTGCCCGCCAATGAGGTGCAGATGCAGGTGAAACACCGTCTGACCGCCGTCTGCGCCGGTGTTGACGATGAGGCGATAGCCGCGGTGGTGGATTCCCTCCTCGCGGGCAAGTTTCCCTGCCACCGTGAAGAGATGCCCCACCAGCGGTTCGTCTTCGGGACCGAGCGCATTCACAGACTCGATGTGCTGGTTTGGCACGATCAGGATATGGGTCGGCGCGACCGGGTGAATGTCGCGGAAGGCGGTCACCTGTTCATCAGAATAAACGACCTCGGCGTGGGCTTCGCGGGCAACAATCTTGCAGAAGATACAGTGATCGGTCATGGCGGCTTTGCTCCTTGAAAGGCGGGCTAAAAATGGATTTTGAACACGGTTGCGGCGCATTTTACCCTTGTTCTATCCGCAGTGTTAGAAATATCTTACCTTTCCATGTTGTCCATCCAAAAGGCGATATAATGCCTCGCGAAGGAAAAAAAGAATGAACGAAACAGCGCTTACCTGGTTAATTTTCATCCTCGCCTTTGGCGGGATGGTAGTTGTACACGAACTTGGACACTTTATTGCGGCGCGGCTTGTCAAAGTGGAAGTGGAGGAGTTCGGCATCGGCTTTCCCACTCCCGGCGCAGTGACCTTTTGGGTCTCGTCTGGCTACCTCTTCCTGCGCAGCGGAAGGCGGGTGGAGATTCCCCGCAACTTCCGCATGCCCGTCTTATGGAGCGACCTGACGAATCACGAAGCCAAACTCACAGTCCGCGAGGAAAACGGCAGGTTGATTCTGCAAGCCATCGAAACGGTCATCATTGAGGCGCCCGCATCGAACGCTCAACCGCCCGTAAAACGCTCCATCAAAGCCGGCCAAGCCGAAGGCGGCATGGAAATCGTCGAAGTCATCTCCGAAGTTCACCCCGGCACCCGCTTCACCCTCAACTGGCTTCCCATCGGCGGCTTCGTTCGCCCAAAAGGCGAGAACGACCCGGCGATTCCGGGCGGGCTTGCCGCCGCCTCCCCCTGGAAGCGGCTGTTTGTGCTGTTTGCCGGTCCCTTCATGAACCTGCTCACCGCCGTCCTGGTCATCAGCCTCATCATCAATCAGGTGGGCGGCATCATCGTGTCGCCTCCGGCCGACTCCAACGCGCCTCAGCAAATCCTCATCACCGAAGTTGTCGCCGGCAGCCCCGCCGAACAGGGCGGGATTCAGGTGGGCGACATCCTGCTCACCGCCAACGGACAGCCTCTCACCAGCCCGGACCTGCTCAGCGAACTGATTCAATCCAGCCCCGATACCCCCATCCGCTTTGAAGTGCGGCGCGGAAGCGAAACCCTCGCCCTCACCGTCACCCCCCGGCTCGATGTGCCTTCTGGCAGACCCAAAATCGGCATCGGCTACTGCCCCGGCTGTGAATTCAAACCCATCGCCTCTTTCACCGAAACCCTCGGCTTGAGTCTGCAAGTCACCGGCGCGCAAATCTACGCCCTTGCCACGCTTCCCATCCGCCTCCTGCGCGGCTCCATCGCGCCGGAACAGGGACGCCTCATCGGCTTGAAAGGCATCTTCGATATCATGTCGCAGAGCGTCTCCAACGACGTGGAAGCCGCTCAAACCCAGCCGTCTGCCCCCTCCTCCGCC
>JABRVZ010000047.1:0-37803 GCA_039961775.1 Chloroflexota bacterium
CCCCCCGCCCTCCGCCGCCGTCTGCAAAACCGACTGCCCGGCGCACAAAGCCCCAAACAACCGCGCTGGAAGGTTTCCCTCGCACCCGCCCTCGGATTGGCGGTTCTTGTCCTCTTCATCCTGAACATCTTCTCCCTCATCCAATTGCGCCAAATTCAAGCGCAGCAAGCCGCCCTGCTGACCCGCGTGGAAAACGCCCAACTGGCGCTCACCTTTATCTCCTCCCCAAACGTGCAAACCCTGCCCATCGAAGGAGAGCAGGTCACAGGTATGCTTCTGCTCGACCGGGAAACTAATCAAGCCGTTCTGGTCAGCCGCAACCTGCCGCCCCTCCCGCCCAGCCAAACCTACCAGATTTGGCTGGTCAAACCCGATAACGGAAGAGTAAGCGCCGGCACTTTCCGTCCTGAAGAACAGACAGCGTTCACCATCCAATCCCTCGCCCCTTCCCAGCCCTTCAGCGATTACATCGGCATCGGCATCACCATCGAACCCAAAGGCGGAAGCGACGCTCCCACCGGAAAACGCGTCCTGAAAGTTGATTTTTGATTCCCCTCTCCAAATTCGAGACACTCTCGGCATGATTTTCGACATGCGGGGTGTCTTTTGATTCACCCTTGCTCTGTTGCAATCATTCAAAAGACTTTATCCAAAATAAGATTGGGACGCAGATCAACGCTGACTTACGCTGATACAATGAGAAAAAATCCGCGCGAGGAAACCGCATATCGAAATATAATCCCCCCTGATGCTGAAAACCATCAAATTCACCCTCCGCCTGTTTGCCGACGCCTACAACGAATGGTCTCACGACCGCGCGGCGCGGCTCGGCGCGGCGCTGGCATATTACGCACTCTTCTCCCTCGCGCCGCTCCTCGTCATCATGATTACCATTGCCGGAGCCGTGTTCGGAGAGGCGGCGGCGGAGGGACAAATCGTCCATGCCATATCAGACCAGATCGGTCCCGAAGCGGCATTGAGCGTCCAGCGTCTGCTGGCAGATGTGCACGCTGCCGGGTCGCGTCTCGTCTCGACCATCGTCAGCAGTATCATCCTCATCATCGGCGCCACCAGCTTCTTCAGCCAGTTGCGCGACGCCCTCAACACCATGTGGAACGTGCGTCGCAAACCTAGCAACCATTTTTGGAGCGGCATCCTCGATTTTGCGCTCGACCGGCTGCTCGCCACCCTCATGGTGCTCAGTCTGGGAATCATTCTGCTGGCGGCGCTGGCAATCAGCACGGGGCTTACCGTCCTCAACGGCTGGCTGCGGACGCTCGTCACCCCCAACGCCTCCTTTCTGCTGGAGGGCGGAAACCTGCTCACCGGCTTCGGCTTGATGACCCTGCTCTTTGCCCTCACCTTCAAACTCCTGCCCGACGTGAAAATCTCCTGGCAGGTGGTGTGGGTGGGCGCGCTCGTCACCTCCGCCCTCTTCAACGCCGGGGCGTTTCTCATCGGTCTCTATCTGGGATATGGCAGTCCTCAAACCATTCTTGGCGCGGCGGGCTCGCTCGTCGTCTTGATGATCTGGCTGGCGTATTCCGCCCAAATCGTTTTCTTCGGCGCAAAGTTCGCCCTGGTCTATGGCGCAGCCATCGGCAAGCCCATCCTGCCCGCCGCCAACGCGGTGACCATGAAACTCGCCTCTGCCAACTTACTGGAAGGGTAACGGCTCTCGAAAGTCGTAAATTCCATCCCTCACCCCCCATCGCTTTTTACAACCGGGACATTCGAGATAAGCAGATGCCTCCCTCAAAGGCGACGTTCCGCAATCGGGACATTTGAACAACTCTGAAATGGAGGACACCCGCTTCAGACTCCCCCCAGCCTGCCCCTGCAAAACAGCCTTCACAAACACCGACGGCGTCAACTGCCACCACGCCCCCGTCCACTGAAGGAGCGCATCGAAGAAGACCAGAATCCCCGTGGGGACGAGGCGCTTCAGGATGCCCACGCGAAAATGCGAAAGCGTGAGCGTCCGCTCGACGGTGAAGCCCAGCCCTTCCAGCCATGTCCGCACAGCCGTTGGGTGAAAATCGAAATTCAACTTCACAAACTCCACCGGCTCCCGTGTGAACGGACTCCACTTCTGCCTGCCGAGCAGGTAGCGGAAGATTGCCTTGAGATTCTGCTTGTTGGCAAATTCCAGGATGAAGGTCCCGCCGGCGGCGAGGGCGTTTTTCACCTGTGCCAGGGCGCGCGGGGCGTCTGCCATGTGGTGCAGCACGCGGATCATGGTCGCCGCGTCGAACGACGCCTCCACAAAGGGCAGGCGGTAGGCATCCGCCGCGACGTAGATGTACCTGTCCGATTTGCCGAGGCGCGCCTGCGCCTGCTCCAGTTGAGTGCGTGAATAGTCGAGCAGGACGATGCGGTCAAAGCCGTGGTAGCGGGGCGTGTTTCGTCCGGCGCCCGCTCCCAGTTCGAGCAGAAGACGTCCGCCGGCGGGAAGCAGGCGTTTGATGGCGATGGCTTCGGTGCGGTCTTCGTATTCGCGCCCGCCTTTATCCCAAAAGGAGGTTTGATAGTCGGAACCTTCGTAGTTGCAAACAGGAGGGTGAGTCATAGGGTCAGTTGCTGGAATGAAAAGTCGGATAGCGGGGCAATTGTACCCGACTATCCGACTTTGAAATATAGAACTATCGAGAGGGCAAACTAATGCCCGTTGAAACCGCGTCCGATGGCGCGATAGGTGAAGCCCAGTTCGCGCATGCGGGCGGGGTCGTAGATGTTGCGCCCGTCGTAAATGACCGGGGTCTTGAGCAGCCCTTTGACCTTTTCGAGGTCGAGTTGTTTGAATTCGTTCCACGGTGTGACGACGATCAGCGCGTCGCAGCCTTCCGCCATTTTGTACATGTCGTCGAAGATTTCGACGGCGGGCATGAGCGGAGCGGCGGTTTCGCGCGCCACCGGGTCGTAGCCGCGCACCTGTGCGCCGGCGGCGATGAGGGCGTTGGCGATGTCAATGGAGGGGGCATCGCGCATGTCGTCGGTGTTTTCCTTGAATGCCAGCCCCAGCAAGCCGACAACCTTGCCCTTGAGACTGCCGCCGAGCATGGCTTCCACATGTTTGGAGACCTGTTTGCGGCGGTCGTAGTTGACGTTCATGACTTCGTTGAGGATGCGGGGGTTGAGTCCCTTTTCCTTTGCCATGTAGGCGAGCGCCTGCACATCTTTGGGGAAGCACGAGCCGCCCCAGCCCAGACCGGCATCGAGGAAGTGCCGCCCGATGCGGGCGTCGTAGCCCATGCCTGCCGCCACCTCTTTCACGTCCGCGCCGACGAGTTCGCACAGGTCGGCGAGTTCGTTGATGAAGGAGATTTTGGTGGCAAGGAAAGCGTTGCTGGCGTATTTGATCATTTCCGCCGTGCGCAGGTCGGTGATGACGATGGGAGCGCGCAGAGGCAGGTGCAGTTGGGCGACCTTGTTGGCGGCTTCCTTATCGAGTGAGCCGATGACGTTGCGGTGCGGGTTCATGAAGTCGGCAATGGCAGAGCCTTCGCGCAGAAATTCGGGGCAGGAGACCACGGCAAAGTCAATCGGTTTGGGCTGGGCGTTTCGCACAATATCTGCCACCCAGTCCCCGGTTCCGATGGGAACCGTGGATTTGTTGATGATGATGAGCGGGGCGGTCATGGCTTTGGCAATGGAACGCGCGGCGACTTCCACGTATTGCAGGTCGGCGTTGCCGTCCACGCCGGAGGGAGTGCCCACCGCGATGAAGGCAAACTCGGTCCCTTTCAACGCCTCATCGTAGGAAGTGGTGAAAGACAACCTGCCTCCCTTCACATTGCGCCTCACCAGTTCTTCGAGCCCCGGCTCGTAGATGGGCATGACGCCCTTTTTGAGATTTTCGATGCGCTTTTCGTCCACATCGAGGGCAACGACACGGTTTCCCAGGTCGGCAAAGCAGGCGGCGGTGACAAGACCGACATACCCCACGCCGACGACACAAATTTGTTTCATAGTGCTAGTCCTCTTTGTTTCTTGAATTATGGAACAGACCGATTACGAGACGGAAAAATCCCCGATTGGCTACATTTTTCACAAGTCCTGTGACGCCTCATCCTGCCCCTTTTTGAGCCGCGCCGCGAGCAGGGCTTGCTCCACAATTTCCAAAAAGCCCTTCATGTGGATAGGCTTGGCGACATACCCGTCGCACCCTGCCAGCAGGGCGCGTTTTCGTTCATGCGGCAAAGTGTGGGCGGTGAGGGCATAAAGCGGAATGGATTTGGTGTCTTCGTTGGATTTCAAGGTCTTCGCCGCCTTCCACCCGTCCATTTCGGGCAGTCCCAGGTCCATCAGAATCAGGTCCGGTTTTTGGGCGCGCGCCGCATCCACCCCGTCCCGCCCGTTTATCGCAAGGAACACATCGTACCCTGCCCGTTCCAGCACGAGGCGCACGATTTCATAGTTATCCATATTATCTTCAACAATAAGAATACGACCCTTGCTCATTGAAGCCAAATATACCGCGTCTCCCGCATCCGGGCAATAACGTATAATGGCGCTATGCGCCTTCTTTTTGTCGTAGATGCCCGCTCCCCCATCGCCATGAACTGGATTCGCCATTTTGTGGAAAACGGAAAGGATGAGGTCTACATCGCTTCCACCTTTCCGGTTTCACTGGATGTCTCCATTAAGCGGCTGGAAGTCATCCCCGTCGCCTTTTCCTCGGTCAAGAAAGCGGGTCAGCGCCCGGGCGGCGCTTCGCGGACCGTGAGCCTGCGTACCGCCATCCGGCATTGGTTTGGTCCGCTGACGGTGTACCGCGCGGCGAAAAAACTGCGGGCGTTCATCGAGGAGGTGAAGCCGGACCTCGTCCACGCCATGCGGATTCCCTACGAGGGCATGCTCGCCGCCGATGCTTACACCGGCACGCCGCTGGTCGTGTCCATTTGGGGCAACGACTTCACCCTGCATGCCCCGTCCACGCCGCTGATGCGGCATTACACACGCTGGACGATGCAGGTGGCGGACGCCCTCCACGCAGACTGTCACCGCGACGTGCGGCTGGCGCACGAATGGGGTCTCGGGGCGAGGAGGCTCAGTTTGGTGGCGCCAGGCAACGGCGGAATCCGAACCGATGTCTTTTATCCGCCGGCACAGGCGGTGGATGCGCCGGTCGTCCTGAATCCGCGCGGGGTGCGTCAGTATGTCCGCAATGACTGTTTCTTTCAGGCGATTCCGCTCGTGTTGAAGAAACATCCCCAAGCGAAGTTTCTGTGCGCGGCGATGGCGGGGGATGGTCAGGTTCTGCAATGGATTCGCGAACTGGGAATCGAACATGCTGTGGAACTGCTTGCGCCCATGCCGAACCTGGAGATGGCAAAGGTGTACCGGCGGGCGCAAATTCTGGTTTCGCCGAGCATTCACGATGGGACGCCGAACACCCTGCTCGAGGGCATGGCTTGCGGATGTTTCCCCGCGGCGGGCGATTTGGAATCGATCCGCGAGTGGATCACGCCCGGCGAGAACGGCTTGCTGTTCAACTCGAACGATCCGCAGTCCATTGCCGGGGCAATTCTCCACGCCATCGAAAACAAAAACCTGCGGGAGCAAGCCGCAGGTTTGAATCGGGAACTCATCGCCGCGCGGGCAGAGTATGGGAGCACTATGCAGAGGGCGGAGGAGTTTTACAAACTCACCTTACGCAGTAGTGCGAGATTTATCTCGCATTTTCAAGCGACATGAATGTCGCGCCACAGGAAAACTGCGTAACATCAGTTACAAATTGGTAATCGGTAAAAGGTAAGTACCAGATACCACTACCCTTCCCTGGGCGCGCGCATTTCATCCAGCCGCTGGCGCAGTTCGATTTTGCGCTCGTCGGCGGCGTGACGAATCTCTTCCAGGAAGCTCTGTCCGCGTTCGCGGAGTTGGGCGCGTAGTTCTTCGCCTGGTTCGGGCGTGAGCAGAAGGGCAATTACCGCCCCAACCAGCCCGCCTACGAGGATTCCGATCAAAAAGCCGAATATTTTTCTCATGATGAGTCTCCTTTGTTTGTTCTTTCGCTGCGAGGTCTTCCCCAACCAAATGCCAGTGAAATTATTATAGATGAAATCCGGGTTTTGTGGAATAATCAGAGCGCCGGGTGTATCCTTTTCGGAACGCCACGGCATTCTGCTCAAGGCTGTTCAAGGCGCGGCAAATCAGGGGATGACCGCAACAAAAAACGGCTCCTACCACACGATTGGAGGATACCATGTCCACACCTGTTCCCGTTTCCACCACTGCGCCCTCTGCGGGGCGCAAAAAAGTCACCACGCTCACCTTCCGCCAGAAAAAGGAACGCGGCGAGGTCATTACGATGCTCACGGCTTACGATTACCCCACCGCGCTGGCAATGGATAAAGCCGGGGTGGATTCCATCCTCGTCGGCGATTCGCTGGGGATGGTTGTGCTCGGCTATGAAAATACGCTCCCCGTCACCATGGAGGAGATGCTCCACCATTGCCGGGCGGTGGCGCGCGGCGCAAAGACCGCGCTTCTCGTCGGCGATATGCCGTTCATGTCGTATCAGGTTTCTGTCGAGCAGGCGGTGCGTAACGCCGGGCGCTTCTTGCAAGAGGGCGGCATGGACGCGGTCAAACTCGAGGGCGGGCGCGAACGCGCCGACGCCATCCGCGCCATCACCGGCGCAGGCATCCCGGTGATGGGACACATCGGTCTGACGCCGCAATCCATCCATCAACTGGGCGGTTTCCGCGCACAAGGAAAGACCACCACTGCCGCAAAGCGCCTCGTGGAGGACGCTCTTCTGCTCGAAGAGGCGGGTTGTTTCAGCATTGTGCTCGAGTCGGTGCCGGCGCGTCTTGCGGAACTCATCTCGAAGCGGCTGACCATCCCCACCATCGGCATCGGCGCGGGGAACGGCTGTGACGGTCAGGTGCTGGTAACCCACGACCTGCTCGGTCTGTTCGACCGCTTCACGCCGAAGTTCGTCAAAAAATACGCAAACTTCCACGCCGAAATGCAGAAGGCGTTCGCCGATTACATCGAAGACGTGGAAACCCGCCGCTTCCCCGCCGCCGAACATACCGTTGAAATGGACGACCGCGAGTGGGAAGGTCTGCTGAAGGAATTGGGCTGACACGCCCCCGTGCGGGGATGACATGAACATTCTCATCGTCGGCACCGGTGCGCTCGCCTGCCTGTTCGCCGCGCGGCTGGCACAGGCGCGGTACGCCGTTGCCATGCTGGGCACCTGGCAGGAGGGGATTGACGCATTGAACCGCGAAGGCGTGCGGCTGGTGGACGCGCAAAACCGTGAAAGGCGTTTCCCCGTCCGCGCCACCAGCGACCCGCGCAAATGCGCCGGGGTCAGGTATGCCATTGTGCTGGTCAAAGCCTGGCAGACGGAACGCGCGGCGCGTCAACTGCGGGATTGCCTGACAGACGACGGACTTGCCCTCACCCTCCAAAACGGACTTGGCAACCGCGAAACGCTCGTGCGGGACCTGGGAGCGGGGCGCGTCGCCCTGGGCAGTACCACCACTGGAGCCACTCTGCTGGGGCCGGGGCTGGTCAAGGCTGGGGGGGAGGGAGTCGTTTCGTTGGAACAGAAGCCGGCTCTCGGTCCGCTGGAGGAGGCGTTGAGGGCGGCGGGGTTCAATGTCGAAACGGTAGAAAATCCCGAGTCGCTGATTTGGGGCAAACTGGTCATCAATGCCGCCATCAACCCGCTGACGGCGCTTCTGCGCGTGAAGAACGGCGAATTGCTGGAGCGTCCGTCTGCGAGAGAGGCGATGCGCGCACTGGCGCGCGAAGCCGCCGAAGCCGCCCGCGCCGAAGGCATCCTCCTGCCGTTCGACGACCCGATTGCAAAGGTGGAGGAGGTGGCGCAAAAGACCGCCGCCAACACTTCGTCCATGCTGCAGGATGTGCTGCGCGGCGCGCCGACAGAGATTGACGCCATTTGCGGCGCGGTGGTGCGGGCGGCGGAGAAACACCGCCTCGGCGCGCCCGTCAATTGGACGTGCTGGCAGTTGGTCAAGGCGCTTGGGGCTTCTCAACGGAATGAGAGCAAAGGGGCTGTCCTTCATTCCATCTGACACATGGTAAGATAAAGCCCAAACGACATCACTGCCTGGAGGCGTTTCATGCGCAAATGGCTTATTTTTTTGACGCTGACGGTACTGCTGTTTCCTTCGTCTGCCCACGCACAAGAAAGCGGGACGGCTAAGCTAAATACGTTGAACGTCATGCTTTGGTCGGAGTACGATCAGCCGAGCATGCTGGTCATTTACAACTTCACGGTCACGGAGGATACGACCGTCCCCGGTACGCTGGATTTGCGTTTTCCTGCCGACGCGAATATTACGGCTGTGGCATATCAGAGCGGGGGCGATTTGCTGCTTGCGCAGTACAAGCCTATCACCGTGGCGGATGGGAACTGGCAGGCAATTCAAATTTTCCTGACAGAGCGCACTACCTATCACATCGAATATTATCAACCGCTCCAACGCAGCGGGGAGAAGAGGTCGTTCATGTATCAGTGGACGGGCGATTATGCCGTCAATGAGTTGAATATTGATGTGCAGGTGCCAGCCGATAGCAAGGGCGCCAAAACCGAGCCGGTCATTCCGCTGATGCAAAGCCAGGCTTCCCTCAGCGGCGGCGCGAGAATGAGTTCTCTGGCTCAGGGTCAAACCTATCAACTGCAGCTGGAATATTCTCGTTCGAGCGAAACCCCGCTGGCAACCCCTGTTTCTCAGCAGGTCGAACCGCTCAGCCCGGTGAATGAAAAAACGGACGGTCGGGCAACGCTTGAAACCCTGCCGCTGGTTCTTGGCGGTTTTGGCGTTGTTTTGATTGTTGCCGCGCTGGTCTATTTCTTTAGAGGGCAATCCGCTTCGGCGCGCTCTGCCAAGCCGCGCAGGCGTCCGCAAAGGCAGGAGGAGGTAAACATGCCAGCCTACTGTCCCGAATGCGGTACGCGCTCACAGCCCGGCGACCGCTTCTGCCGGGTATGCGGGAGTAAGTTGAGAGCGAGTTGAGCCGAAAAAACCGACAATAGACTACTGATACATAACAGATGACGGGCGCAGTGCGCCCGTCATCATGTTTACTTCCCCCAGGGGTGAACTTCATCCTTACGGACGTTTGTAAGTGGATACGTTACCGCCAAGATCGGCAATCGAGTCGATCAAGATCTGGGCGATGAATTTGCCGTTGTGCACGAAGGCGCCCGGATCCTTCTGGTAATACTGGTAGTTGAAGGCGGCTTTGAGCAGGCGCGGCGTCCACGCGGCGAAGCCCTTGCCGTCTGCGCCGAAGAAGTACGGGTAGGCGGCGGGGTTATAGGTGATGGGCGTGCCTTTGCCCTCGGCATACGCCTGAATCTGGGCATACAGCGCCTCAGCCAGCGTGTCGAGCTCAGATTTCACGCCTTCGGTGACGTCGCCGTCGCCGTCATAGTCGTGATCGCCGATACGATAGGTCTCGACCTCAGTGCTGCCGCCGTGACAACCGGCGCACGCTTCGACCTTGGGCTGGAGTGCATGGACATTGTGGCAGTCCTGGCACTTGTTGAGCGGGTGGGCTGTGAAGGCGCCCGCGTATTCCTTGCCGTCGTACATGTACGCGCCCTGCACTTCAGAACCAAACAGGGTGGCGCCGGCGGCGAAGTAGTGAATGTTGCTGAAGCCCAGGCGTTTGCCTTCCGCAGGGCCGGAGTCGTCATTGGCGGCGCCGGAGGCGCGGATAGCGCCATCCACTGTGACTTTGGAGGAGCGTCCCTGATGGCACAACAGACACAGGTTGCCGTCATCGGCTACGAAGTTGCCATCGGCATCCTTGCCGCCAAAGCTAACTTCGGCGCCGGAGGGGAATTTCACAGAAGCAACCGCGTAGCGTTCGGGCCAGGCTTCTTCGTTGTGGCAGGTGGTGCACATGAAACCGTTGGACGGTTCAGCCGCAATGTTGACGCCATTCTTCACGAAGAAGGGCAACCCTTCAGCGGTATGGCACCTGGTGCACGCGGCGGGAACTTCACCCTCGGCATCCCAGTGGCGGAACGGTTCGGTGTTGCCGGCGAAGTGACCGGGGTCGTTGCGGTTGAGCGCGCTCACGTCACCGCCGAGGTCTTCGATGGAGTCGATCAGCAGTTGGATGACGTATTTACCGCCGTGAGCGAATTTGCCCGGGTCTTTCTGGGCGAGTTGATAGTTGTAGGCGGCTTTGAGCAGGCGCGGGGTCCAGTTGGGATACGCCTTGTCGTCTGCGCCGAACCAGTAGGGGTAGGCTTCCGGGTTGTATTTGATTTCGGCGCCGGCGGTATTGACGGCGTATTTTTGAATTTCAGCCAGCAGCAAGTCCTGCAAGCCCTGAAGTTCGTAGTAGATGCCTTCCTTGGTGTCGCCATCGCCGTCGTAGTCGGAGGCGGAGGAGACCATGCGGATGTTCTTCAGGTCGTCCACGCTGGCAACGCCTTCGTGGCAGAAGGCGCACTGGTCAATTTTGACCTGCAGGGTGTGCGGGTCGTGACAGCCGGTGCAGGAGTCGTAGCCTTCCACGTGGCGGAACTTGCCGTCGTAGGTCTTGCCGTCGTATTGATAGCCGCCCTGAACAACGCCGCCATAGAGCGTGGCAGCAGCAGGGTAGTAGTGTACGTTGCGGAAGCCGAAGGGACGGTCATTGACGGGGGCGGGAACGGCATCGGGGGCGTCCACTGCGTTGTAATCCGCAATTGCCTTATCCACGCTCACCTTGGATTCACGTCCCTGGTGGCATTCCATACAGCGGCTGTCGTCGCCAGCGGCGATGGTCACGCCGGAGGGGAAGGTCACTTCGGTCTTGGTCAGGGTGACGGGGTTGTGGCACGCCACGCACTGAATGCCAAAGACCTCTTTGGCAGGAACAGCCAGGTCAACCTTGCCGGCCTCGGAACCATCCGCGCCCAGGAAGTCTTGATAGCCCTGGGTGCTGTGGCATTTGGCACAGGCAGTGGGCACTTCTGCCGGATCTTCATTGTCCCAATGGCGGAACGGTTCGGTATCGCTGGCGTTGTGGGCAGAGCCCTCCCACGCGGCGAGGTACGGCACTTCCACCTCAGGCTGGGCAACAACCTCTTCCGTCGGGGCAGGAGCGGGAGGCTGTGTGGGGGGGACAGGGGCTTCGGTGGGTTCAGCGCCGCAAGCGGTGATGATGACAACCGCCAAAAGCAGAGAACCGAGAAGCATTAAAGTCTTTTTCATCGAATTGCATTTCTCCTTTCAGTGGGTTTGTGGATGATTTGTAAATGTTTTTTGGACCGAAGATTCACCTCCTGTTTGAATTGCGACAATCAGTCGTTTTAATCTGAAACTTATTTTACTATAAGGTTATACCATAGATAAGAATGGATGTCATTCTGCAAATAGATAAAAGTAATAGGTTTCATAAAATAGGTAACATTACAAAAATAAGGAAAATTATAAAAAATACACAAAACCTGCATTTCAGCAGGTAAATATTTTCTGCTTGCTGTGCAGAGACAGCCGCCTTCGCCCCCTTGCGAGGAGAAAGTTTAGCGCCTGAACGTCCAGCGTTCGCCGCGCAGATTGATGAAACTTTGCTGTGAGAAAAACAGAATCGGGTCGCGCTTTTCGGCAGTGACGTTTTCGTGCGCGGCAATCACTTCCAGCACGAACTGGGCATGGTCGGATGAAATGCCCTTGAGTTCGGTCAGCACCCGGCATTCGTAGGCGTTCTCGAAGCCCTCGATCAGTTTCGTTGCCTGGAGTTGTTCCCCCGCTGTCAGGCGGACGTTCAACCGCCCGGCTTTGTTCACATCCCGCCCGCTGATGTAGCCGGCGCGCACCACCCACTCGCGGGCGCTCCAGGGGAAGAAGTGCAGGGCGGCTTCCTGATGTGCGCGCAGGAGTTTGAGGGTATGGTTGCCCAGTCCCTCCGAAATCAGAAAACGGAACGGCTCTTTTCCGACCACCGTCCAGTAGCCGAGGGGGTGAAAGTTCTCGCCACAGGAGAGCACGGCAAGGTGCAGGGGAAAACAGCCGGTAGAGTAGGGAATGTTCGACATGAGGAATCAATCGTCCCGAAGGCTTTGAAGCGAAAGGTGTGACGATGAGACCTTCGGGACGATGCGGGGTTCAGGCGCGCGCCGCCGCCAGTTGCGCCTGTGTGTATGCCAGGCGCTCGAGGGCATAGCGTGCGATCTGACGTGTGAGCGCGTAGCCCAGGTCGTGATCCTTTTCGCACAGGGCGCGCAGGGCGTTCGCTTCGATTTTGATGGCGGTGCAGGCGGTATCGGCGCGAACCTGCGCGATGGCTTTGTAGGGTTCACTCAGAGCGGAAATGCCGAACGGTTCGCCAGGGCTGACCTCCCCCACCAGAAATTCTTTGCGAAGTTTGGGGTCGTGCTTGTCTTGCGAGACGGCGAACAGGTCGAGGTGACCGCTGGTCAGCAGGTAGAGGGCGTCGGCGGGAGCGTCGGCTTCGAGGATGTCGGCGCCGGCGTCGTAGAATTCCTCTTCCGCAATCATGGCAAGTTCGCTCAGTTGATCGTCGTTGAGGTAGCCGAAAAAGGCATGTTTTTTCAAGAGTTCGGGGGAAATCATGGTGTCTCCATTTTTGAGCGGATGGGCACAGGCGCAGCGGTTATTGCGGCAAGCAGGTCGAGGACTTTTTGCGCCGCAAGGGGAACGGCGCGGACAATGTGCGGGCTGAGTTCTTCTTTGAAGTCATAGACATGCTCCGCTTCGATGGCGACGACGTGGATGTGCCGGTCTTCAGGGAGAGGCTCGCCCATGCGGCGTCCCAGGTTGAGGGCGCTTTTGAGCGAGACATCGTGCGCCGAAGCGCTGTGACCGTAGGTCAGGTCGTCCAGGTCGGCGAGGGTGAAGTGGACGACTTCGCCCGGGGGATGTCGCTGGGTGTTGAGCGAATCGACGAGGATGACGCGGTCGAAGCCGATCAGGCGTTCCATCAGGCTGAGCCCTGCGAGGGAGTAGCGTTCTATCGTGACTGGATCAGGTTTCGGCGGGGAAAGACCCGGCAGCGGCGCGTCGCCGAGGGGAATCCCGCTTCGGCGGCTGACTTCTTCCACCACGCGCCAGCCCACTCCGTCATCTCCTAAAATAGGGTTGCCAAGCCCAACGATGAGGGTCTTCATAGTCCCTGGTCTTATAGCCGTATCGTCTCATGGTTTGAGCGATGAGACGATACGCCGGACGACTATTCGACTAGCCCTGCTTCAACACTTCTACGATTTCGCCCTCCGAATTGTGAATGGTGACCTCCAGCGGCATTTGGCCGGGCAGGGAATGGGTGGCGCAGCCGAAGCACGGATCGTAGGCGCGGAACGCCATCTCGACCATGTTGAGCAAGCCATCGTTGACTTTGCCGCCTTTGATGAGGGCGCGCGCGGCTTTGTTGGTGGACATTTGAATCGGGGCGTAGTTGTTGGTGGTGCCGACGATGAGGTTGACTTTGGTGAGCAGTCCTTTTTCGTCGGTCCAGTAGTGATGTGTGAGTGTGCCGCGCGGGGCTTCGACGATGCCAACCCCCTCAGTGGGGATTTCGGTCGGTTTGTTGTGGACGTTCGGTGAGGTGATTTCGGGGTCGGTGGCGAGTTCCACCCAGTGTTCGGCGGCGTAGAGCAATTCGATGAGGCGCGCCCAGTGGATGGCAAGGCGGTGATGCACCGGTTTGCCGCCCAGTGTGGCGCACATCTTTTCGTACTGTTCCTGCGCGCGCGGGGTCGCCATGCCGTCGGCGGCGTTGAGGCGCGAGAGCGGGGTGGCAAAATACACGCCGCTGTCTTTGCCGTCCACGAAGCCCTTCCAGCCGATGTTTTTGAGATAGGGGAATTTGAGGTACGTCCACGGTTCGACATGCTCGGCAATGTGGTGCATGTAGTCCTTCGGCTCGTATTTGACGAATTCCCTGCCGTCGGGGTCCACCACGCGCACTTTGCCGTCGTAGAAGTTGACCTTGTTGTTCTCGTCCACCAGCCCCATGGAGTAGGTACGGTGATAGTACACGTCTCCCAAAATCAAGTCGAGGTAGGCTTTGTTGGAGAGGACGATGTCGTTGAAGGCTTGCAGGCTGAAGAGGGCGAAGTCAATCGCCCAGCGCCCCATCTCTTCGATTTCTTTGCGCTCGTCCTCGCTCAGGATTTTGGTGACGCCGCCGGGAATGGCGGTGGCGGGATGGACTTTGCGCCCGCCGATCATCTCGACGACTTTATGCCCGTACTTGCGCATCTGGATGACCTTGCCGCCGATCTCCAGCCCGACCTTGTGGATGACGCCGAGAATGTTCCGTTCCGCCGCCGGCGCATCGGGACCGACGATGAAATCTGGACCGCCGAGGGCGTAGAAGTGGGTGGTGTGGTCGGTGCAGTAAAACGCCATGTAGAGCAGTTCACGCAGGAGTTTGGCGGTGCGCGGCGGGTCCACGTGATAGACGGCGTCTGCGGCTTTTGCCGCCGCCACGTGATGCGCTTCGGGGCACACGCCGCAGATGCGGTTGGTGAGCAGGGGCATTTCCTCCACGGGGCGTCCGACGCAGAAGCGTTCGAAGCCGCGCAGTTCGGGAATCTGGAAGTAGGAGTTGGCGACATCGCCGTTCGCATCGAGGAAGATGTCAATCTTGCCGTGTCCTTCCAGGCGGGTGATGGGGTCAATGGTGATTCGTTGGGTCATAGCATCTCCAATCCGTGATATGTGATGCCTGCCGGACGTCTTGCGTCTCTTCATCGCTCCAACGATGAGGCATCGTCATGCAATTCCTTGACGAAGTGCGCCCGCGCTTCCACTTCTTCCAGTTTCAGGGAGGCATATTGCGAGGCTTCCTTCATCAGTTTTTCGGCAAGTTCCTTCGGAAGTTCTTTCAATTTTTCCAGTGAGTAGCCCCTTTCGCGGAGATATTCTTCGATGAGGGCTTTTTCCAACACTGCATTGGGGTCTTCCACAGGCTCGGCTTGTTCGGTCGTTTTGTCCGACATGTCATCCTCCGAATCTCGAGAACGAACACACACCTTTACAAAATACCGCTAAACAAGACTTTCATTTCTTCAAGGCTGCGCTCCCCGCTTTGAAGAGCGAATCCGCCAGGTTGAAGCGGTAGAACTGACCGGTGGGATCGGGGATGCCGTCGAGGATGCGTTCGATTTCCTGCGGCTCGGTGGCGTCTATGACGGAGGCGAAGGCGGTAATCAGCCGCGCGCCGTAATCGAGGACGCCTTCGGCGGGACCGTAACAGCCGATGCACTGCGCCCCCACGCGCGGACAGCGCGCATCGCATCCGCTTCGGGTGGCGGGACCGTTGCACGGAATCCCCTGCTCGAGCAGACACAACTCCGGATCCGCCGGCGCCACATCCTGAATGCGGCGGAACGCTTTGATGGTCTTCACGTTGCGTTTGCGCGGGCATTCCTCACAGACCGTCGAGCCGCCTGCGCCGATGACCGAACCTTTGGGCGGCAGTTGCGCCTTGCCTTCCAGCACTTGAATCACCAGGTCAATGACCGCCGCGATCTGGTGGCTCTCCGGCGGACAGCCGGGCATGGTGTAGTCCACGTCCACCACTTGCGCCAGTGTATAGACGCGGTCTTTCAGGGCGGGGATGGTGATTTCGCCCTCGGGGACCTGCGTCACCGGCTGAGGGTGAATGCCCTGCGGGTTGTCGGTGGAGATGGTGTGGTAGGCGGTTTCGAAAATCTCTCCCAGCGGGGATAAATTTGCCAGTCCGGGGATACAGCCTTCGGTGGCGCATGAACCGAACGCAACGAGCAGTTGCGACTTGCGGCGCAGGAGGTGCGCCATGTGTTCGTTCTCTTCGTTGCGGATGGAGCCGTTCCAGAGCGTGAGCAGGATGTCGCCGTCGGGAAGCGCTTCCACATCCTTGACCTTGGCATCCACCGCCACGGGCCAGAACGCGACATCGAAGTGGGAATCCACATCCAGAATTTTTTCGCCGATGTTGAGGACGGCAATCTCGCAGCCGCCGCACGAGCCGGACCAGTACATTGCAAATTTCGGCTTGCTCATGCTGTCACCTCCATTGCAGGTTGTTCCAATGCGTGACCGTTGCCTGCCAGTTTTCTGTTCCAGCCCAGGGGACCAAGTGCGCGAATCTCTTCGACGAAGGTGTTGATTTCCTGGGCGAGTTTCAAGCCTTCGGCGGCGCTCGCCCAAACGAGTTTGACGCGTTCCGGGGCGATGCCCATGCCTTTCAGCACGCGCCGCAGGAGCAGATAGCGCCGCAGGGCTTTGTAGTTTTGCTCGATGTAGTGACACTCGCCGGGATGGCAGCCGGTGATGAGCACGCCGTCGGCTCCGCTTGCCAGCGCCTTCATGACAAAGGTCGGGTCGAGGCGCCCCGAGCACATCAGGCGGATGAGGCGCACGTTGGGGGCGTACTTCATGCGGGCTGTGCCAGCCAGGTCGGCGGCGCGGTAGGAGCACCAGTTGCAGGTGAAGCCGATGATGACGGGTTCGAATGTTTCGCTCATAGTCTTCTCCTCATACCGCCAGGTTGACGTCCATCAGCAAGCCGTCAATCTGCGCAAGGATTTGTTCGTTGCTGAAGCCGGTGCCGCTGATGGCGCCCGCCGGGCAAGCCGCCACGCAGGTGCCGCATCCCTGACAGAGCGCCGGGTTGATTTCGCTGACCATGCGGTCTTCGTGGAAGAGGATGGCGTTGAACGGACACAGCCCGTTGCAGATGCGGCAGCCGGAACATTTTTCCTGATCAATGCTGGCTTTGATGGGTTCGAGCACCACTTCCTTCTGCATGATTTTGTTCAGCACGCGCGCGGCGGCGGCGGCTCCCTGCGCCACAGAGGCGGGAATATCCTTGGGACCCGTGGCACAGCCGGCGATCATCACGCCTTCGGTCATGGTCGAGACCGGGTCGAGTTTAGGGTGCTTTTCGATGAACCAGCCGTCGGAGGAACAGCCGACGCCGAACAGGTGGCTGGTCTCTTTGGCGTCGTGACGCGGCTCCATGCCGATGGAGAGAATCACCATGTCCACCGGGATGCGGCGTTGTTTGCCTGCCAGCGTATCCTCCACCTGGATGATGAGTTTGCCCTCCTCGCGCTCATTGCGGGCGGCATTGGTCACCTGAGCAACCTTGCCGCGCACAAAGAGTGTCCCCTCCTCCAGCACACGCTGGTAGAACTCATCGTAGGCTTTCATGGGCGTGCGCATGTCAATGTAGAACTCGTACACCGTCGCGCCGGTTCGTTCTTTGACCAGATGGGCAAACTTCAGGCTCTGCATACAACAGATGCTGGAGCAGTAGTTGTTGTAGTTCTTGTCGCGCGAGCCGACGCAGTGAATGATGCCCACCGTCTTGGGCTGGGTCTTCCCATCGCGCAGGACGATGTTGCCGCCGGTGGGTCCCGCCGCGTTGCTCATGCGCTCGAACTCGATGCTGGTGAAGACGTTCGCCAGCCGCCCATAGCCGTAGTTGCTGACGCGGCGCGCATCGAACAGGTCATAACCGGTGGCAAGGATGATGTTGCCCACCTGGATGGTGACGTACTCTTCCTTCTGGGTGAAGTCAATGGCGTTGGTGGGACAGAACTTTTCACAGGCTTTGCACGTGCCTTTCTGGAAGTAGGTGCAGTTGGGCGCGTCAATGACGGGGTATTTCGGCACGGCTTGCGCAAATGGCGTGTACACCACCTTGCGGTAACCCAGCCCTGCCTCGTACACGTCATCCACCACCTTCTTCGGGCATTTCTCCACGCAGATGCCGCAGCCGGTGCACAGGTCGGTGTTGACATAGCGCGGCTTCTTCTTGACCGTCACCGTGAAGTTGCCCACATAGCCCGCCACGTGCGTCACCTCGCTCCAGGTCAGCAGTTCGATGTTCGGGTGTGTGCCTGCCTCGAACATGCGCGGGGTCAGGATGCACGCCGCGCAGTCCAGCGTGGGGAAGGTCTTGTCGAATTGCGCCATGTGCCCGCCGATGGACGGTTCGCGCTCCACCAGATAGACCTTGAAGCCGGCGTTGGCGATTTCGAGCGCCGCCTGGATGCCGGCAATGCCGCCGCCGACGACGAGCGTATCGGGGTGAATCGGCACGCGGATTTCTTCCAGCGGTTCGTTCTTTATGACCCTTTCAACTGCTCCGGCAACCACAGCCTTTGCCTTCTCTGTGGCAACCGCCTTGTCGGTGTGCACCCACGAAACCTGCTCGCGGATGGACGCCAGTTCGGTCAGGTAGGGGTTGAGTCCGGCGCGTTTGCTTGCGCCACGGAAGGTCAACTCGTGCAGGTGCGGGGAACAAGCCGCCACCACCACGCGTTCCAAGCCCAGTTCCTTGATATCCTTTTCGATCAACTCCTGACCGAGGCTGGAGCACATGAACTTGTAATCGCGCGCGATGACCACCCCCTCTGCGCCGAGGGTTTTCTCCGCCCATTCGCGCACCTGCTCCACATCCACGGTGTGAGAAATGTTCGTGCCGCAATGGCAAACATACACTCCCACTCTTGGTTTTTTGCTCCCGGATTCGGCGCTCATTGTTCTGCCTCCTCAGTGTTGCGCGGCTTGCCTTTGACGTTCTTCAACAGACGCGGCGGCATGGGCAAGCCTTCTTCCTTCTTGCGGCGCGGTGCGCCTTCTTCCACAGGTTCGGGAATTTCCACGCCGATGCGCGCCAGCGCCGCCTTCGTGCTGGTAATTTCAGTGCCAAAGCCCAACTTCTCGGGCGGGAACCCCAGCGCCAGACCGATGAGTTGCGTGAAGAAGACAATCGGCATGTGGTAGTGGGTGCCGAAGTATCGGTTGGTCTCTGACTGATAGGCGTCAATGTTCATCTGACACATCGGGCAGACGGTCACCATGATGTCGGCTTTGTACTTTTCGGCGGAGGAAATCAGGCGGCGGATGAGCTCGTAGGCAGTCTCCGGTCCGATTTGCGTCATGTGACCGCCGCAGCAGGTGGTGGCGCGCGGAAAGTCAATCACCTCCGCTCCGATGGCTTTGAGCACCTCCACCAGTTCGATGGGGTGTTCGGGGTCAGACCAGCGGTGGTAATAGTCGGGGCGCGGGACCATGCACCCGAGGTAGGGGGCGACGCGCAGTCCCTTGAGCGGTTTGACCACCTTCGCCTTGAGTACATCCAGCCCGATGTCATTGATGATGATATCCAGAATGTGACGGATATCGAGCGTGCCGGGGTCGTAGTGCAAGCCGCCCGCTTCCAGCGCCTGATTGACCTTTTCGCCCAGCGCGGGACGTTCCGCCATGTAGTAATCGGCTTTGGCAAGGTTGAGGTAGCAGGCGGAGCAGGGCGCAACGACGGTCTTGGTGCCGTTTTTCATTTTTGCGGCGAGCGCCAGGTTGCGGGCGATCAATGAATAAGCGGGGATGAGGTTGATGCCCACATATTCGGTGGCGCCGCAGCAGTTCCAATCTTCGATTTCCTTCAGGTTGATGCCAAGCGGTTCGGCAATCTCCATCAGGGAGTCGTAATAGGCTTTGGCGCTGCTTTCCATAGAACAGCCGGGGTAGAAGAGATAGTCGCTCATGAGGTCAGCTCCAGTTCCTTGGCTTTATCCAAAATCGCTTTGAGCTGCGGCATGCCCTTGATTTTTTTGGGGGTGATGCTCATGCGTCCCTTGGTGAGCATGCCCAGCCCCATGGTGCTCATGCTCACCAGGCGCAGGGGGGCGTGTTTGAGGTAGTGCCGCGTTGCCAGCCCAAATTCAAAACTGCGCCCGTACTTCTCCACCATATCCACAAAGGTTTCGGAGAATTCGGGCGCAGTGGCGTCGCGGTATTTCTTTTCGCGGATTGCCATGGATTTGAGCGTGTACATGACGTCGGTGATGTGCACGTTTTGCGGACAGCGCACCACGCAGTGATAGCACGAGACGCAAATCCACGGGGTGTTGCTCTGGAGGACGGCGTCGCGCATCCCCGCGCGCAGCATGGCGAACAACATGCGCGGCGTGTGATCCATCTCTTCGGCTGGCGGGCAGGACCCGCCGCACGAGCCGCACTGGATGCACATCTCCAGATGCGAAACCCCCGCAGTTTTCATGCTGACCTCTTCCAGCAGCGAAAGGTCTTCCTCCTGTATCAAGGCGGTCCTGAAGGGTTGGATGTCTGTTTGGGGCATTAAGCACCTCCATGCTTTGTAGTTCGATCTGTCATTTGCCTGAACCTGACAGATTGCCCAAATACGATGACAATTGATACGATAATATGCCCCCTTGTTCATTTTTTCCGTTTCTCATTCAAATACTAGTGAACAATGTCATCATCAAAATTGTCAATCGTCACAAGCGGAGGAAAGGTGCGGAGGGGCGATCAGGTTCGAGGTCCAAAAATGAACGGAGCGCGTCCGTAAATTTCCGAACGCGTTCCGTCCGTCATTGTCCTGTCATTTCGCTCTGCTGTTTCGTTTCGTCGCGTAATCAGGTTATTGATGATTATTTTTGTTGAGTGTTGCGGCAGGCTGGCGCACAAAGGCATAGATGGTGAGCATGACAATCAAGCCGATGAGCATGCCCAGCGCTTCGGGAAGCCGCTGTGCCGTTTCGGCAATCAGCCCGCGCCCGCCGGCGGTGACGCTCTGCCCAAATTCCACAACAGACTGTACGATCTGGCTGAAGTGGAGGTCCACATACGCCACACCTGCCAGGGCAATGACCGTGAACGGCAGGGCAAGGGCGAACATCCAGAACACCCCGACAAACGGTACCTTACGCATGGCAACCTCCTTTCTTGTTTTTATCCAATTTCAGGATAGCGGAAGGAGGCGCGTATTGCAATAGGATGTATAAGTCATTTTTATTATAGTGAATTAACCCTACTTATGGCTTGATCAACCCCTTGCGGATGGCATATTTGACGAGTTCACTGCGGCTGTGCAAGCCCAGTTTGCCCATCAGGTTTTCACGGTGACGCGCCACCGTATGGACGCTGATGCCCAGGATGGCGGCGATTTCGTCGTTGTTCTTGCCCTCCGCCAGCAGGGCTAACACTTCGCTTTCGCGGGGAGTCAAGCCGTTGATGGTTTCTTTTGCGCCCTCCTCGCCGCTGTGCGAGAGAAAATCGCCCACCAAAAGTTTCGCCAGCGAAGGGTAGAGATATACCTCCCCGCGGTGTGCGGCGCGGATGGCGGCGATCAGGTCGTCGGGCGCGGCGCGCTTTGGCACATACCCCGCAGCGCCCGCCTGAAGCATCTCGAAGAAGTATTGCTGGTCTTCGTGAATGGTGAGCGCCACCACCGCCGTTTCGGGGTGAGCCGCTTTGATGCGCCGCGTGACCTCGATGCCGGAGAGGTCCGGCAGGGTGATGTCCATGATGACCACGTTCGGCTTGAGCGCCTGCACCAATTCCAGCGCCTGCCGCCCGGTGTTTGCCTCCCCCACAATCTCCATATCGGCTTCGTTTTCCAGGAGCATCCGCAAGCCGCTCCGCACCACCTCATGGTCATCCACCAGCAGCAGACGTATCGTTGCCATCGGGTTTCTCCTTCAAAGGCGCCGTGATTTCCACAATTGTTCCCACGCCCGGCAGAGACGAAAAATGACACTCCCCGCCAATCAACGAGGCGCGCTCGAGCATGCCCAGCAATCCCCAGCACGGACGCCCGCTCTGACGAAGCGTCTCATCCACGTTGAAACCGCGCCCAAAATCTTCCACACGGATACGGACTTCCTGCTCATCGAACACCACCAGCACCTCCGCCTTGTTCGTTTCGGCGTGGCGGATGATATTCGTCAGACTCTCCTGGACAATGCGAAACAACACCGTGCGGACGTCCACCGGCAACGCCGCCTCTTCTCCTCGACTGGAAACGGTCACTGCCAGCCCGAACCTTTCCCTCACCTCTTCCGCGTACCAGCGCAGGGTGGGCAGAAGTCCCAAATCGTTCAACTGCGGCGGGTGCAAACCGCTGACCAGATTTTGCAGGCTCAACAACCCTTCCTGCACAACGCCCTGCAACTGGCGAGCCTGCGCGCTGACCTTTTCGGGCCTGGAGGCGTTACTCGAAATGGCGCTCAACCCCATGCCCAGCGCCGTGAGGGTCTGACCGAGTTCGTCGTGCAATTCCTGCGCAATACGCTGACGTTCCGACTCCTGCGCGCGGACGGTGCGATGCAGTAATTCGTCGCGCAATTCGTCGAGATGACGATGTTCCCGCTGCTGCGCCTGCCGCAAACTTTCGATGCGCCGCCGGGTTTCCTCCTCGAACGCCCGCAGGGAACTGATGATGCCGATTGCGGCAATGCACGCCATCACCGAGCGGAACAACTGAATGGGAAACCCGAACCATTCGAGGAATACTTTCGAATTGAGGAAGTAAGAGGGAAACACGTTGCTGGGCGAGGCAAACAACTGTCCGATGCCGCCATACAGCCCGAAAGCCACCGCCGCCGCCAGTACATCCCTGCCATATCCCTGCATGCCTGCCAGAAGGAATTTTTGTCTCTGCAAAATCAACCCCCAGGCGGCGAGCGCCGCGCCGGGGATCGCCAGCGCATAACGGGTGTACACATCCAGCGCCACCAGCCGCACGTCCGGCGGTTCCGTCCGGTAGAGCCAGACCAGCCCGATGACCCAGATTGCGGCGATGACGCCAATCAACTGCCAGGAGAGCCGCATGCGCTGGCGTCCCGCAATCAACCGGACGCCAAAAGAGATGAGAAAAAGAAAGGAGATGCCAAGCAGCGCCACCCGTCCTTCGCCAATGTAGCGGTAAAAAAACGCATTCTGAAGTTCGGGATGGATAAGAAGAAACATTTCGATCCATTCATGTCCCCCATGAATCAACCCAAAGCCCGCCAGCGAACGCAGAGCGCGGGCAAAGTCCAATTCAGACGAACGGTCTACTTCCAACAATACAGCCAGCCCCATGCTGAAAAAGGACAGACCGTAGAAGAAGTAGACCGTTATGATGTCCACAGGCAACCTGTACTTTCAGTATATCCCCTGCGGAGTTGCCGGCTAAGTTATTTTGTTCGTCAAAACACCTGTTATTTTTCCAGTCCTCCGGCGTTGATCCAGTCCTTGATGAGGGTGAGTTCATCGGGGGTCAGCTGGGCATAGGGATGCTTGCCGCCCTCGAATTTGGTGATAATCAGGCTGTTGGCGGCGTCGCCGGGGATGAAGAACGGTCCATCCACCCCGCCTTTGAGGGCGTCGGCATAGGTGGAGAGATTCAGCCCGCCCGAAGCGCCTGCTCCGTGACAGGTGAGGCATTTGGCGGCAAAGAGCGCACCGATTTGCCCATCCCAGGTCGGCGCGGAGGAAGCCGCTTCGGGGGTGGCAGAGGGCGGCTCGGAAGCAGAGTCAGCCCCAGTGGCAGTGGGAAGCGGGGTTTCCGTCGGCGGGAGGGTTGGGGTGGCGGTAGGCTTCGGGGTGGGAGTGGGCGTGGGGGTGGCTGTCTGCCGCAAAAAGACCGGCACCGTTTCACTGACCACCGGCAGGGTGGCGGTCGTTTCGTAGCCGACGAAGTAGTAAAAGCCGAAGCCAAAAAGTATCAGAATGGCGGCGGCGATGGGGGTATAGACCCGCTGGCGCTTTTTGATGATTTCGGGGGGAATCGGCTCGTGATATTTGCCCGATTCGATCAGCGCCAGTTCGGCAGGATGTTCGTGCTCCATCTCTTCGCGGGTGAGCGTGCCGGTGAACATGCTCTTGTTGAAGTGCTTGATGTGCACGTGGTAGAAGTGCCAGATGATGATCGCCAGCACCGCCAGCAGCGCTTCGCCGCCGTGAGCGGCTTTGGCGGCGGGAACCGCCTCGCCCGGCAGGAAGCGCAGCGCGGAAATCGGGTTCCACATGATGAAGCCGGTCAATCCCATGACGATGGTGCCCCAAATGAGCGCCAGGTATTCCATCTTTTCGGCGTAGGAGTAACGTCCGTAGTATGCTTTGTGCTTTTTGCGCCCCAGGTAATACTGGATGTCGTGGATGACATGCTGGAGGTCGTCAATCCACGGAATCATACTGATGGGGTAGCGCAAAACCAGCACGCGGTAGGTCACATCCAGCACATGCACCACGCTGATGATCATCATCACGATGGCGGAGGTGTGATGGATGAGACGGGAGGTCTCGATGCCGCCGATCAGGTTGAAGAACCAGAGGCTAAACGGCGTCAGCGGATATTTCTGCGGCAAGCCGGTCAGCGCCAGCAGGGTGAACGAAATCAGGAAGACGATGTGCTGAATCCGCTGAAGCGGGTCGAAGCGGACGTATTTTTGCGGTTCGGATGCGCGAGGGGTATCAGTCATGGGAGGTCTCCTCTTCATCCGTTGATTTCGATTCGTCTGCCGCTTCCGACTCGGCTGGGGGCTGTTCCGCCGTAGACGGTTCTTCCTGGTTTTCGGCTATTTGCGGCTCCTCCAGCGGCGGCTCTGCGGCAGGTTCTTCCTCCAAAGGTTTCTCTGCCTCCAACGACGCCGCTTGTTCGGGTTGTTCGGGAGTTTCTTCGGGTTTCTCTTCGGGCTGGGCGGTTTCTGCCGCGCTTTCCACGGGCGGCGGAGGCGCCTTCTTTTTATAACGATTAATCATCGCGCGGCTGAAGTCCATGACGACGAGCAGGAGCATCGGTCCCAGCACGGCAGGGATGAAGAATTTGTAGAACAGGTTCACGTAGTACACGATGGGATACTTCTCCGGCGAGGGGATGTAATGCGACATCCACGCTTCGGGGAAGTTTGCCGTGGCGCCCGGGTGACAGACCTGACAGCGCGCCAGCAAGTTCTCGCGCACCGCCAGCCCCTTGTTCGGGTCGTCTGCGCGGGCGATATCATGCACGCCATGACAATCAGTGCAAACCGGCTTATTTGTGGGCTGGTCGGGGAAGGTCTTGTCGAACAGCACCACCGTCGTGCCGTGAAAATCTGCCACGTAGGTGTTCAACACCTGCGTGGAAAGACCGTACTTCTGCATCAGCGCGTTATTCGTGTGACATTCCGCGCACAGGAACGGAATGCTGTTGCGGAACGATGCCGTCACCGGGCTGGAAATATTATGCACGCCGTGACAATCCGTACAGGTCGGCACATCCAGGTTGCCGTCCTCGGTCAGCGCCTTGCCGTGCACGCTTTCTTTGTATTGGTCGTAAATCGCGCTGTGACACTGGGCGCACGTCTGCGGGATGTGCAGGCGGGCATACCCCAGCAGTTTGCCGGTATCGGGGTTGGTCAGCCGCTTTTGCGTGTGCGGGTTATGACAATCGGTACAAACGGCGGCATCCGTGTTCCCGGCGGCAAGCGCGTTCTGATGTACGCTGTCGAGCGTCAGGTTAAACTGCTCCTCATGACAATTCTTGCAAACCGTGTAATTGTCGAGCCTGAACTGGCGCAGCGACTCCGCCGTCCGTTCGGGGTGAGGGAAGCCCTCGATGTCGGAGTGACAGGTCACACAGGTCACATCATTGGAGCCGTGTGTACTTTCTGCATATGCCTGCGGGTCAATGGTCAACGGCAGGGGTTCGCCGCTCTCCAACTGGATGCTGAATCCCGGCTGCGAGTGACATGCCAGACAGGTATCGTTCTCCGCCTGAAGAGCAGGAGATTGCCAAACCGCCGCCTCGGGTTCGGACCTCGAACCTGCTGCGGCTTCCGAAACAGCGGCTCCCCCGCTGACGAGGAGAACCGCCACGCCCATAACAATAAGGTAAATTCGTAATCGCTTCACTTCTTCGCTCCCGGCGTGGCTTTGATCTGACCGGCAGTCAGGCGTTCATACTCCTTCTCATGGAAGGCGCGCATTTCCTCCTCGCTCAGCCGCCCGGTGAACATGCTCAAGTTCGTCCGCTCGATGTGAACGTGGTACACATGCCAGACAAGGATAAAGATGGCAATGACCACCGCCTCGGTGCTGTGCGCCAGTTTGGCGGCTGGCACCACCCCGCCCGGCAGAAACTTCGTAAAAAACACCGGGAACCAGATGATGAAACCGCTGACTCCCATGATGAGCACCCCGAAGAAGACAAACCAGTAGGTCACCTTCTGCTCGAAGTTGTAACGCCCGAACTTCGGCTTGTCATTTCGCAGGAACAGTAAATACTGCAGCATGTGCCCCGCGTCGCGCACGTCCTGCCAGGTGGGCAAAAGGTCGCCGGGCAGGCGTCGCTTCGACATCAGGTAGATGATGCGCCCAAAATGATACAGCGCCTCCAGCGCCAGGACGATGGCGGCAATGTGATGAATCTGGCGGATCAATTCCACGCGTTCGGGCGTGGAGAGCAAATCCTGGCTGATGGAAAATTCGCGGTACTTCTGCGGCAAACCCGTCAGCAGCAGGACCAATCCGCTCAACAACAGGACGGCATGTTCCCAGCGCTGCGCCGCCGTGAAGCGCGGGAAGGTCCGTTCGTGGCGGACGGATGACAGAGGGGTGGTGGCGTTTCCGCTCATGACAGATTCCTCCTCACGCGGTCAACAGTGGCGCGGATGATTTGCAGGGCAACGTAAATGATGCACACCCACAGGACGAACGGCACAAACAACTTGTAGAACCTGTCCACATAGAAAAGGAAGGGGGTGCGTTCCAGGCTGATTTCGTTGTGACCGGTCCAGGCGTCGGTCCAGTTGGGACCCGCGCCCGGGTGGCATTTCTGACAGGTGGCAAGCAGATTGGTCGGGTTGACGCTCGATTGCGGATCGTCCGTCGAGCGGATGTCGTGAATACCGTGACAGTCGGAGCAGACGGCGCTGTCGTGCCAGATGGTGGGCCACTTTGCTTTGTACACCGACACATCCACGCCATGCCATGAGCGCTTGTAGATGCTGTACACGTCAGCAGAGAGTCCATACTTGCTCATCAATTCTTCATTGGCATGACAACCGGCGCACAACTCCGGCTCCGCCACACGGAACTGGGCAGTGCGTGGATCCTGAATGTTATGCACGCCGTGACAGTCGGTGCAGACCGGCACATCCGGGTTTTCCTCCGACATCAACGCCGCCCCGTGAACGCTCTGACGGTAAGTATCCACGATTTGGGTGTGACACTGACGGCAGGTTTCGGAGATGAGCGAGCGCGGCTCATCCGGCGGGCGGACGTCGTGTGCGCCGTGGCAGTCGGTGCAAATCGGCGCATCGAGATTGCCCGCCTCTGCCGCTTTGGCGTGCATGCTGTCCTGCGCTTTTTTATAGTTGACCGAGTGACATTTCTCGCAGGTCTGGTAATACGCGCGGGACAGTTCGCGGGTGTTTTGATACTTCAACTCCGGATGAGGATATTCCTTGATGTCGGTATGACAGGCTTCACATTCGATCCCAACGGTGCTATGAACAGAGTGATCCAGATTATCCTGGGAGATATACAAGGAAAGCGTCTCGCCGCTGGGAAGTGTGATGCTCAGGTTGGGGTCGCCGTGACAGGAGAGGCAGTATTTTTCGGTCTCCTGCGCCGAGGGCACAGCGCTTGCAGGCGAAGCCGATAACAAACTCAACAGCAGGATGAAAACTCCTGCCGCAAGAAACCAGAATGCCTGACGATGGATGGTACGCGTTGCCATGTGTCAGCGCTCCTTCTTCTTGTTCTTCTTTTTCTTTTTCCCGTTTGATGAGGGCTGGTCCTCGCCGTTTTCTTCATAGCCGCTGGGCGGTTCGGGCGTCTCGGCAACCAATCCCAATTTTCGAAGCAGGTAGGATATGCCAAACAAAATTGCCAGCGGCACGAGACAACGCAGAATGAACAGCAAAGCCACAAACAATGGACTGGCTGAAGGTTCGTTCATCGTCTTTCCCTCCACGGCGGATTCTTCCAGCCGCCCGCAACGCATGGACTGGTCATTGCATTCTCCAAGATAAGCGTGGGATTAACAAGAATAAGTATAACTTAACTATTCGCCCCAGAGGATGAGTAAATGTAATGAACTTCTTAAGAAGAATGGCGGAATCTTGTGATTCCGCCATTTGCCAATTATCAGGCTGAACGGCCGGCTCAATGATCCTTTCGCTCGAAGAGAGGCAGAAAGCGCACCGCCAGGGTGATGACGGTCAAAGCGTAGCCAATGACCAGGATCGCCACACCCCATTCGATGGGAGCAGGGGTGTAACTGCCGATCGGCAGTTCAAACGCCGTGCCTGGAGAGTATGAAAGCGGAACAAACAAGCCGCCGACTGTCACATTCCAGCGGTGTACGATGATGCCGAGCATGGCAGAAAGCGCTCCCACCACCGCCGCAACGGGATTCTTATTGAAGCGCGGCACGAGGAACAGGATGGCTGGCACGAGAATCCCCAAAATCACTTCCCCAACCCAAAAACTGAAGGTGAAGGGTGTCTGCTGTTGAAGGAGCGCAAACGCCTTACTGACACCGGGCGTACTGCCGTAATAGGTCACTGCCGCCATGTCCCAGAACTTGATGTAGCCATATGCCAGCAAGCCAACGCCGCTGAAACGGGTGATGATCCGCAAAACATCATGCGGGACAGTGCGCCTGCCGAGAATCCACTCCAAAACGTAAGCGACGCCCACGGTCACTGCCGGACCCGCCGCAATGGCGGACAAGACAAACATGATGGGCATGCTCGGCTTGAACCAGATGGGACGGGATTTGATGACGCCGTAGGTGGCGCCAAGGGAGGATTGATGGAGCAGGGAAATCACCAACCCCAGCGCGGCAAGGAACGGCGTGAATTTGTGCAAGGCATGTCCAAACGCGCGCAGTCGGGTCCAACCGTTGAAGAATGGAGCGTCCACAATCACCGGCGCAAATTCAGTGACCAGGATCAGCAGGTAGATGGTGATGCACATGGTCACTTCCCACAGCACCGAGTGAACATTCCAAAAGACCCACGGATGCCAGAAACGGTCCGGACGCCCGATGTCCATTAACAAAGTCACCATGGCAGAGGTGTAACCGGCAAAGCCAATCAAAACAGCGAGACGGATGACCGGCTGTAAACGCTTGATGCCAAAGATGTACACAATCGCCGAGAGGGTGAAAGCGCCCGCTCCCAAGGCAATGGCGGAAAGGTCAATGGTGATCCACAAGCCCCACGGTACCGCATCGCTCAAGTTTGTAATGACAAGCCCTTTGAGCAAAACTTGTATGGCGGAATAGAGACCGATCACCAACAGAACAGCCAAAAATCCCATCCACAGCAGGAATGCCCTGCTGAAGGGAAGTTGAAACGCTTTGCGGGGTAAGGTTGACGTAGTCATACTAGAGTCCCTCTCTGGGCGGGATGTAATACACGCTGGCATCCGTTCCCAGTTCATCGCGCAGGCGCAAGGTCGGGTTAGAGGCGATGAGTTGGGAAACCCGGCTGTTGGGATCCTTCAGATTTCCAAAGACGCGCGCCCCCACCGGGCATATATTGACGCAGGCTGGCGTCGCTTCGCGATCCACGCCGGGTTCGAGACCCTTTTCCAGGCCGGCGTCAATACGGTGGATGCAGAATGTGCATTTCTCGACCACGCCGCGCGGACGGCGCTTCACTTCCGGGGTTCCCCAGGCTGGCACGTAGGGGTTTTCCTTGTCGCTGCGGTCTTCCCAATTGAAGCGGCGCGCATCGTACGGGCAGGCAATCTGACAATAGCGGCAGCCGATGCAGCGGTCATAATCCATCACCACCAGCCCATCCTCACGGTGATAAGTTGCCTTGACCGGGCAAACCTCCACACATGGAGCATTCTGGCAGTGCAGGCACGGGCGGCTGAGAAAGAACGCGTGTCCGGCGGAGGTCTTTTCCGCGATGACGATATTCCAGGGCTCCTCGGGGTTGACATCATTGGTCGCGGTGCAGGCGCGCATGCAATACTCGCACCCGATGCACTGGTCGAGATTGATGACCATGCCCCAGTGATATTGCCCCGTCTGTGCGCCGTGACCGGCATAGTTCTCCCCTTCCAGTTGCCCCTGCTTCAACTGCCCAAACGGCGAGAGCGGACCTGTGGTCAGGAGAGGCGCGGCAATGATAGACCCTGCCGCGGCGGCGGCAATCTTCAGCACATCACTGCGCGTCAATTCGACAACGGCTTTCTTTCTAGTTTTCTTCTTCTGTGTCGTCATTTTCCTCGACCTCCACATACCGAATTCGCTGACTGACCACCCACGCCGCCACGCCGCCGACAATCAACCCAACGATGGCGCCTTGAATCAACCCCGTATACAGGCGGACGGTGTTTTGCGCCTCCAGACTCTGGATGGTCTGTTCCTTCTCGCTGACCAGTTTTTTCAACTCCTCGGCGCTGGGCGCATCACCGGTCTGCTGACCACTGAGCGAGACGATGGTATCGCGGGTATGAACAGTGTCCTTGTGACAGCCAATGCAGGCTTCCGAACCGACTACGAATGTGTGACCGGTCGCGAACAAACCGCCCGTCATCGTGGCGCTCGAAGCGGCAGACATGTGGCAGTCACTGCACGAAAGACCCGAATTGGCATGCGTACCGTGCGTAAAAGAGGAGCCTGTATCCTTGTGGCAGTTGGTACACAACTCGGTCACCGTAGCCGCGCGCGGCTCCTGCGAATGCGGGTTGTGACAGGCTTCGCAGTTCAGATTGATCTGCCCGTGACGGCTGGCTTGCCATTCATCCGTCGTCGTTTTGTGGCAGGTGGCGCATAACGTGTAATCCGGCGTAATCGGCATGGGTTGTTCGGGATGCCCCGCCTGCATCGGACCGTGGCACGCCTCACATGCGACACCTTGTTCCGAATATTTTCCGGTGTTGGCATCGAAGCCGGTGGTATGACATGCCAGACAGGATGGCGACGATCCCTGCTTGACCCAATCCTGTTGAAAGACCGGAGAAGAAAAAGCCTGCGAATGCAGCGTGCCCGACCATTCCTTGTGAATTTCCTCATGGCAGGCGGCGCATGTATTGGAAGTAACGTACTTCGTTCCTTCCTGCAGGGCAGGCGCCGGGTCGGCGGCGGCAGAGACGGGCTCTGTAGGGTTCATCACCGCCCCAATGACAAGACAAACCGCAAAGACCACCCAAAAGGTTGCCCAAACCGGTGTTCCAAGGTGCTGTACAAACTTCTTCATCGTTTCATTCTCCTAATCGGTGATTGATACGCCTGGTACACAAAATAAGACTAACCTGGTTGTATTTGTGAAAAATATCACAATATTCTAAGCCTATTCTAACCAAGAACGTGGATTTATATAGTGTGGAATATCACAAAATTTATATGATTGAACGGCTTGTCATCACCCCTGCTAATGGGAACGCATAGCCCCCTAATGAAAAAACTGCCTATTCCCCAGCCGTTATTTGTGCGTCAACCAATAGCGAATTTCCCTGCCCAACGGGTACAGCGGCAACAAATCCACCCGGTATCCTTTCCCCGCATAGTCTTGCATCAGCATGGCTGCCTTCCGCAAAACATTTCTGTCAAATTCCAGAGGCAATGTCATCAATTCGGCGATGGCAGGGTGCGGATAATTCCCCCTCACGCGATGATAAATGCGAAATTCCAACTGCCAGGCATCCAACTCCCCATACACAGAGAGCGCCGTAAAAAGCCCTTGCTGCAAATGCCGCGCTTCGTGAACAATCAGCGTCTTAATGCGCAAGTCATCCAGCGGTGTGGCGTAACTGTAATACTGTGAATTCAGGCGGATATTCCCAAACACGGTCCAGAACGCGCCGACATTTTGCCGCGCCCTGCGGAACCCGATTTTCGTTCCGCGAGTTTGCAGGAAATTGACCGCTCCGCGTCCCTCCTCGCCCAAGCCTGCCACCGCTTCATAAAGCTTTTCCAACCAGACGATGTGTTCCATTCTTAACTCCTACGGATAAAAGGACGGATGCCTGCGTTCATCGTAACGGCGAAATCCTGTAAATACCGCCATCTGCGCTCTCATACACCGTCTCGACCTGCGCAATTGCCTCCAACTCCCCAACCGAATATACGTGAGTATATTCGTTCGGCTCAATCCAGACAATGTAAGACTCCTTCCCCGCCTCGAACAGCGACGGCAGGTACGTCTCCAGCGGAATGACCGCCTCCCCCGCATTGGGATGGTTGGTTCGCCGCGGAGAGGACAGCGCCACATGCCAGGTATGGACGGCCACCCCGGCAGGATAATTGCTGAATACCAGATACTCTTCCGCCGGCTTATGCGTAAGCCAATATGCAATCACATCATTGTCATGCCATTCTCTTGAGGTGTAGCCGCCGCCGTTTTCATGCTGGAACTGAAGCACTGTTACCGACCGCATCTGCGACAAGCCCAAGATTGCCAGGAGCAGAAGGGATATAAGGGTATAAGCCAACGGCGGCGGCAGTTTGGCACGGACACCTCCCCAAAAGAGGAGTTTTTCCATCGCTGACAATATCAGCGCCACTAGCGGAATAAAGACCGGCGAGGCAAAGCGGCTGTCGAGCGTGTTGAACGAGGTCAAACTGGCGATAACCAACAACAAGACCGTGTAAACGCCACCAAACAGGAATAATGGAACCTCCACCGAAACCTTCTCCCAGTGTTTCCCGCTGTACTTCCAAACGACCAGCCCGCAAATAAGGATGCCTGCCCACAGCCCCCACATCCCAACCTGCGTGCGGAACGGATGGTCATACAACTCCGACTCAGGGACGAACCATGAAAGGATCGAAAATGTGAACCAGTAAAAATTCTCAAACAGGTTCGAAGGGTCATTGCGGACGACCGCCTCGACAGGCAGGCTCAATGCCCAGACCGCCACCGGGATGACTGACAAGCCAAGCAGGAATGTCCGTTTCAACCTGTCAGCCAGGGCTGTGCGCGAATACCGGAAAACTACCCACGCAGCGACGATGAGCAAAGTCACCCCAATATACCGCTGGAGCATGGCGAGTGCGGCAACGACGACCATCCAGCCAATTGCTTGCAGGCGGTTCTCAGTAATGTAAGAGGCGCACAGGTACACCATGCTCAAAGTCAGGGCAATGAACAGATAATCTGAACCGACCGACTGAAACAGCATGGTCATGCCGACGCCGGTCAGTGCGAGGGCATTGCCGAGGAAAGCCAGGGCAAACGTCCGCGGGAAGAGACGCGTGAACAGCCAGGCTGTCAGGGCGGCGATCCAGACGAAGGTCAGGAGTTGAAGCGCGAGGGCGGCTTCGAGCGGATCCATCCCGCCGATGCGTTGAAAAACGGACAGGAGCGCCGGGTACAGCGGGGGCCACAGGACATAGCGCTGTCCGAGAAAGGAGACCAGACCGCCGCCGCGCGTCAGGCTCAGGCTGGTGAAGAGATATTCGACCGAGTCGCGCGAGGTCGCCAGCCCGAAGGTTGAGACGCTCCACCACAAAACAGCGCCCCAGAGGAGGTTAGCACCAAAAAGGATGAAGAAACTCGAACGGTAAGGCGATTTCGTCATAATGACCGGATTATAAATTAACTCACGTTGCCGCCTTGTCTTATCGGAAGGACGAATTCCAATCTTTAGCCACCGATTTCACGAATTCGCGCGGAGTTTTCCTACAAATCTGTGAAAATCTGTGTAATCTGTGGCGAAAACAGGACACCCAGTGAAGGGTCGCAACCTGGGTAAATTACGAAGAACAAAACCGGTTCGAAAACGGGATTTGATAGAAGATGAGAGCGCCTTCGGTTAAAATATTTCAGGAGTTGAAATGAGAAAAATTGCCATTCTTGGAATTGGTCAAACCAAAATTGACGAACACTGGGAACTTTCCCTGCGTGAGATTGGGGGCAACGCTGCCTTTGCCGCCATGCAGGACGCGGGCCTGGACAAAGTGGATGCGCTCTTTGTCGGCAACATGCTGTCGCCCATGATCAACGGGCAGAATCAACTTGGGACATTCTTTTCGGATTGGATCGGGTTGTGGGGACAGGAAGCCGTCAAAGTGGAAGCCGCCTGCGCTTCGGGAGCGGCGGCGTTTCGGTCCGCGCTGATGGCGGTTGCCGCCGGCGATGTTGACTCGGCGCTGGTGGTTGGGGTGGAGAAAATGACCGACAAGCCCGGGCGCGAGGTCACCTCTGCCCTTGCCACCGCCGCAGACGCGGATTACGAAGTGGAGCAGGGTATTTCTTTCGTCGGCTTGAATGCGCTCATCATGCGGCGGTATATGTACGAGTTCGGCTGGAAGCATGAGGATTTCGCCCCGTTCTCGATCAACTCGCATGCCAACGCCATGCACAATCCGTTTGCCCGCCTGCACGAACGGGTAACCGTGGAGAAGTTCGAGAAATCGAGCATGGTTGCCACGCCCATCAATCTGCTGGATGCGTCGCCCATTGGCGACGGGGCAGCGGCGGCGGTCATTGTGCCGGCGGAGCGGGTGGTTTCAGTGAAGGGAAAGCCCAGGGTGGTGGTGGCAGGTTCAGCGTCTGCGACGGATACGATTGCCGTCCATTCGAGAAAAGACCCGTTGTTCCTCTCCGCGGCGTATGAGTCATCCAAACAGGCGTATGCGATGGCGGGCGTCACGAAGGACGACATTGACGTGTTCGAATTGCATGATGCGTTTTCGATCATGGCGGCGCTTTCGCTGGAGGCGTGCGGATTTGCGGAGCGAGGTCAGGGTGTGCGGCTGGGGCTGGAGGGCGAAATCACCCCGCAGGGAGGTGTGCCCATCTGCACGCGCGGCGGGCTGAAGGCGCGCGGTCACCCGGTGGGCGCGACGGGCATGTATCAGATTGTGGAGGTGGTGCAGCAGTTGCGCGGGGAATGCGGAGAAACGCAGGTGGACGGCGCGAAGGTCGGCATGGCGCAGAACATTGGCGGCTCGGGCGCAACGATTCTCACTCACATCCTAAAAGCGGAGTAAAATAAACAGGACTTATGCATAATCGGCGTTCTCTAACGCCAATTACCTGTCCAGCGCGTTGGAGAACGCGCTCTACGCAAGGTTTTACGTAAATCCTAATAAAACAAAAGCGTTGCAATGGCGCTTTTGTTTCTCTTGGAGTATTGGATTGGGGTAGAGGATTGTTTATACTAGCCAGAGTGGAGACGATGGAAAGGAGCGTGTCTCATGGCTGACAAACGAAAAAAAGACCGTCGCGAATTTACCTACTACATGCAGGTCAAAGACGAAGCAACCAAACAGATTATCGGTTATCTTTCAGACATCAGCACAGGCGGTTTCAAACTGGATTGTCCGAGACAGATTCCTCCGGGGCAGGACTTTCGCATGCAAATTGATCTGACGGCGGATGTGGCGGACAAGACGACAATGGTCTTCATTGCCCGAAGCAAGTGGTGCCGCCCCGATCACATTGACCCGACTTCCTTCAACGTGGGTTTCGAAATCATCAACATGGCGCCCAGCGACATGATGATTTTCCAACGCATTTTTGAAAAGTATGGCAGGGAACAAGTCTCCAAAAAAGGCAGCACCGATTATTTGTGGAAGTAACGTTGACGCCGCAAAAGATTGAACGGACGGGACAACCGTCCGTTTTGTTTTGCTGGGTTGTTGTACAATTGGCGGAATGAAATACCGAACACTACGCTCCATTGTCCGATTTGTGATGAAGTTGATTGCGCGCATCGAGGTGCGCGGCTTGGAACACCTGCCCCAGGGAAACGCCATTATCGCGGCGAACCACCTGGGCAGGCTGGATACGGCGGTGCTGATGGCGGTGATTGACCGCGAAGACATCATCATGCCGATTGCCGAGAAGTATAAGAACCATCCGATTTTTGGCGCGCTGGGACGCGCCGCCAACGGCATCTGGCTCAACCGCTTCGAGGCGGATTACGCCGCTCTGCGTCAGATTTTGGAGAGAATGGAACGGGGCGGTTTGCTCGTCATTGCGCCGGAAGGCACGAGGTCCAAGACAGAGGCGCTGCAAGAAGGGAAGATGGGCGTCGCGTTTCTGGCGGCAAAGAGCGGGTATCCGGTCATTCCTGTGGCAGTCACCGGCACAGAAGACCGCCTCATTGTCCAGAACCTGAAGCGGCTGCGCCGTTCCAGAATCACAGCGACAGCCGGAGAGCCGTTTACCATCGAAATCCCCAAAGGCAAGGGGCGCGAGGAGGCGATGCGCAAGGCAACCGATGAAATCATGTGCCGCATTGGCGCCATGCTCCCCGAAAAATATCGCGGCGTGTACGCAGACCATCCGCGCTTGAAGGAATTGCTGAAGACATGAAGTATTTTCTCCGCTGGCTGATTCGAGCGTTGTTCAATCTGGTGGCGCGCGTGGAGGTGACGGGCTACGAACATCTTCCCAAAGAGGGGAGTTTTGTGATTGCCACCAATCATCTCGGCATTGTGGATGCGCCTATGGCGTTCTATGCGCTCGACAATTGGGATATGTTCGTGCTGGTAGCGGAGAAATGGGAGAAAGTGGCGTTGTTCCGCTGGCTGAGCAAATACTTCAACCTGATTTTCATTGACCGCTACAATCCAGATGTCAAGACCCTGCGCAAGGTCATCAAGTTGATGGAGGCAAACAATATCCTGGTCATCGCTCCGGAGGGGACGCGCTCGCGCGTCGGTTCATTGATTGAGGCGAAACCCGGCGTCAGTTATCTGGCGTCCAGGTTGAACCGTCCGATTGTTCCCGTTGCCCTGACCGGAACCGAAGACAAAGTTCTGCTCAACAATCTCAAACGCCTCAAACGGACCCGTATGACGGTCACTGCGGGACCAGCCTTCACCCTCCCGCCGCTGCCCAAAGAAAACCGCGACGAAGCCCTGAAGCAATACACTGACGAAATCATGTGTCACATCGCGGCGCTGCTGCCGGAGAAATATCGCGGGGTCTATGCGGAACACCCACGACTGAAGGAACTGCTGAAGAGAAAAGGATGAATCACCATGTCAAAGACAAACTCCCCAACGCTCCAACAATGGAAAAGATTGTATGACCTGATGGCGCAAGTCAAGGAACTTGCGCCATGGGAATGGATGGAAGAGGACGACATCTTCGGCTTTCAAATGCCCGAAAGCGGCGACCTGGAATTTGTCAGCGTGATGGGTATGTTGGGCGAGCATTTTGCCATTGCAGTCTATCAAGGCGCAAAGGGACTGGGCGGATTTTGGAACATTCAAGAGCAAGGACATAGCGCTCCGCCGGAACTTGTACTGCAAATTCCGCAAGTGCAGGCCTCGTTCGAAGACCGCGATGCGATTGCCAAAGAAGACCGCGATATGATGAAAAAACTGGGGCTTAAATTTCGCGGCGCAAATGCCTGGCCCCTCTTCCGAAGTTACCGTCCCGGCTGTTTCCCCTGGCATATCGAAAAAGAAGAAGCCGAAATACTCATCTGCGCGTTGGAGCAATTGCTGGAGATCGCGCCGCGCTTCAAGGAAGACCCCTCCATTCTCATGCCAACCGACACCCTGCATGATTATCTTGTGCGCGTGAAGAAAAACGACAAGTGGGAGGACAGCGTACAGCGGATCGCTTTCCGCCGGGAAGTAACGCTCGATCTCGTAATGAACGAAGAAGCGCTCGAACATCTTCGCGGAATGATGCCGGGGAAAATGACACTGGAAATTGACCTGCAGATGATGTTGAATCCCGTTCAGGAGAAAGCCAAAGAAAGACCGTTCTTCCCCTTCCTGTTGATGGTGGTGGATCACGAAAGCGGCATGATCGCAGGCTTTGAAATGTTGACGCCCCTCCCCTCGATGGAAGCCATGTGGTCGGAGGTTCCCGCTGTCGTTGTAGAAATACTCGCGCAGGGTTTTCCACCCAAAGAAGTTCTGGTCAAGGATAACATGCTCTACCTGCTCCTTCAACCTGTTGCACAGGAAGCAGGGTTTCGCCTGAAAAAAGAATCCCGCCTGAAGATGACCGAAAACATCGGGCGGGAACTGCAAGATTTTATGAGATAAGATAACGTCAATTCGGGATAAGGCTTTTGGAGAATGGCAGCATCGTGCCCGGAACAAACGGCAAATTCCGTACCTGATTTTATTCCGCTACTCCTCGCTACT